>CAZSGR010000228.1:0-4769 GCA_964606185.1 uncultured Eubacteriales bacterium
TGTAGTTCGGGTTAACCTCGTAAATCTTCATCCCGGAAGAGGACTGAATCTGGATAAGGCTCAAATTAACGCCCAGCCCTATCCTGATTATGGGCTTTTCAATCGGATATCCATGAAAGAACGTCTCGTCCTTCCCGAATTCAACAGACGCCCCTCCAAAAATCACAAGAGAGAGAAATCCTATAAAGATATACTTAGCGGCTTTAATGGAGATTGTTTTCATTCGCTGACGCTTCCTTTGGGGGGATTATAGAAAAAAATGAGTCACATTGTCAAGAAATAAATCAATATATTCTACCTCATTATTTTTATCATACAATATATAGTATTCAATACTGCCATTTATTTTCATATTAATTCTATAGTAATAATAATAGAAAGTCAAGTCATTCCAATCCCTGCTTTCCCGTTTCAACTGGCCTCTCCCCATCCAATTTTCAACGACATATATCGGGTTCAGGCCTTGTCAGAATTGATGCCAGGTAACCGGAATCAAGTCCTTCATCCTTAAATCCAGATAAAGCCTGATCCCGAAAGCCGGTTTTATTTCTATTGACTTGTCCAGAGAGAACCATCAAAATTGAGGGGAAAACCGAGAATAAACGGGACAAAAAGGAGAACTCATGAGAAAAAGAAACCTTGCCTTTTTGATTCTGATCCTCTTCTTCGCCCAGAGCGGAACCGCAGAAATAGCCAGCCTCTCTGAGATATTCCATCTGGGGAAGGGAATCAGAGACCTGGACAAAGATAACCTCGCAGATAAAGTCGTCCTCAATATCATCCTTTCTGATACTCCCAATGCTTACGAGATTGCTGCGGCAGGTGATATTGCGGCAAGAGCCAACCTGGAAAGTCTAGTCGTTGATTTCTCTCTCGTCAAAAAGGAATCAGAGATTAAAGACATACTGAATCTGGAAAACCCTGTGCTCATCGGAGCCAACCTGAATTGGATCAAAAAAATGAAAAAAGCCGGGAGGATCGACCTTCCCCCACTCGAACACAGCCAGGGTTTAGTCTCGCTTTTTTCCTATAAGGACAAACGCTTTGTGATCCTCACTGCAGGCTCTGAAAAGGCGCTTCTTGCGACTGGGCGGGCTTTTTTCCTCCGCTGGCCATATCTCTGGGAAATCTGGGGACGGGAGCAAGGAGCCACCTATTTCTCGCTGGAAAAAGATTTGGTTCGTTTTCTCGATAAAACCGGAGTGAAACCGGAAAAAATCATATTCAAATCTGCTTTATATGAGTTTCCGGAAGTCGAACCCGTCTCCCAGTCTCTTAAAAAATTAAGGTTCAATTCAGGTGAAATAAAAGATTTGACGGTGGAAGTCCATCTTCCTGACAAACAGCAAAAGGAAAAAACCCTTCAAGCCCTTGAGTCTCTCCGTCTTCGGCATTTGAAGGGACAGAACACAGACATCCTCACCTATCCCGGATGCGGACAGATTACTTTTACGCTTAATCACAAGGATGACATGTCTGAAGCGCGTCTCCTTCGGATGGGATTTCCGAAGAGAATGCTGACACCCTCCCACAAAACACCTTCCAGAGTGCGGATTTCCGGAAAAGACTTTGATCTCCTCGAACTGTTTTCTTCCAAGGGGTTCTATTCCGACAGTGATAATGACCGTATCCTCGATACCATCGATACATCTCTTATTATTCCCCACAATTCAGACATTCTGGGCACAATCCCGTTCGCTTCAAGGCTGGTCTTGGATACTGCAGGAGCCTCTTTTCCTCTCATCTACCTGGATAAAGAAATCGAGGAAAGAAAATCTTTGAAGGCTCCCGTACTCATCGGACAAAAAAACAGTTTGAGTGAAGAACTCATCAAAAAAGGAAAATTAAAAATGCCCGATCTGGAAGAAAGCTGGGGAATGGCCAAGACCGTTCCTCAGGCCTTCAACAAATCGAACGCACTGGCCATAGCGGCCGCCGATAAAACCGGACTCGAAAAAATCCTTTCTTACCTGAGCAGGATCTTTCCCTATCTCGATGAGCACACAGCCGGCCATCCCCGAATCACCGATGTACCTTCGGATATAGAGAAATTCCTCAAGGGCGAAAAAGGAAGTGCCGAGGCTTACTTCAACCGGAAGCTGAAGGAAGTCGCGGAGGAAGCCCGGGGAAGAGAGTTCGAATCCTTCACTGTTGAGCTTTATCTTCCTCAAAAAAACACTCCATTCGAAGAAGACACGAGGAAACTCTTCGAAGAAGCCCTTCATACAGATAATCTGGAAATAAAAAGCTTCGAGCTCAAAGATGGAAAAATAATTTTTGAAAAAGAAAAGGAATTCCCTTGGGAGGGAGACGAAGGGCTGAAATTAATCCAGGAATGCGTCGGAAAAATCCAAGGCTCAGAGCTTCCGGTGAAAATACACCTGGGAGTGAGCGAGTCGCCAGAAGTAAGGAAAAGACTGAAAAGCCAAGTCCAAGGTCTTTTAAAACAAAACAATATCCCTGAATTCGAAGTCAAAGTCTCTTCCGCTTATAAACAGGGATTTTTCTGGCTTCTTGAGGAAATCCTCCCCTCTCTCAAGGAAAAAGATGTGAACCGTCTGGTCATTCGGTTTGAAGAAGAAAAGGAAAACCTGAAGGAACTCAAAAGATTCTACGCCGAGCCTTCCAGATGGCTGCAGGAGCTCTACCCTGTCGATGATGTCATATCTCAAGAAATCAACCTGCCTTTGGAGAAGATCGAATTCGAAATGAAAAAAGATGAAGAATCTATTTATGAGGTTCTGGCCTTTGACGAAAAAAACAAAGAATGCTTTCGAAAAACCTTTTCTCCTCGCATTCGAGAGGCACAATTCCTGAGAGTTCTCCCCGAATGGGGAACTGTAAAGCTGACCACTGGCTGGCTCAAGATCGAAAGAGGAGACGAGATATTACTGGACACCTCCCTAAAAACTGACCTTGAAAGATTCTGGGATTATTTTCAGGATGAGATTCTTCCTTCCGTCTATTCCTTCGTGATGAAGAAAACTGGGAATGAACCGACATTCGACAAGCAACCTTACTTCAAAAGGCTCCTGGCAGAGATGTGGTTCAGCGAGCCAGATTTTAGGTTGGGTACGGATGAAGAAATCATAAGCAGTCTGGAAGCCATGCATGATGAAATCTATTTTGACACTCTCGACTTTCTCCGGGGCATCACAGATGTCGAGATAGAGGAGAAAGAGGCCCTTGAGGACACCTCCCGTTATTCGGCACCAGGGAATATCTTCCCGCTTATTCATCCCTCATCAGAAGGAGGAAAAGGAAAGGTCAAGTTTATCTTCGAGGACTGGCAGGCCCGATCTCCTCAAGTCGTGGTTAGATGGGAGGAAAAAGGCAGGGAACCCTACACGAAAAAGATTGTCTTTCCATCTATCAAAGCGAAAAAACTTCGGGTTCCGACGCTTATCTACAACGGAAAAGAAGAAAGAATCGAAAACCTGTTTATAGACGTCGAATTCGAAAAAGAAGCCGAATACATGACTCTCATCGACCTCATAGATTCTTTCAGAGGGCTTCTCAAACAGGAGGTTGTCCAATCCTTCAGCTATCCGAAACTCAAAACAATCACCTTGAGAATCAAATTCAAGGAACTGGAAAAAGAAGAATCCCTCTCTATCTTCATAAAAGATCAGGAAAGGAAAAAAGGTCCTCTAATCCCTCCGGAAGACAAAGCCATCGTACCGACTGACAGGATCATATCTCACACGATGTGTCTGGATATTGTCGAACATCTCAGCCGCCTCAAGTCCATCCATTCCTATATCGCTGGACAGTCATACGAAGACAGAAAAATCCCTGTTCTGGAGATATACTCTCCCCTTGAAAAATACACTTCGCTGGCTCGCCTCATCACTTGCAAACCCACTATTTATCTGAGTGCTCGCCAGCATGCCAATGAAGTCTCTTCAACAAATTATGTTTTGAAATTCGCTGAGCTCGTGGCCAAAAATCCGTCATACCAGGATTTCGCAAAAAGAATGAATATCGTGATTCATCCGATGGAAAACCCGGATGGAACGGAGGTCGCCTACGCGCTTCAGAAATTAACTCCCTTCCACAGCCTGCATGCGGGCCGCTACAGCTCTCTGGGGATGGATGTGGGCTATCAAGTCAATGCCGCCAAACCTCTCCTCCCGGAAGCAAGGGTCAGGAAATATCTCTATGACAGATGGCTCCCAGACATCTATCTCAACCTCCACGGCTATCCTTCCCATGAATGGGTCCAGCAATTCTCCAATTACTCGCCCTATCTCTTCCGGGATTACTGGATCCCACGCGGCTGGTTTGCATACTACAGGAGTCTCTCTCTTCCCGTTTACAAGAAATGGAAAGAAGCCGGCGAGGAACTGATGAAATTCATCACAGAAGAAATCCAGGCGAACGAACGCTTTCATACATCAAACAAAATATTTTATGCTCGCTACTTCCGTTGGGCATCCCGATGGCAGCCGCACATGGACATCCTTGAACTCCACGACGGTGTGAATCTCTACGCCAAGAGACGCTCCTCCAGAGAAAGTAGGCTCTCATCCCGGCGTCAGATCACCTTTGTTGAGGAAACCCCGGAGTTGATGGACGAAACAGCCCATGGAGAATGGCTGGATTTTCTCTGTGAACAGGGGCTCACATACCTGAGAGCTCATGCCAAGTATCTTTCACAGGTGAAGTTTGAAATCCTCCGCCTAGAAGAGGAGGGCCAGGATAGAGTCCAAATCCGGTTCATCAGAAGCCGCCCAGGAAAGATAAAAAACAACAATTAAAAATTAAGG
>CAZSGR010000229.1:0-4703 GCA_964606185.1 uncultured Eubacteriales bacterium
CCCACTGCCCTTCGCTTATATACCGAGAAGGATGGTGAGGGAATGGCGTGAAAAATCTGAAGAGAGCGAAGCCATTTCCGTGTATTATCATCATATTATTCGTACCTCAAAGCTTCTACAGGTTTGGCCGAGGAGGCTTTCCGGGCCGGAAAGATTCCAGCCAGAAATCCGATGATGCTCAGTATGAAGGCAGTCAAAAGCATAATCTTGAAAGAAATCACAGGATGGGCCAGGATATCCGCCACTTCCCCTTCTAAAGGAAGAACACGAGTGGCTTCCACTATGATAAAAGAAAACAAAACCCCAGCTCCTCCTCCGATAAAGGAAATCATCAATGCCTCGGAAATGAACTGAAGAAGAACATGTCTTCTTTTGGCACCGAGGGCCATCTTGATCCCGATTTCTTTGGTTCTCTTTTTCGCGGAGACATACATGATGTTGGCCACGCCCACACCCGCAACAATCAAAGTCAGGCCGCCGATGACACCCATGAAAATTTCCAGTCCAAGAAAAATATTCTTCATCAGCTTTTCTTCTTCAACCATATCCCAGATTTCAAGAGCCTGTTTATCTGCGGGGTCGAATTTGTACTTCTGGGATAATACTGCATAGACCTCATTCTTGACTGTCTCAGCCTGGGATATGTCTTCAGGCCGGTAGATCAAGCGGTGCAGGTATTTATCCCCGTAAATCGTTTTGAAGGCTGAGTAAGGAATAGCCGCTTTATCCACATCGGCACCGTTATACATGCTGTTCTGCATCTTATCCAGCATGACTCCGACAACTAAGAAAGGAATGCGGTTGATCAATATGGTTTTACCGACAGCCTCATCTTCTCCGAACAGTCTCTTCTTCAGATCTGTGCCCAAAAAGACAACTCTTTTCTTGTTTAAGATATCCAGGTCATTGATGAATCGGCTGTTTCTATCAGGATTATAGCCTCTCAATTCCTCAAAATCAGGATAGACTCCGATAACTCTCTCCGAAAGGCTTTTTCGACCATAAGTCATGTTGTTCCTGGAACGGTCGTTCTCCGGGCTGATGAGCTCAATTCCAGAAACCCTGTTGCGAAGGAGGTCCACATCATCCAGTTGAAGCCTGATGACGCGTCCCTTCCCTAAGCCTCTATAAGGCTTCGATGTCTGTCCGGCGTAAACGATGCATATTCCATCTCCCAGGCCGTGCATGGCTTTGATCATCTGTCTCCTCAGCCCTTCGCCGAAAGCCAGAAGGATAACTATGGAAAAAGTGCCCCAGGCCAAAGCCAGGATTGTCAGTGTGATTTTTTTCTTTTGGCCCTTCAATTCTTTGTAGAACAGCCGAAAGAGATAGATTAATTTCATTCTTAACTCCTATGACCTGAGCGCTTCAACTGGGTGCAGGTTTGAAGCCCGGCGAGCCGGCCCCCATCCTGAGAGCAAGCCGATGATACCTAAGAGAGCCACTGTAACAAGGCCGACGGCGAAGGAAAAAGTCGGCTTTCCGATGAATTCCTCAATGCCGGTTGTCGGGAATATAGAAATAAGCGCATAGGAAAAAGTTATTCCCAAGGCCCCCCCGACTAGTGTTATCAACAGGGTCTCGAACAAAAACTGCACCAGGACGAATCTTTTCTTGGCACCCAAGGCCATTTTGAGCCCGATTTCTCTCGTTCTTTCCTCGACGACGACGTTCATGATGTTCGAAACGCCAATGCTTCCCACGATCAGCGTAAAGGCTCCAACAATCCCCAGGAAAACATTGAATCCGATCATGATCGAATTGGTGATTTTTTCCCCTTCCATCGTATCCCAGATGGCGAGTGCCTCTGTATCCTCAGGATGAAACCTGTATTTTTTGCCGAGAACCTGAAGGATACGCTCCTGGATAACCTCATTCTTGAATGGGTCATAGGCCTGGACTACAAAGTTGCTGATGTATTTATGGCCGAAGAACGGAGCAAAAGTCGTGGCTGGAATGAATGCGGCGTACTCATCTCGAGTGTTGTAGGATGAATTCTGGGTCTTCTTGATCAGGACACCGATGACTTGAAAAGGAACACCGTTGACATGCACATACTTTCCCACGGCCTCCTCATCCTTAAAAAGCTCCTCCTTTATACTAAAGCCGATAAATATGACTCTTCTTTTCTGAGATATATCCGTATCGTTGATGAACCGGCCCCCTCTCTGAGGGATGACGTTCCTCATGTCTGAATAAAAAGGATAGATGCCCTTCATCACGCAAGAATACGCATTCTTCCCGTATTTCAGCTTGACTCCCCATCCAGTATATTCAGGACAGGAATATTTGATTTGGGGAATTTCCTGCTTGACGATAAAAGCGTCTTCCTCTCTAAACCGGAGCGGCCTGCCCTTACTCAATCCTTCATAGGCGACGCTCGTTCGACCCGGCCAGATGATCATGATTCCCTCTCCCAGCCCATGCATGCTCTTGTCCATCTGCTTTTCCATGCCCACCCCGAATGCCAAGAGCAGGACGACAGAGATGGTTCCCCAGGTGATTCCAAAAATCGTCAGGAAAGTCCTCATTTTCTGAGAACGCATGTCCCTTATGAATTGAGAGAGAAACATGAATGACTTCATTGGGGTCCTCTCATTGGGCTAAGTTGAGTCCGTTTTTTCAGTCTGAAAAACATTGATCCCTATTCCCTCACGAAGAGCGAGAGCTATTCAATCTCCTTTGGTGGCCTCTCGACGACTTCCTCCCCTTCTGCCAGCCCTCCTTTAATCTCCACGTTAATCCCATCGCTTAATCCGATCTCTACTTCTCTTTTTATAATTTCTCCATTGTCGCCCATGACTTCAACGTAGGCTTTCTCTTCATTAAACTCCACCAGCCTTTCAGGAATGAAAAGAGTATTCTCGGCTTTGTTGATGACCAGCTCTGCGTTGGTGGAATATCCAGCTCTGATCATCTTCTTTCCTCTTTGAGTGATTTCGATTTCCACATCAAAGAGAGTGGCATTCTCTTGCTGTTTCGCTTTGAGTGAAATCTTCGTCAGGGTTCCAAAAATCTTCTCGTCTGGAATCGCACCGATCTTCAGTTCAGCTGTCATTCCTTCTTCAAGCTTTCCCACATCTATCTCATCGACCGTCCCTTTAAAAATCAGGCTGCTCATATCTGCCAGGAGAAGAAGCTCCGTGCCAGCCTGGTAAGAAGTCAACGGGACAACAGGATCACCCTCGTTGACCCTTCTCTCGAGGATCGTTCCTTCAACCGGGGATTTTATGACTGTATCCACTTGCAGGTCAGCGATCGTTGTCTTGCCTTCCTCGATCAAAGCCAACCTTTCCAGGGCAATTTTCACTCTCAGTCGGAGCTGTTTGAACTCGTTTTCAGCTCCATCAAAATCTTGCTGCGAAACCAGATTATCATTGAGCAATTTCTTCATCCGGTTGTATTCGTTCTCAGCCCTCTCAAGGTTCACTCCCGCCATTTCCACATTCCTCTTGGCTTCTGCAAACTCAAGCGGCGTCGGATCAGGTTTAATCTCCAATAAAGGCTCTCCAATCTTCACTACATCACCGACTTCCACAAAGACAGTCTTGACAATTCCTGATATTTTCGACTTGACCGCGATCTCCTTTTTCGGTTCGATCCGGCCGATGGCCAGAGCGTTTTCCACTATATCGCCTCTCTGGACCTTTATCATCTTGATCCCATTATCATTTCCATTCGAGGAATTCTTTGCCTTCAAGAAGATGACAGCCGCAATAATAACTACGATGAGCACTGAAATGAATATTTTTTTAAACATGGACTCCTCCTGTCCTTATCATATCATTAGGTTATACGTATAGAATGTTATTTATGTTCCCATTATCTGGGAAAAATAATATGAAGGATTTTATATAGGAATCTTTTTAGATAGACAAGTTGATAAATCTTAAAATAATCTCTTTAAATCAAATGACACATTCCATATCTAGCAAATATCAACGTCGCCGATTCTATTTCTTCTCCTTCTTTTTTTTCTCTTCTTTTTTCCAGTGATCCAAACATCCGATATCGCAGAAATGGAGCACGTATTCCTGTCCTTCTGAATGAAGCGCGGCTGCTTTCGGGATCTCCTTTTTACAGATATGGCAGGCAATTTTTTCTTCGTCTTTCATTTACTTTCCTTTCTTTGAATATTATCCTGAAAATTCGGATTATTTATCGTTTTTGAGCTTAAAAAATAACCAGTTTTTATCGTCCGGATTTTTTGGTTTAAGCTTGATCAGAGCATGTTTTCCCTTTAATTTCTTTCCCTTTATCTCGATGACTCTCTTTGCCGGGTCAGCTTCAAGAGGAAGATAATCGCCCCTGTCCCAGGTCTCGACCTTCCCGGCTCCGTACTCGCCTTCAGGAATGATCCCTTCAAAATCCTCATATCCCAAAGGATGGTCCTCTGTCTGGACAGCCAGTCTTCTTATTCCCGCTTCCTCAGGAGGCGATTTAGGGATGGCCCAGCTTTTCAAGACTCCCTCTTCTTCGAGGCGTAAATCATAATGAAGATGAGAGGCTTTGTGCCGCTGGATGACATAAACCAGTTCATCTGACCTTTTCTTAGACTCTGGAGGCTCCTGAGTCTTGCTGAAATCTCTTTTCTTCTTATATTCTTTTAAACTCATCTTTCGAACGGAAATTTTGAATGAAGGATAAAAAGTTTTAGGGCTAATGTTTATTTATAACATTCGAACCGGAAATATTCAAGACGC
>CAZSGR010000230.1:0-4608 GCA_964606185.1 uncultured Eubacteriales bacterium
AGATTGCCACGCATCGCTCGCAATGACACTTTTTCCCTCAATATCATAACTAAAATCGTTACCGAATTAGTGAGCATAAACATAACCTAAATTTTCGAAGGAACTCATTCCCTCTAATTCGCCAACCGGACTCTATGAAGCTCCTGTATCTGAGTTTCCGGACTATTCTTTAGATAACAGTACGCGTTCGGAGAGAAATTATCTTTTCAGGAATTACTTGTACTTCACTGAGCAGCCATACGGCTGGCTTGTTCGAACGGACACGTCTTTGCCGGCCAGCAGTTCATCCAAAGCCATCTGGACATAATTTTTGGCTTTGTCAATATCATCTGTGCTGGTGGAACGGATATCGTCTATGCCACCGTTATAGACTAAGATCCCATCAGAATCAATGATGAACATGTGCGGTGTTGTTTTTGCCCCGTACAGTTTTCCGGCATTTCCCTCTGGATCGAGAAGCACCGCCTTTGGCGACGCGTTTTTTTGCTTGACGGTTTCTGTGGCTTCTTCTGGCGTCATGTAACCCTGTTTCCCGGGAGCCGAAGAAACAATCGAAAACCAGATCACACCCTTTGCGGCATATGTTTTCTGAAGTTTCTGCATGTTGCCGGAATTGTAATGCTTTTTCACATACGGGCAGCCATGATTGAGCCATTCCAGGACAATGATCTTTCCTCTGTAATCCGAGAGGGAATGAGTCTTGCCTGTGGAATCCGGAAGACTAAAATCCTTTGCAGGATTCCCCACTTGGGCTTCAGCAGCTGAGGCTAAAGGACTCAGGATCAGAAAGAATCCTGTTAACATCGTACCAATGATTAAAATTCCTTTTTTCATTAAAACACCTCCATAAATAGATAAATTTATTCTTGTCGATGCACAAACACATTAACAGTTAAAGCCTTCTCTTTTCCGAATTGACTCCATCCGTGTTTTGAGATGAGCACAACTTTAAGCCTTTGAGGAAGCTTTTCGGCGAATAATGACTGTTGAACCTCTATAACATACTCATCCTTTAAACTTTGAATATTTCGTTTTCCTAAGAGATCGATGATCCCTTCCTGTTCAGGGAAGAATGAGATATTTGCGAGTTCTTTTTTAAACCACTGAGGAGGAATGATATGAATAAAGATCTGGCCATTTTTTGCGGATGCATTGATTTCCCAATCAGAAAACTTTTTGGGTATATTCCGGCGGGTGGCAGTAAAACGGCGGACCCATCGCTTATCGGGTTCTGGTTTTTCTCCCTTAACCGGGAGACTCATCATGAGATCCGCATGGCCTGGAACGCAGATCTCCTTACAAGCCAGCCAATCCACACCTGCTGAAATTTCCACTGTGGAGTCCGTTTTGAGCGCAACTGGCGCTTTTATTTCTGTCAAAAGGAACACTTCTCCTTCATAGCCAAAACTCACGACCTGCGGAATCTCTATTTTTTGGGGATAAGGCCACTGGATCTCACCTGCACGGAAACCATCCGGAAGATTCCATTCGATTTTCGTCGGCATGCCTGAATCACCAGGATTTTTCCAGTAGGTGTGCCACTGTTTAGCCATCTCAAGCCGGAGTGCCACACAAAATGTCTGTCCGGGCTGAATGGATTTAAGCTCTGAAATCAGCTGCGCTTTCACGGGTTCTGAATTCTTGCAACCGGTCAAGATAGTCGTAGAAACAAGAAACACGATGAAGAAAACAAGCTTCAGACTTGAAGGACAAAATATGGATGTTTTTTCTCCTAAGCAATTTGTTCTCATTTCCGGACTCACGCTTGAAAAGCCAGGCGAATTTCGGTGAGGAATACCCTTTTCATGTATTAATTTAACAGCCGCTTCATTATTTTTCAAACTATTTCCTACTTATAACATAGAAATTGTCAATTTATCAAGCGTAATTAATCATTCCTAAATACTTTCTTTCTCTCGCTTTCTTTCCCAAGAATTCTTTCACAGAGAGAAAGACGTTAGCCTATATGGTTCTCTTCTATTTTGTGTGGCTAATTGAATGGCTAAAACACACGGGAAGGATTTCGCTCCCTTCAGATTTTTAACGCCATTCCCGTGTACTTAACCCCCGCTATCTGAAAGTGAACTGTGTAAAAAAATTTTACTGCCTGCATTCAACTCCAAAGGATATTTATCAGGAAATCAAAGAAGCTGACTGGCTAGATAAGGAGTAAATTAGTACTCTCTGTCAAGTTGGCACAGAAGTTGCTAACTTATGAATAGAAGAAGGGAGTATGGCGAAAGATGGCTTTGAACGTTTTGCTTCTTCAACCTCAATCCCTGAACCGACTCATTCTGCTCATTGGCCTCGGTCTAACACTGGTGGTTTGGTCCAGGCTGCCAAAAAATATATTCTACCCTGGACCCTGGTCTTTGTCCTCTCCTTCTCTTTCTCAACAGCCCATACCTCGCAGCAACAAGCCAAGATTACACGCGAGCAGTTCGATACTCTCTATATCAAAGGCAAACACCTTTTTTACGAAATCCTAAGACGGGAGGCTCAAAAAATGCAACTCGTCGACAAAGAAAGAGAAATGCTCTCAAAAGCCCAAAAGAAGATCACCGGACTCTATGAGCATCTGATGAATTTTTATCATTTTCATAAGAAACCGGATAGAAAAAAAGGAGTGAACTTCCAATCTCGATTCCTGAATTTCTCCAGAAACATGGCAGAAGAATTCATTCAATCCATATCAGAATTTTCCTCCAATGGAGAAGTTCCATCCTTAGAATCGGTTCTCTATTCCACTGGATATTTCTCAAGAAAAATGTTCCCTATCTATCGTGAATACAGAAGGCCGATAGGAAAACAAGTGAGGGCTCAATGGGCGTTTAAGCAATTAAAAATCAAGGAGGTGCATTCACTCTCAAAGGGGACGGGTATCAAATTGGCCATCATAGATACAGGCGTTGACCCGACTCTTAAAGAAATTAGATCAAGAATCGTCAAATGGAAAGATTTTCTTGACGGTTCAAAACCAGCCTTTGATAATGGAAAATTTCCTTTTGACTGGAGCGGCCACGGGACATCAATCGCATCGGTCGTTTTTCAGGTTGCACCCGAAATCGAGCTGGCCATCGTCAAAGTTTATGACAATGAGACTATGAGCACTGTTCCTCCGAGCCGATGGAGTGCTTATCTCTACGCTGCAGGGATGATCTGGGCAGCTGAGAATGGAGCAGACATCATCAATCTCAGCGCAGTATTTCGAACCAACACAAAAGCAATAAGGGAAGCCGCAAAGTATTGTTGGGAGAAAAATATTGTGGTGGTTTCACCCGTAGCCAATGTATCTAAAAACGAGGGCGATCAAACTCTATCTTTCCCGGCAGCTTATCCCTGGACGATTGCTGTTGGCGGCGTTGAGAAGAACAACGGAAAGCTTCGAGTATCCGAACTTTCTTCAGAAGCAGTCTATTTGGATGTGGTCGCTCCAGCTTCAGGAATTTGCGGGGAAATGCCTTCCTATCTCGACAGGAAAGCAAGACCTCAATACACTCACGGCAACTCAATGGCCATTCCCTTTGTTGCAGGAACAGCATCACTCATGCTCTCTGCCATGGATGACAGAACTCTAATCAAGCTTAAAGAGAAATCCGGTAATTTGGTCGAAACTATCCGCATAATGCTGAGAAAAACATCCTCCAACGCCATTCTGGGATTCGAAAAAGCGAACCCGACTTCAGGCTATGGTTTTATCAACATCCAGAAGGCGGTAGAAATGGCTAAAAACTTCAGAATCGAGTAGATGCAGGAATTATCACTTGAAAACTGAACTCATCGATGTGGCCGGAATAGATCAATGAGGCAGCCACCTGGTATTCGATCCCTGTCCAGACCTCATCCGAGTAGACAAAGGGCAGTGCTGGCCTCTTTCCCATTGGCCAGGAGCAGAGGAGCAGTCCGGCCTCCTTATTTATGGCATAGACTCTTTGAACGTTCGAGAAGCGGCTCAAATCCAGAAGAAAATTGTATGCGAAAATGGATTTCATGGCTTTATCCACATGTTCCTGAGGGAGTATGTATCCCAATCCTGCGGCATGAGCCAGATACTGGCCCAAGAGCTGATCAGAAGGGTATTCTCCTTTAAAAATCACTTCTTCAAAGCGGGAAACACCCGGCAGCTGATTCCTGGGTATTCCCATCCAGGCAACATAAGGAGAGAAGAGCCGACGTTCCAGAATTTTGGCAACAGGCTGCCTCCCCTCCTCTCTTGCCCATATGGAAAAAAAAGTGAAATCCGGATATCTTTCCTTATCTGGTCTGTTAAAAATCTCAAGTTCTCTGATTTCCCCTCTTCCGCCAAGTGTGATGTTGCCTGTTCCTAATCCTCCTATGGGGAAGGCAATTGTCATTAAAGCTTTTCCAGTGAACTCTCTGGTTTTTCCAGAATCAAACAATTTTTCCTTCTCAAACACTTGACCATTACCAAGGACCAAACCACACACAATTAAAACTCCTAAAACACAAAAAATGAATTTTCTCATGTGTCCCCCTGAAAAAAATTTTTCAATATTCAATGCCCCCGCGCTCAACCAGCTTATAGTAAAGGATAAAAGCATGTCAAACATGCAAAATGAAGAGGGAGAGTTCTATTCCAACGGGGAA
>CAZSGR010000231.1:0-4603 GCA_964606185.1 uncultured Eubacteriales bacterium
ACTGGATGATCATCAGTCCTGATCTCACGACTAATAATCCGGATAAACACAGCAAGCCCACTGGCGGCATCACCCTCGACCAAACGGGAGCAGAGACACACTGCACCATTATCACTATTTCTGAATCCCCGATCACGCCGGGCCTCATCTGGGTGGGTACGGATGACGGCAATGTCCAGTTGACTCGAGACGGAGGAGGGACATGGACAAATGTGCGGAAAAATGTCCCGGATGTCTCCAAAGAGATATGGGTTAGCCGTGTCGAGGCTTCCCGTTTTGATGAAGGCACCTGCTACCTGACCTTTGACGGACACCGGAGCGATATTTTTGAACCGTTTGTGTTTAAAACCACGGATTACGGCAAGACCTGGGCCAACATCAGCGGGAACCTGCCGGATAATGGACCCGTCTATGTCATACGAGAAGACCTGAAGAACAAAAACCTCCTGTTTGTCGGGACGGAGTTTGCGGTGTTCTTCTCAATAGACGGCGGGAAAAGTTGGACAGACCTCAGACTCAATATGCCGACAGTGGCTTTTCATGACTTGGTTATCCATCCCCGGGACAATGACCTGATCGCGGGGACTCACGGGCGTGGCATATGGATTCTGGACGACATCTCGCCTCTCCAGGAAGCCTCGGAAAAGGATCTGTCCTCGGAGGCGTATCTGTTTGAAAACGGACATCCGGGTACTCAATGGCTGAGGCTGAGGCGGGGAGGTTATGGGCGCGGCAATCTCTTCTTCGCAGGGGAAAATCCCCCTGATGGCGTTGCAGTGAGTTTTTATATCAAAGATAAACCGTCAAGTCCAGTGGAGGTTGAGATTACAGACGCCACAGGAAAACTCAAGACGAGTTATACGCTCAAGGATCTGGAACCAGGAGTGAATCGCCTGATGTGGGATATGCGGTTTGATCCTCCCCCGAAGCAGATGAAGCAGAGCATAGCGCAGATGCAGAATATGATGGATAGAATTCTGCAGAGGCCGGAAGTGGAGGAGGAACCGAAAAAGACAGTGGAAAAGGCGCTCGAACAGCTCAAACAGCCTGGCATTACTTTTAGGGAAGCACAGGAGATTCAAAGAAAAGCCTTTGAGGCGATCGGCTTTGGCGGCTTCATGCGGTATAGGAGATTTGGCCGAGGAGGAGGAGCGGCTGAGGCTGAGCCAGGGACCTACGCTGTGAAGCTCACGGTGAACGGCAAAACGTATTCGGGAACGGTCTCTGTTCGCCGGGATCCCATGCAGGAGGACAACTGATCTAGACGGCTCGCATCTCAACATTCGACATTTCATTAATTGGGGACTGTCCCCAATTCCTTGCTTGCGGGATCACCACGCTCCCTTTTTTGTATTAGATTTTTGGAAAAGCACATAAGATATATAAGCTCCTACCAGGGAAAGAATGTATGCTCCCAGCGTGCCTGCAATGAGGCCAAAACTGGGGTATAAAAATCTTACGGCTGTCCCGTAAGCAACGATTGAGAGCATGCCGGTTGTCATCAAAGGTTTGGTCATGGCTCGGGAAAAATCCATCCCTCTGGATTTATAGCTGATTATTAAAATAGAAATAAACACAGCCGGGAAAGCGGAAAATATCCCCCCAAATATAGGGCCGCCGATTCTGCTCATGAAAACAGCAAAGGCGATCATCATACCGCTGAAAACCGCCCTGCCTAAGACCTGGAGAGCGCTGTAATTCATCTTGACTCTTCTGGTTGACGGGATTTTCAATTTTTTTTCAAGGATGTAATAAGAGATTGAAAAGACGAGCGCATAGGCAAGCAGTGAAATGAGAAAATTGTTTATATCAAACAGTATGATAAGAGCAGAGAGGGAAAACCAGATCAAAAGCGAGCAGATAAATGATACTAGAAATCCTTTTCTAGAAAAAAGGGCATAAAACACAAGAAATAACCCAGTAACGCTGTAGGCTAATGGAAAGACATTCGTGGCTAGCGATGCGGTTTGAGGAGATTGAGTGAGTCCGATAAAGAAAAAAGAGACAATTACAGTCGAGGGGAGGCCTCCGATCAGACCTCCAATTTTGCTCCCAAAACGCTCTGCCGCAATAGAAGTGAGAGTTACCCATATGCTGCCAACCAGGAAAGAGAGCGCTAATAAAAAGTAGAAAGACTCATTCATTTTGTTCCTGAATTAAACCGATGCTAAATGATATTTGACCGCTATCCTCCCTGTCAACTTAAAATTAAAGGGATTGCGTCTTAACATTTAACGTTCCAAAAAATAGATGGAATACGGGGGCTTTATCTTTACAATTGACATTTTAGTTGAGGGAGTTGTCTTCATCTTTTCTACGAGAAGATTGCCGCGCTTCGCCCGCAATGACATGTTATGAAATAGGCCAGGTCTTATTTTGCTTTATGGGATACCGCGCTTCGCTCTCAATAACAGAAAAAACAGAAAAGAGGATTCAGGCCACATTTTTCTTCGAATTCTAAGAATTCTCATTGACAGACACTTCTGCCATTTTAAAATAGGAGTAAAGAAAAAGTTTGGATCGAGGAGGGAATTATGGATGATACGACGCAGTTCGCAAAGCGATGGGTCATAACCGGTATCGTCTGCGGCTTTCTTGCGGGCGTTTCTTATGCTGTTTCAGTGGCTGTTTCCTTGCCGCCGCAGATTGCCTATCCTGTATTCTGGGCTTTTGGTCCGCTTCTATGCGCGAGTGCTCCTGGTTTTTACTACTTTGTCAAGCATCACAGGAAGTCCATTCCACTTCAAATCGGTACGTTGTTCTTGATTATTGCCGGGGCCTCCGTCACGATGATGGGCACGATGCAGGCAGCTGTGCGCGCTGAGTTTCGGGCAGTTTCCCTGGAAGGAGCCAGCGAGGTAGCCAAAGAGGCCTGGGAGCTGGCTTATAACGTAGCTAATGCCGTTCAAATGGGGGCAGATGTTGCCTGGGATATATTCATTTTCACTAGCGTCTTTCTTTTAGGTATTGTCATGTTCAAGCATCCGAAGCTGGGGTGGATATTTGGTGCGTCTGGCTGTATTGTTGCGTTTTTGGGTTTGGCTTTTAACTTTTACACTTTTCCTCATAATCCAGGGATGCAGGGTCTTGTCGATATGGGACCATTTGTGGGCCTTTGGTTTTCTGCGGTCGCCATAAAAGTTATTTTCTCTCTCAAATGGATGGACTCAAAAGCAGGAATCAATCCAGGATAAAGGTGGAGAAGGAAGCAGGCCCCCAATTCCTCTTTTTAAGGTAAATCTTTAAATCACAGTGTGACCGCAGTGCTTCTCCTGCAGTAATATCCAAAAAATACTGCCAAATTATTGGACAGGTACAACCACACAACCAACCCCCCTTCTTATGCGCCCATCCTGATACCTGAACAGCTCAAAAAAATGTTACTTTATAGGTGTTAATTGACTGGATTTCAAAATACTTTATTTCTAATAATCTGAGATATGGATCGGGCGGAGAGTTGATGCATCGCGCTTGGCTTTCCATTGGATCTCTTTTCTTCCTGGACGGCCCTCTATTTTCATAGTGCCTTTCATGATATGGTCTTTTACACTTCCTTCAAAGTGCATGCTTTGTGTGCGCCCTCTCAGTTTTCTCTCCAAAGTGAAATGAAGTTTATCCCCTTTTATTTTCCCGTCCTCGATGGATAAAGGGATCTCGGATGTGCCTTCAAACGCTTTCCCCTTAACCTGCTGGAACTCTTGATCAAGTTTCAATGTCAGCTCGTTTGGCACAGAGATATCCGGTATTGTCAATTCCCAGGTTCCCGTCACATTCCCAGGAATAATCCAAAAAAGCACATTGTGATTATTCCAATAATCTTCTACGTTCTGGTCAAAGTAATCGGATACGGGCGTCTCTTCTGTCTTTATAGTTGATCTGGCTTCGGGCTCCCATTTTCCCATGCTGAATTCGTGAGAGACAACTCTTGTGCCTGGGCTCAGTTCCTGGAAAAGTCTTGGCCGCAGTCTGAGGTTGACTTCTGAGAGCAGATAGAGAGTCACAACGGTTGCCTCTTTGATTTCGGCCGTGAAAAGATTTTCTTGAATAAACTTGACCTTGTCGGATACTCCTGCCTGTTTTGCGTTTTCTCGGCTTTCCTTAATGCGCTGCGGGTCGATATCTATACCCACACCTCGGCAGCCAAACTTTTTTACAGCCGTGATAACGATTCGACCATCCCCGCATCCAAGATCGTAGAGAATATCGTCTTTGCCCACATTCGCCAATTTAAGCATTTCCAACACGACTTCATCCGGTGTCGGGACAAAAGGCACATCAGTCTGCTGATGTTCAGCAACAGCTATGCTCAGAAAAATAAGTGTTATTGCAGCGAATAGTCCGGTTAAAGATTTCTTGAAATGTCTTCTGTTTTTTATCATATAAGTTACTCCTCAGTTAACAGTATTCAAATTTTTTTAAAAAAAATCAATCTGAATTTTGCCGGAATAAAAAATTTTTTTACCCGAGGGAGCAGGAATCATATTCTTAAAAGACAGAATAGGGATTGCGTCTTAACATTTGACATTTTATTGTAAGGAATAGTCTTCATTTTTTCCAGAGGAATGCCATGTTACGCCTGGGGGAACAGATAAAAGAGGCCTGG
>CAZSGR010000232.1:0-4591 GCA_964606185.1 uncultured Eubacteriales bacterium
TGACCGCACACAAACAGATGCGCTTTATTCAGACACACAATACCGGCTACAATCGTGATGAGATCCTTGTCATCCCTTTAAACAAGGAAACAAGGGCCAGCTATGCGGCGCTCCGGAGCGAACTGCTGATGTATCCGGCCATCCGAAACACCACCACCTCATCCTTTGTCCCCACACGAGGCAGCCTGCATGAAAGCGTCGCATTCGAGGGGAGAGACCAAAACCTGACTCCGGTTCTTTATTTTATAGATAAGGAATTCGTCGATACTTACGGCATTCAGATCATCCATGGATCGAATTTTACTCGGTCCATGTCCCATCCATCCAATGCGGAATTCCTGGTCAGTGCACAGACCGTCACTGAGGCCGGGTACTCCAGTCAAGAGGAGGCTCTGGGCAAACATGTCCAGTGGATGAGTCGAAGCGGAGAATACAGCGGTACAATCATTGGTGTTATTAACGATATGAATCTCTATTCTTTTCATAGGGCGGCCTACCCTATGATCTTGCTGGTAACGCCCATAGAGCAGCATGATTACCTATCCGTTCGTCTGGATGGCAACCAATACAGCGAAGCGCTGGCAGCCGTTCAGTCAGTGTGGAAGCGGCTGGTCCCCGGTTATCCCATGGATTATTCCTTTCTGGACGCAAGCTTCGAAGCATTGCACAGGGCGGACAGGCGGCTCAATGACATCTTTCAAATTTTCAGCCTGACAGCAGTTGTGGTGGCTTGTCTGGGGCTTTTCGGCCTGGTGGTGTTTGCGGCCGAACAGAAGACAAAAGAGATCGGGATAAGAAAGGTTCTCGGCGCATCGGCATTCAATATTTACTTTATGCTGTCGAAGGACTTTCTCAAATGGGTTACTATTGCCAATATTGTGGCCTGGCCGATTGCCTACTATAGCATGCACAAGTGGCTTCAGAGTTTTGCCTTCCGCACTCGAATCGGATGGGAGATTTTCCTTTTATCTGCCATTGTGGCCCTGGTCATCTCGCTCTTCACTATATCTTTCCAATCTATAAAAACAGCCAGAGCAAACCCGGTGGATTCGCTGCGGTATGAGTAAATCGTAGCCCTCATGAAGCTTTTTCAAAAAATCACAGCTCTCCCCTATCGCATTGTGAGAAATTATTCTTTAGGTATTGGAAAAAACTATTATAATTCATAATTCTTCCGAATGTTGACAAGCTTCTTGACACTTCATAGAAGGCTATTATAATAGCTATATAGGAGAAAGCATCATGAAAGTGGCAAATACGGTTGATTTGAAAAATAAAACAAACAAGCTTCTGGCTGAAGTGATGAAAGGGAATCCTCTGATCATCACATACAGGGGAAAGCCGGCCGCTTCTATCCTCCCCCTTACAGAAGACGACCTTGAAGACTTTATCATCGAGCATAGCCCTTCCATACGAAAAAAAATCAAAAAGGCTGATGATGATATTAAAAAAGGAAGGATCGTATCTCTAGATGAGTATCTTTCCCGCTCAGAAGAATAAGGTTGAAAAAATTCGACATTCAACTCACCTACTCGGCCGTTGATGATCTGGATTGTATTCCTGAATCCCCAAAGAAAAAAATTATCGCTTCCCTCAAAAAGCTTTCTTTAAATCCTTTTGCTCCCAGTCCAAATATCAAGAAGCTGAAAGGATTCAAGCCGCCGATCTACAGGATTCGGTCAGGAGATTTTAGAGTCCTCTACAGGGTACATAACAAAACCATTATTATAATGCGCGTGATCGATAGAAAAGACCTCGAAAGAGTCGTCAAAAAGCTAAATCTGTCGAAGTCCTAGGCCCTTGTGTACTACTTTTTACCCAATTTTGTTGCTATTATCACCATGTAAACTGCAGCTACGCCCACAAGAATGTATACAACACGTGAGACAATAGTCATATCTCCAAAAATCCAAGCCACAAGATCAAATTTCAAGATGCCTACTAACGCCCAGTTTAAACCGCCGACAATCACCAATACTAAAGCGATCCAGTCCACCACATTTAATTTTCCCATTTTTTTTCCTCCTTCATTATTTATAATTTAAAAAAATAAATTCAACTATTATATTAAATCAAAGGTTATATTCGCATTTTGACTGGAGAAAAATTTGTTTTTTTCGTCCCCTTGGTTAGTGATATATCACCTGCGATAAAAAATGTCAAAATTTTTTTTCAACTTTTTTGCTGCTCTTTGCTACTTGATTGAAGTTTTTCAAACAATGATACTCAAAGAGAAAATCAGACTAAATTGATGTTCAAAAAATAATTTTTAAGCTCCAGGCAACCTTTTTTGAAGTGGCTGCGTATATAGTAATAAATGATATGTCCTAAAAATAGAAAAATATACATGAAGAGACCATGAAACTTCTTTCCCGAACTGAAGAATTCATCCTGCTGTCAGTACTTTTTCTGAAGGATAAGGCCTATTCTGTTCTTATTCGCAAGCATTTGAACAAGGTGACGGGAAAGACCTGGTCTTTTGGAGCTCTTTTTATCTCGCTTGAACAGCTCGTCAAGAAAGGCTATCTGACATCTTCCCTGACCGCTCCTCTTCGAGAAAGGGGCGGGCGCAGCAAGCGGATCTATGCCTTAACTCCGGATGGGCACAAGGCACTTGAGGAGATCAAACAGATAGAACGCAAGATGTGGGAAGCGATTCCTGAAACGAATGGAGGATAAGCCGTGGCGAAAAACAGGAGTATTCAGCCACCCCAAATGGCGGAGAGGCTATTCCGGCGAATTTTCCCCGACGATGGCTTTGAAACCACTGTCTGTGATCTGGAAGAGAGCTTTCAGGAAGTTGTCAGGGAGAATGGCTTTTTTTATGGAAAGATATGGTATTGGATTCAGGTGCTGACCGCTCTGTATTTGTATGTTGGTCTGCAGATCAAAGGAGGTTTGAGTATGTTCAGTCATAATTTGAAAATAACGCTCCGCAATCTTCGGAGACACAAGGGCTATTCTTTCATAAACATCTTCGGCCTGGCTGTGAGTTTTGCGGTCGTCATCTTTATTGTGTTTTTTATTCGAAATGAACTGAGCTTCGACCGCGGGAACGAACACCTCGACCGGATGTACACCGTCATGATGAGTGGAGAGTGGAAACAGCAGCAGTGGAGACAACAGCACACCATCTCGGCTGCAGCTCTGGAGCTTTCCGAGAATGTTCCGGAGATCGTCAAGTATACCCGCCTCAGCATGCGGAGCAACTATGCGCTTCAGTATAGTGATGCAGAGACAGGAAGGGAGAAGAACATTATGATCAAGGGGACGACCTTTGCCTGGGTCGACCCTGGCATGTTCGAAGTTTTCACCTATGATTTCAAGGTCGGGAATCCTGAGATCGTTCTGGACGAGCCCTACTCCGTTGTCTTGACCGAAGAAGTCGCAATGAGCCAATTCGGAAACGAAGACCCAATCGGGAAAGTTGTTACTCTCAACAACCAGTATGAATTTACTGTAACCGGAGTGGTGAAGAAACCTGCAAACTCCCATTTGAATCTGAATGCCTTTGCTTCCATCCTGACTCTCCGGTCTATCAGCGGTCCGGATGCTGACCGCAATTATGAATACTACAGCGAACCCACTTATGTGCTGCTTCCTGAGGAACACGACCTGGAAGCGGTCAACCAAAAAATAGACACCCACATGGCCACTGTGTTTAAGCGGCTGGGACGACCGGTGGTGAAGTTTTCCCTGTTTCCGGTGAGCGACATCTATCTATCCGATATACGTTTCCAGGGAAATCACGGAAGCAAAACACTTTTATGGATTCTGTTTACGATTGCTATTTTTATCGTGATTATCGCCGGGATCAACTTCATCAACCTCAACACTGCCCGCGCTTCCACCCGGGCAAGGGAGATCGGCATCAAAAAGGTGATCGGGGTATTGCGAAAGAAACTGACAAGGCAGTTCCTCGGGGAGTCTATGTTTGTAGCGCTGGCTGCTCTGATTGCGGCACTCGGCCTTGCCGTCCTCTTTTTACCCGCGTTCAATCGGGCATTTACATTGGACCTGAGCCTCAGAAGTCTGTTCGAACCGGCAATGCTCCTCTGTCTTATCACAGGAGCCTGTATCATCGGCATTTTGTCCGGTCTCTATCCGGCTGTTTATCTCTCCGCTTTTCAGCCGGTCACAGTCATTCGAGGAGATGTGACACATGGCAGAAAGGGAACTTTTTTCCGCAAGGCTCTGATTGTTTTCCAGTTCGCTGTTTCAATTATACTTATTATCGGAACGCTGACCATCACCAGCCAGATCCGCTTCACGCGGAATAAAGATCTCGGTTTCAGCGCCAAAAACGTCATCACTTTTCCCCAGCCGCGTTCAGGCTCATTCCGCCGCAACCTCAAAAGCATCAAGGCTGAACTACTCCGGCATCCCGATATCCTGAAAGTGTCTTTTTCCCAAGGGTATCCGGGGCGGCCGGAGAACAATGAATCCTTAAAAATCGGCGAAGAATACATAAGTTTCACTCACTTCAGCGTGGATTCCGATTTTGATGATGTCTATGGTCTCCAACTCTTAGAGGGACGGTTTCTGGATTTGAACCGGCAAAGCGACCACTTGCGGGCAGTTGTCATCAATG
>CAZSGR010000233.1:0-4533 GCA_964606185.1 uncultured Eubacteriales bacterium
GAGGAAAGACCATTGCTTTAACACCGATATTTTTTTCCCCCTGGATAAAAGAATCTTGGAACATTTTGTCCTCCTTCATTTGGCCTTCTTGGATAAATTGTCTTATTCCATTTTTAATCCGAGAAGGGAATGATGCCCAGTATTTTTCTTCCTGAGGAACCTGGGGAACTTCCCTTGGGAATTCCTCTAACTTTCTTAAATAAGAATGCTCTCTCTGGCATTTTGGGCAGGTTTTCAGATGATTTTCGACGACTTTCATTAGTTCATGGTTGAGTTCTTTATCAAGATAGGCTCCTATGAGCTTTTGGATCTTTTCGTGTCTCATGGGATTCTCCTTCACATATAGTCAGTCAATAAAGCCTTGAGTTTTTTCCTCGCTCGGTTCAGTCTGGACATCACTGTCCCCTTGGGAATATTGAGGATTTGAGATATTTCTTCATAGCTCTGGTTTTCATAAAACCTCAAGACGAAAATTATGCGTTGTTTTGCGGGAAGAACCATGAGAGCCTCCTTGAATTTTTGCTCTAACCGATTCCTCTGGAGCTTGTCTTGCGGCAGCTCCCGGTTGGTTGATGAGGCATTATCCGGAATCGTGCTTTCCTTTTCTCCCAAAAGCTCTTCCCGCTTATTGACCTTGAGGAAATTTAAATTGTTGTTCACGGCAATTTTCCGAAGCCAGGTGAAAAAGTTCATTCCGTCCTTGAATGAAGAGAGGGAGATGTAGGCTTTGATGAAAGCCTCTTGAGAAAGGTCGTCAGCGGATTGATGAGCTCCGGTCATTCGATGGCAAAGGTAATAGATACTCTTCTGGTATTTTCTCACCAAGGATTCGAACGCTTCCATGTCTCCCTCTTTGGCTAAAGCAATGAGCTTCATTTCGGAAATATTTTCGTCTTGCCTCATCGAACCTTCCTTTTTATATACAATTGAAATACAGAATTATTCCCTATTTTAGTTTGTTACGAGGCATTTTTAATCCCCTCCAAAGCAATATTCTGCAACTTTTGTGCCAAAGTAATTTTTGATAACTTATTTGATTTTAGTTAGATAGGAATATGTCAAATGAGTATAAACAAGAAAATTTCTTTACAAGTGTAAATATTCTTGTGGGAAATTGCGGATTGTGATTTTTTATTCAGCCAAAGAATTTGAGAGTGGAGAAATCGTTTTTAAAACTTATTTGTACGGGCAAAAAAATCTAAATCCCCTCTGCTATTTGATTCCAGTTGATGACTTTATATCTTTTTATTGTGACTTCTCCTGTTTCTTCAGAGGTGTACAGGTCGTAGAAATATCCGTTTTTTATTATTTCCGGCGAGAAGGGGAGGATTGTCTTATAGAGATAATAACCCTCAGGACTGAATACATCAAATTTCAGGCCTTCGGTTTCATCCAGAACGGGCTTGACCTTCTTAATATAAATTCTTCCTTTGTCATCAATCAAGACTCTGTTAAAAAAAGGACGATGAGCCGGAAATTGAACAGCTTCTTCCACCACTCCTTTGGGCCATTGTTTGATTAGCTCGGAGAACGCATCAAGTATTTTATCTTTTTCTTTTTGAGAAATGGGTTGGTAAGATTCTTCTTTTGTTATGATCAGTTCCACATTTCCTTCGAGATTGATTCGAGAAAAACTGTACTCTGATGAGTCACCATAATATATCTGATTGTTGTTCGAGAAAGTAAAATATAAGCTGTAATTGTAATCGTGAGTGATGGAGAATGTTGAAGTGACATTCCCGCTTTTTCTCATGACCTGATTGACCTCGGCAAGTTGGATGATATTTTTCAGAATTTTTCCTTCTGAGTTCATTTTCACGATAAGCCTGGTCCTCTCTTTCTCAATCCTTTGAGTCATCAAGCCGAAAATATTTCCCTCGGATGAAACAAAGAAATTATTGACTTGATCGGATAGAGAAATTGTCTTTACGAATTCACCGCTAGGATTGAAAAAATGAATTTTCCTTCTATCCGAAACATAAATATTGTTGTTCTTGTCCAGAACCAATGAATAAGGCCTCTCGAACTCTCCGGGACCCTGTCCTTCTTTCCCGATGGTCCGGAGATAATTGCCGTCTTTGTCAAATTTCTGGATGCGGTGATTACCTCTTTCCAGGATGTATACGTTTCTTTGTTCATCTACGCAGATATTTCGAGGATCGTAGAATAAATAATTATCATCGTCCTCGCGTCCGATACTCAACTCTTCTTCCAACTCAAGAAGGATTTCCCCGTAGACTGGCTCAGAAGGGTTCTTGATGATTTTCGTGCCGTTTTTTAACTCCACCTCTCCTTTCCATTCCGCTTTTTTCGTGGCTTTTTCTTCTGTGCAGCTCATGATTAAGAATGAGATGAGGGAAATAGCGAGAAGATATTTCAGCCTGGTTTTCATCGTCCTCCTCCTCCAAGTCGTTTATTAAATAGTACGCTTAAAAAACAAGATTCGTTTCATGTCTTTTTTTGGGGTCAGGCCTCGACATTAGACATTTTTTAATAAGTCAGTACCCTCTAAAACTCATGCTTTGATTTCTTCAATGATTATCCTGAATTATTCTTAAATATGCCAACACTAAAAATCATCTTCAACGATATGGGCTCTTTAAATAGTTTTTTCTCAAAATAAAGATTCAGACTTTCTTTTAAATCCATTTTTTCACACTGTGTCGGCATGTTTTATGAATAATTCAGGTTAGATGTCTAATGTCGAGCCCTGACCCCATGATGATGACCCCATGATGATTCATCAGCATTTATTTTCGTTTTTTGATTTCCTGGATTAATTCCTCTGCTTTCTCCCTCAGAGCGCTGTGGTATAAGGCCTGTTGGGTCAGTTCCAGTGCCTGCTCGTTCATCCCGGCGTTGAAGTAGCCAGCCGCGGCATTGTAGAAAAAAGTGGCTTTGGCGAGGATGGTCTTTTTCAACTGGGCTTTCTTTTTAGCGATTTTCATCTGTTTTCTTTCTTCAGAAAAGGCTGAATCTTCAATTTCTGCGAGATTTCTTTCGAGAGCCAATTCTTTTCCACGTTGACAGAGAGCCGCTTTCTCGTAGTATTCTCCTGATTTTGCCCATTTCTGACGTTCTGCATAGATTTTCCCCAGATAAAAGGCGGCTTCGCAGTTGTTGGGGTCCAGCCTCAAGGCCTCTTGAAAATTTTTCTCCGCGACTTTCTTTTCCTCTTTTTTATAAGCGATTACTCCGGCTAAGGAGAAGACCTGGGTGTAGCCGATAAAATAAGTCTTGCATTTCTCCACGTTTTCCCAGGCTTCATCCAACCTCTCCAGCTCATTCTGATTCCAGGCGAGCCAGTAATGGGTATCTCCAAGATAGTACCCTCCGAGTCTCAAAATCTCATTGCAGACTTCAATCGCATCGCCATGCCTTTCCAGGTAACTCAAACAAACGGCTTTTCCCACAAGAGCATCCCTATATTCCGGAACCAGATCGATAGCTTTATCATAGAAATTCAGGCTTTTGTCGAGTTCCTCGAAGGCGAAGGTGATGCTCGCCAGAGAGATAACAGTGGGAAGAGACTCTGGTATGTTTTTGAAACATTCCAGGAAATTCTTCTCCGCAGAAATCAATAGTCTCTGCTTTAGCGCATGTTCCCCCAGAAAATAGTGAATTTCATGAAAGCGGGGTTCTTCTGCCAGAAGCTCCTTCAGACTCTCGGAGTCTTCTTTAGGACAGAGTGCCAGTTTGTACTGAATCAACGGAGATTGAGGGAAGATTCCGTGGAAATGAGTCAGGTCAACTTCTTCTCTTATAACTTTCTTTCCTTTTATGGAATAGGCAAGGTGGCAGTTCTTAGCAATGTAAAGATAGGCAAAGAATTCTTCGGTGACTGATTTTTCGTTGAGTTCTTGTCCCCATTTCTCGATGTTTTCTTTAAGCTTATCTCTTTTTGCGTCGGCTCGACGGCTGTCATCAATGATATCTCCCATTATCCCTTTGGATCTGGGGCGTATTGAGTCCGCAAGGTCCACAAATGTCATAAAATCGGACAAGAACGGATTATTCTGGATCAGAGCGGAAGCTTCATCCATATATGTGCTGTCATGCACACCGAGTTCTCTTTGCCTGATAGTCAAGAGAATGGCAGTCTTTATGAGTTTCTTTTTTGTGCTTTTTTGATTGTGCGGGATGGATAGAAGTTCCTTGTAGATCTGGTAGGATTCTTTGAGGCAGGTATAGCTTCCAGTTTTAAAGAGTCTGTCCGCTGCTTCGCTTTTATTCTGGTACTCTTCAAGCTGGAGCGGTTGGAGTTCGAGTTTTTTCTTGGGTGTACAGGCAGACAAAATAATCGAAAGGAATACGACAAAGAAACTTTTTATGATTCTATCTTTTTCCTTCATTCTTTTTTTTCTGCTGTATCCGAGTCATCTCCCTTTGCGGCCATTTTTTTCAGTTCAAAGAGATTGAAAAGACATTCCTTTTTTTTGCGATTTTATAAGTCCCTCTATCTATTATACTGCAATGGTTTACGATTGACACTCTGAATTCGTTTAGGCTCTTAGATTTCTTACTTCGGCCAAA
>CAZSGR010000234.1:0-4507 GCA_964606185.1 uncultured Eubacteriales bacterium
CAGCTTCATGAACCGCGCCTCGCATTTGCAGCAACCTCGACTCGTGAATAATCCACGTTCGCCTGGATTATTCATAAAATCTGCCGACACTCTATTCAAATCACCTTTTATGGATAGAGTAAACAGAAGAATATCTCAAGAAACATCCTTGACTGATTTTAGCTCTATCGTTGCATTGATCTCTATGGAGACGCCTTCCGAATCCCTTCTCAGAAAAGTGACCGTGAGCTGCTTATGCTTTTGGATGGACCTCTCGCTTTTTTGCCTCTTTTTCTTTCCTATCGCCTTCTTGAACATATCGTAAACCGCTCCGGCCGCATCTATGATTGAAAAAGAATTCATCATCGGATTTTTGTACTCTTTCTCTATTTCGTAAAAAGGACCGTAACCTTCGGGCAAAGGAGGCTTCTCGATTTCGAAAGATGGTCCCTTGAAAGGGACTTTCTTCCCGGTCACTATTAACTGATTGCCAACAAACATGGATAATTCATACTCAGGATCTCTGGCTTGTCTTTGAGTTCCAGAATCAATCCCTGGGGAGTCTAGCTGGATATCGATCTCTATTTCCTTTTTTAGAATAAGATCGCCGACTTTAAGATCCAAAAAATAGACATGCGCACCGGATTTCTCGAATAAGCCTATCGCCTCAATATCAACTATGTTCAAGCCTCTCTTGAGAAGACCCCCTTTAATTACGTTTTCTTTATCGGAAAATTTATAATAGGCCTCCACTGATATTTCTATCCCGATCACTAATTTTTCCGGTGGAGCGAGTATCTTGCCTGTCCTTTCTCCTATCAACCCTATTTCGACAACTACAGCAGAGGTGTCCTCCCCGAATGAGTAAAGATTAAGGCTGATAACAAACGCCAGCAAAAACGAAACCTTTCTAATCATCGTAATGAAATTCAAAATAGGCCTCAAGACTCTTATTTGGAAAATCTTTGGGCAGGGAAGGGAAAGGAGAGCTCTCTTTTAAGGCTTTCAAAGCGGCCTCGTCCAGGAGGAGGATAAGAGATGAATTCACGACTTGAGCAGAGAGAATTTCTCCACTCTCATCAATAATCACAGAAACTCCCACGACACCTTTAACTCCCATCTCTTTCGGATAGGGAATGGCCCAATTCGTGAGGATTGTATTCACGACCTGTTTGGCCCAGGGAGAAATATCATATTCTTCGATACGAAAAGAGGATCCAGCCTTTTGAGCCGCACCGTGGACACCGGCACGCGCAAGCCCTGTATCGCCTTTGAAAAAACCGATATTGAAGAAACCTGAACGAGGATACTTCAGCTGTTTGATATTCCTCTCAAGTTTAGCTCTCTCCGCCTCACTCAAGAGTTTTTGCGTTTTTTCAAATTCGAGGGAAAAATCCAGGACATAATCTGGAAGCAAATCCGACTCAGACTTGAACGACCCCCCGAGTCTAAAATTCGAGGCCAAATCCGAATAGAATGCTTCTTCTGTTGGAATTCGGTTATCACTCCTTTCTGTTGAATAAAGCTCTCCGCGGCTCACAGACGATGGAGCCTGGGCAGAATCCCTCCGGACTCCCGTTTTGTCAGGAGGCGTTGTCCCCTCATCCCCTTCGAGCTCATCCCTCGCTGTCTCCCGAAGACGTCTGAGGGAATCTTCAGCATCCATCGGGATGATCAGTTGTTCGGGTGAAACGAGGACGGCCTCCCTGATTCTGAGCTGTTCAAGGTTGATACCTACCGAAACGTTTAAATAAAGCAGAACCGTAATCAAAGCCACATGGATAAGGAGAGAGAAGAGAAAGCAAGCGGCCCTTCTTTTTGAATCGACTCTATCTTTTATAATCTTCATCCCCCTTATGATTCTAGCACTCTTTCTCTATATTTTTAAATTCAAGGTTTGCGAAAAAAGTTACATTTCAGGAATAAAGTCTATACAAGCCTCGAGTGGAAATCTGGTACTTCTGGACAAAAAAGGGAGGATTCTGTTATCTTTCAGATGGAAAAGAAGACATGCCTTATCTCCAGATCCTGACTCACGAGGGAAAAACTATAATTTTCAGATCATCAAGATAAGACGACTATAGGCCGCACCCGAGATAACAATATCGGCTTTCCCGACCCGAGAGTATCCAGTAAACATGCCGAGATAATCAAAAAAGGGAAACAGCTTTATCTTGAACGACCTCGAGAGCCGCAACGGAACGCGGATCAACGAGGAATATGTTCAATATTCTCCCTTAAAGCACAATGATGTGATAAGAATTGGACGGAACAGCCTGACATTTTTGACTAAAGAAAAAGCAGTTGCTTCTCCCACAAAACCTCTCTTCATTGATAAAGAGGACGATTACGCCAAATGGCACCAGCATACAATGAAAATCTACCCTGAAGAGAACTGTCAGGTGGATTCTCAGTCATTACTGATCTCGCCTGAGCATGATGAAAGCCCAGATGAGCGAGCCGCTCCTTTCCTTTTTTGATTAAAGTGGTTAAGAATAAGGGGACAGGCTCCTTTTTTTTAAGAAGAGGGACAGTCCCTGAAAAAAGGGGCCTGTCCCCTTTTTTCTGAATAAAAAAGAGCTCTTTCCTCCCGCTTCTTTTCCCCTCAATTACAGCCTGCCCTTTTTCCCCTCTTTAGACAGCGCATTGAAGGGCCTCTGGCATATAGCCCGGGGAGGAAAGAGCCCATAAATCCCGACTTAATATTTCAATTCGAAATCCAATCGAATAATTACCTTATGCTATCGACTGAGATCACAGGAATAAACATGTATCGGTCCCCGTATCCTTCTAACGAATTATCCACTTCAAAATCCAACACCACTTCGGTCGAATCATTATCCAGGATAGTGAAACTCACAGGAATCCTCACTTCCAAACCAGGATTGATGCTCAAATCGTAAGTGTTGCTGTAGACCACGACCGAAACAGCATCTATGACGATTATAATGTGAGTGTAGGTTCCAGCCTCCAGGTCAACATCGACGGCAAGCTCCTCGACGTCCCTCAAGGCAAGCAAATCATACGTCTGTGTCCCTTCCCATAATGAAATCACAGAGCTGTCATCTTTCTGAACCTGTATCGCGCTTATCGTGACATAAACATGCTCCAGGCCTTCTATCGGCTGGTCAGTCAAGTAGAGCTGGAAGTTTCCAGTGTTATCAGAAGTTGAACATCCCCCCAGGAACAGGATCGCGGAAAGAGCAAATAGTGTAACTCTTTTCATCTTTTCCTCATACCGTTGGCGTTCTCTATATTAATAATCCTTTTTCAAAATAAATCAATCACCTGCAGCGACGATTTCAGGGGGTGAATTTAGGGGTGAGATATCTCATTATTGCTGAAACACAGAGAGGAGGCGGGTTGTTTTCAGGGGGTAGCCCTATTCACCCGCCTTTAGGTCAAAGTCAACGACGGATCGAATCAGAACACTCAATATCTCTCCAGGTACCTCGTAGTGAAATAGTCGTCTTTCACGTTGGGATTGAACTGGATTTCATTTATTTTCAGGATTGACTTTCTGTCGTTTTGTTTGTTGACCATGACCATATGTATGAATCTGTATTTGTGGTTGACGGGGTCCAGCTCTCGAATCTCTTTGACTGATAGCTCCTTATGCAGCTCGCCATCGAGGTCGTAATACACGGCTCCTCTTATGACATAGTCTTTTTTCCCGATGTAGGCTATCCTCTTAGAAAAACCGTTCTCATCAGCCACATCTTCATCAACCGGCACCATTTCTATCTCCCAGCACAGAGTGCTTTCCACTTCTTTTTCGCTCAAAATCCTGTAGGTAAATTCATCCAGTATGGGCGGGGACATGTCCGCATAGGAAAATTCCGAGCCCATAAAACTTTTGGCTCTCTCTGAACTGACAATCCGCCTAGTCTTCCTGAGGGCTGGCATGAAGAGCCACATGTCATCATCTTTTTCCTCGTAATCAAACACGAGCAGTCCTGTCCCTTTCACGTCAGCAGGAGCGAGGAAACGGAGAAGTCTTTTTTCTGTATCTCCATTATCGAAAAGCTTGGTCACCATCGCAATCTCTCTGACGCGCTCCCGACCTTTGCTGTCGATGATGGTCATAGTCGAAACAGCCTCTGAGCCAGTGAGCTTTGTCACTTCGAAGGCCTTGTCCATGATCTGCTTTGCGGTCAATTCTTCCTGGGCAATAAGACCTGAGCCAAGAAAAAGTACCGCTGATAGCACTACTAACAACTTGATTTTATTCATGTTATACTCCTTTGACGATTAATTTTTTGTTTATTCCAAGGGCCTTGATGGATGTCGCTGCGAGCGACCAGAGGGACCTTAGCCATCTCATAGGAAAATTGTCATTGCGAGCGCAGTGTGGCAATCTCGTTAGAAAACTGAAATGCCTTTCTTTATAAGATTGATTCATCGCCTCCTCCGCCCTGACAGCATTCCTCCCGCTTAAATTGGGAACTGTATTCCATCACCATGTGACATCCTCAACTCTTTAAACTGATCATTTTATTCGGTTCCAGGAAATCGGGCCTGAACACCA
>CAZSGR010000235.1:0-4464 GCA_964606185.1 uncultured Eubacteriales bacterium
AGGGTTGATTTTTTTATTATGAGATGATAGCATCTTTTTGAGAAAAGGAAGGATATTTGAGCTATGAATGAAGTTGAAGAGCTGTCCAAAGTCGATGTGAAAAGTCTGCCTCCTTTGCGGCCCATTCTGCTCAACGACCTCCAGCAGAAGGTTTTGAAAAACCTTTATATCGAACTTGGCACCGGCCCTGTCCTTTACCTACTTTCTCCTTCTTATTCTGTTATCACGCCCACTCCTAACGAGACCATTAATGACTTTCTCAGCAAGAGTGAAAACATGCTCGATTACGTGAAGGAATATATCCTACAGAATTTAGCTGTTTATTCAGTCCTGTTGGATGTGAACAGCTATTTTGCCGAGCAGAACAATTATCTCGTGCTGGCCAGGCTAAGAGAAAGAGATTCGGGGGGAAGGCGATATGAGATTAAATTTTACACTCATTCTCCGCGGGAACTCATGACGAACTACAAAGATAAAATATACATCGGCAGAGATTTTATCGACCTCTTTCATTTCAGAAGAAAATACCTGGGAGTTAAAGAACTCGTCAACTCCGTAAAGGACCAGTATGAAGCCCTTCTCGATAAAGCAGAGGAGAAGTTGAAAGAGCCCCTGGAATACAAGTCTTTCTTCCAGGAGATGAAGGAGTCAGTGAACGAATTACGCAATGAAAGCCTGGCGATCCTCCAATCCCTGCCGCCTTACCTTAATTTCAATAAACTCAAGAGCAATGACTTGATCGAGATAAACGCGCAGTACCGGACTATTAACCACTTTTTGATAGAGCTTACCGATGAAGTGGCAGAGTTTGAGAACCTATTATGGAATAATAAAGAAAATAATTTTGTCCGATACGTCACAAAATATAAAAAAGACTTAGCGAATGCCATTTCGTTCTTTAACATCAAAATCATCGGCTGCTTGAATGATAAAATCCTTAACTTGAGATTCAAACACTAAGTTTTCCCTTCCTTACTCCCTCCTTCTTTCTTTTTCCTTATAACGTTTCATTCCGGTCATCTCTTTTCCAGCTCTGGATAAATGGGATCAGACCTCAGTAGCTTTAGTAATATGAAGCAGATAGAATCATCGCCATTCTTTTTAAAATGAAAATAACTGAAGTTACTGAGGACTGACCCCAAATTGCTGACACCTGACACCTATTACAGCAGGAGTTTGAAGTTTCCTGCAAATCCCTGGATGCGCAAAACAAAAAGCCCGTTCTGAAGAACGGGCTTTTCTTCCTTGTGGTTTGTGCTCTAAACCCTCGGCTTATTGTGAGACCCAAATCGTGCGGTAACTCGTGGAGATGAAGATAGAAGGACTCCCGGTTTCCTGGATAAAGGCTTTGTATGTCCGGGTGTGGTCTTCTTCGTGAATGGATATTTCTGCGGGCAGCTTCCACTCGATATCTCCATTCTTCACTCTCGCTTCGAATTGGTACTTTTTTCCCAGAGGCCAGGAGAACTTTATGGTGGAGTATTCACCTCTGACTTCCATGGGGTGGGTGAGTGGATAAGGCTCGAGAGTCATTTCTCCGTTGGAAAGGATGATTGTGGTTCTACCCGAGAATTCGAAAAGCTCGATGTTCCGGTAGGAAGATTTGATACTGATTTTCTCCCCGACGATCGTCTTTCCGTAGACTTCCAGGTTTTTTCCATCAATCACAAGGTCGCCTTTGAGATTACTGATCTTGGCCTTCCCGTAATTATTTTTTATGTCGAGATAACCTACGGCTCCCTCGACTTCTATTTCACAGTTGTTGCCGATGATTTCCGTAGGCCCCACATCAAAGAGAGCGATTTTTCTGTAAGAGCTCTCCAGCTCCACAGGCCCCACCAACTTTTCACCGTAGATTTCTGAATGAGAACCTTCGACTTTTACATCTTTAGAGATGTCGTCCAGGTGAATTTTTCCGTAGCTGTGAACGATATGTGCTTTTCCTTGGACTTGGCCCACATACACGTGGGAATTATGGCTTTCCACATACACATCGGCCTTGATGTTTCCAACTTCCACATCTCTGTAGCTGTTTTTCAGGGAAAGCTCTCCGAAGATGTCTGAGACGATTGTCTCTCCATGGCGGTTGGTGATATCTGCGTTCTGCACATTGGCGACATCGACAGTTCCGTATGAATTTTTCACTTCGACATTCTGACTCGATGGGACGGAAATGATGAAAGTAGTTCTGATGTTTTTTCTCCTGAGTTCATCCCGGCTTGTTGAAATGCTCCATTTATCCGCCTCTTTTTTGATAATCATTTTCAGTTCATCGGCGATTTCTTGGGCTTTTTCTTCCTTTCTTCGCCATACTTTTTTTCGCAATGAAACGGTTATTTTGTTCTCGTCTGTCCCCAGGATCTCGATGTCTCCATTGGAATTTGTGACTTGAATCAGAGGAGGGAATGGCGGCTCGAGCTCTTGATAGTCCTCATAGTCGAATTCATTGGAAACGATAATGAAATCATCTTCGAGGTCGAAGTAAATATCAATCTCTCCTGTGTACAACTGAGTGAAAAGTATGCCAACCACAATGATGAGAATCAGGAGGATGATTTCTTTTGCTTTCATTGTTAATCCTGTTCACGCCTTTCGGCTTCTTGTCTTTCTTTGATTCCGTAGTAGAGCTTCCAGCCCCCCCAGACTATCAGGATCACGGGCCAGAGCCGGGCAAAGAATTCCCAGACATCCCATCCCGCGATGTGGATGTTGCTCAACAGGATAACGACACCGATGATGATGAGGATGATTCCCCATGCGAGCGGATCTTTTTTTCGCTGTCTTGCCATTTTTTCCTCCATTAACTCCCGTTGATGTTCTTCTTGGTCACGTAGTCGGCAACGAGTTTCACTCCAACGACGATGATCACTAATGGCCAGAAGTCAAAGACAGTGTCATAGCTGATGACATCGAAATTGGCCAGGAGAAGTATGCCTCCCAATGCCAGGAGAATGATGCCCCAGAAAACGGATCCGGTTTTAACGAACTCCGGGAGTTCTTCCTTCGCTTCTTCCACTTCTTCACCCGTCAGGGCCTTACGGTTGATATTTTTCGAAGTGTAGATGGAATCGATGATCTGGTAGATGTAGAAGCCACCCAGGAGAATGCCCATGAACGGCTGGGCTTCACCTGAATCCTGCATGGTGACCAGCGCAGCGAAAACCAAAAGGTAAACGAATCCTTTTATGGGTTGACTGTTGTAGAAAGCACCCACTCCGAACGGAAAGAAGAAGGAGAGAATTCCTGCGAGAGCGGGAGATTTCGGTGGTCTGGTGATGACGACTTTTTCTTCCATTGAATACCTCCATTATTATCTGATGTTGAATCCTCAGTTTCTCTGGATCCACTTATATTCTTCAGAGAAACGAGAATAGTGTCCTTGTATTCGCCAAGAGAAGCGGTAAAAGATTCTGCCTTGGCATATAATTTTCCGACCTGGCTGTAGCCGAGATGAAGCCGGCGGCTGATTTCTCGGTCGAAAGACTTTTTGTTCGGGTTGAAAAAGTAGAAGGAAACCAGTGTCAGCACGATCGTGACGGCAGCCAGGATGGGCTGGAGTGATGGGCGCAAGAAGAAATCGAGGCCCAGACTGAATCTTTTCTTTTTTCCCGGGATCGAGTAGAGCTGATTCAGCAACCTATCATTCACTTCAAGTTCAGGGAAATCCACAAGAAACCCCGCGGTTTCTTCCAGAGAAGACAGAAGCAGAGAGCAGCTTTCGCATGATTTCACATGCTCCTCGACAGCTCTTCTCTCTTCTCGGCTGAGCTCATCCTCTAAATAAGGAGATAAGAGTTCTTCGATGTCTTTACACTTCATTGCTTTTCTCCTTTTTTTCTTTAAGGAATCTCGCCAGCTGGAGCCTTCCTCTGTTGATCCGGGATTTGACTGTTCCCGTAGGGAGGCTCATGATTTCTGCGACCTCTTTATAGCTTTTTCCCTGGATGTCTCTGAGAATAATTGTCATCCGGATTTCAGAAGGCAGAGAGTTCAGGCCTTCCCAGATTGTTCTTCTGCTTTCTTTTTTCATGACGTCTTCCTCAGGGCTAGCTTGAGCTTCTGCTGCGAGATAGTGCTCGTCAAAATTGTCCCGTGATTTCTTTTCCCATTTTGTCCTTCGGTATTCGTCGATCAGGTAATTTTTCGAAATCGTGAGGAGCCAGGCAGTGAAATTTCTCTTGAAATCGAATTTTTTCAGCGAATTATAGAGTTTGAAAAAAATATCCTGCGTCATGTCCTCCGCCTCTTCATAGCTTCCTGAGAACTGGAAGGCCATGTTGAATATCTTTCTCGAATAGGTGTTAACGAGCATTTCCCACGCTCCTTGTTTGCCTTCTAAGCATTCTTGAACTATCGTGTTAATCTGCACTCAATTCACCATAGTAGACGAGATTCATTTATAAAAAGTTCCTTGGTTTTTTTTATTCTATTTTGAGAAGGCTAAGGTGTCAAACCTCCATTCAG
>CAZSGR010000236.1:0-4403 GCA_964606185.1 uncultured Eubacteriales bacterium
CCCACATCGCAGTGAAGAAGGTCGCCTCGCCGGATAACCCTTCTGTTATCTGTGTATTTGGTGGCTTCCTTTTTGTGCCTTTGAATTGAGATCGAGGGCTGAAACCAGGTCTCAAGCCCCAAGTCTGTGATCTTCTCTCTGATCCACCAGACCACGTCTTGTGTGGTCGTGATATCCGGGGTGATGACCTTATTGGAGTAAAACTCAGCAATGATGTCATGAGCAATCCCACAGATATGTCGATACACACTGAGTTCTTGAGGGCTTCTGGTCTCTAACCAGCCAATACAGAGGTTTTCCGCAGAGACGAATCGAGAAGAGAGTTCCGGTCCGAGCGCTTTTTCCAGCTTCTCCTTCAGGCTGGCGGATAAGCCGTCTCCAAAAGCCCAGGTCGAGGACACGTTTATCCCGATTTTCCTGGGATTCAATTTCTTGATGACCTCAGCCAGGCTTTCAAACTGCTTCTTTTTCTTGTTCACCCATGTTCCTTTATACAAATCTCCCACACCATAATAACCACCTGACAGCCTCTCGACTCCAAGTTTTTTACCCCTGTCAAAGAAAATCAGGATCGATGTTCGCCGAGCCGCCATAGTCGGCTCCGGAACAAGGGTCAAATAAACGGGATCCTCATTGTACTCTCGGTTGATGATGAGCCACATGTCAATCCCTTCCCTTCTCATCAATTCCGGGATGATGTTGTCCAGCCGCCATTTCAACCACTCATTCATCACCTGGGCGCGCTCTTTCTCAGGTAAAATTTTGTGGCTGTCGTTAACTGCAGATACTCCGTACTCTTGAGCGAAAGAATCGGTTGCCACCAGAAGAATAAGAACCAGAGGAAAAATCCTGAAAAATTGAAAAAGCTTTAGATTAGACATTTCTCTCTCCTCCTTTTTAATCTTATTGTTATTCAATTGAACATTTTCTTGGCTTTCGGGGATCAGGCTATGAACCTGGACTCTCCCTCTCCAGCCAATATGGCCATTCACAATTTTATTTTATAACTTCGAGTTTCCTCGTCATTCAATCGTACATCCCGATAGGAGCGCCTTGTGGAGGGCTAGAGGGAATGGCAAACCTCACTTTGCTCGGGTCGGTCTGGAACAGTTTGATCTGTGAGAGCGCATAAAAATAATGCGCCTTTTGACTCTCATCTTTGACCGGTTTTGAGTAGACCTGCTGATACAACCAATTTCTCAGCTTATCTAATTTGAGCAGAGCCACGGCCCGGACCTGAGGATTGGCATCTTCATCAGCCGCCAGGCCCATCATGTGATAGAGCAACACATTGTTGACCACCCTATGTATTTCCGCAAAGTAGCCGGATTTCGAAGATGACTTAAAAGTCGAAGAGATGAGGCTATCCAGGACTTCAGCCAAACCGGGAACATCTTTTCTCCGGGAATGATATTCGACCAGCCGAGCGGCTCTTTCCGGCCTCAAGACCAATCCAATCGTCAAGCTGGCAGCGGTCTCTGCGGCTCCAAACGGATCAAACGTCTGGCCTGTGTAGCCTGGAAAGAGCTCACGAGTCTCACGATATCCCGGAGGGCGGGGCGGGATGAGATTCAATATTCTCTCATCTATGGCTAAAAATTCAGGCTGAATGGTCTTCAATAAAACATCCAGTGCCCGGCGCTGCTCTGGCCCTGAGACTATCTCCGGATTCTTCTGCACGTCCCCTCGCAGCTTATGATTATAGTAGAGCCCGCCGAGCACGCTCGCCGCCGCCTCGACCTGGTATCTGTGAAACAGATAAGCGAGGACCAGGGGTTCTTCCATTGTGGCCATGGGCGCGCCGACTCGAATTCTCTTTTCGGAAAAAGAGTTGAGAGCAATGGAGCGTATTCTCATGATTCGTTCCAGCTCATCCACCGGATGCTTGCCGTTATCCCATGTGCTCGCTAACGGGGCCGCGCTACGCGGTCCGGCATCCTGTCCGGACAGGAAAACCAAGCCGCGGGAAAAGGCATTATCCAGTATGGCTTTTAGCTCCTTTTCTTCATCTACTCCTTCAGGAAAGTCCTGATAGCCGTAGGCAATAGACACCTTATCCCATTCTCCGATTCCTGTGGCATAGGCATCGGATAAATCAAGAGTGCCGTCTTTTTTAATCTTGATCAAAGGATGGGGATAATCCATGACTGAGGCTCTATCGTTCACACTAGAGGCATAATTGTGTCCCAACCCGAGAGTATGTCCCACTTCATGGCAGGACAGCTGCCTGATCCGGGCCAGGGCCATCTCCAGCATCTCAGGGGAAATTTTTTTGCCGGCCTCATAATCGGCGACCAGAGCTTCTGCAATCAGAAAATCCTGACGGATTCGTAACGAGCCAAGAGCGACATGCCCTTTGATGATTTCCCCTGTTCGGGGATCCCTGATCCCACCGCCATAGGACCAGCCTCTTGTCGAGCGGTGAATCCAGTTAATCATGTTGTACCTGACGTCCATCGGGTCCGCCCCTTCAGGGAGCAATTTTGCCTGAAACGCATTTCTGTACCCAATGGCCTCGAAAGCTTCATTCCACCATCCGGCTCCTTCGATGAGCGCCGAACGTATAGGCTCGGGTGTGCCGCGGTCAATATAATAAACGATTGGCTCTACAGGATCACTTATTTTCGCATTCGGGTTTTTCTTCTTCAATCTGTGACGAGCAATAAATCTTTTTAGGATTGGCTCTTCGACCGGCGTGGCATAATCCTGATAGGAGAACGCGGAAAAGTTTGATCGCGGGTCATAGATCCGGGGCTCATAGTTATCATCCGGCAATTTGATGAAAGAGTGACGCTGCCTGAGAGTGATCGACTCCGCATCTGGGCTGACTCCCCTGACAAACATTCCTGGATTGCGGCTGGTGAAGGTCAAAAGGGCTTCAATCTCGGTGTTGTGGGGGAAATTCTTTGTCGCTGGTAAATACACAGAAGATCTCGTCTCATCTAACCTGTAATCCCCCTGATTCCTCCGCCTCAGAGTATCGATGGCACCGTATGCATCCCTGAGGATGAATGAACTGGCGTCAACCAGTATTCGGTTTTCTTCTTCGGCTTTGACTTGAAAGCCCCAAATCACGGACTTGGCGAAAGCATCTTCCACGGCCTTGCGCTCGTCAGGATTATCGCTGAGTGCACGGAAAGAATAGTTTTGTTGAATAAGAAGGACTTTGGGACCGATTCTTTGAAATTTTACGACACTGCCCCTCCCCAACTGATTCCGGTCGAGTCCCACATCATTCGAACCCAAACCCGCGGGAAGAGAATTTGCATATAAAAATTCTGTGTCAAGCTTATCAATCTCGAGCCAGATTTTTCCGGTCTTTGCATCCCAGTAGAACGTGAGGTATCCAGGGAATTTTTCCATTCCCCCTATTTCTCCGCTTATCTTCGGTAGCTGAGCATTCAGAAAGGAACAGATTACAAGAAAAAAAGACACTAAAAATATTGTTTTTCTCATGATAAACCTCCTTTATGTGAGTGAGCACATATAAATAGGGCTAAAACTATTTCGAGTCCATATGGATGATTTTATCGGATAAATTGGGTATTGAAGAGTTGAGAAGCAGATGTGTATGACTCCTATTCTATTTTCCTTTAAACTTGCCTTTTCTCTTCTCCAGGAATGCGGAGACTCCTTCCTTTTTATCCTCGGTTGTGCAGGTCAGGGCATGAAGGTAGGATTCAAGAGCGAAACCTGAAGCTGTGTCCCCCTCCTGGCTTCTGTTCACGGCTTCTTTTGCATAACGGACTGCGAGAGGTGGTCTTGAGGCGATTTTTTTTGCCAATTCCATCGCCTTATCCATGAGATCCTCAGGAGGCACAACCTCGTTCACCAGACCAATCCTGTAGGCTTCCTGAGCATCAATAAAATCACCTGTGAGTATCATCTCCATGGCCCGGCCCAACCCAACCAAGCGGGGCAGCCTCTGGGTTCCGCCATCGCCGGGAATAATCCCCAGTTTGACTTCGGGCGCACCGAATTGAGCTCTCTCAGAGCAGATCCTGATGTTACAGGCCAGGGCTATCTCCAGGCCTCCTCCTAATGCGTATCCGTTGACCGCGGCGATGACCGGTACAGTAAGATTCTCTATACGGGAGAAAATTTCCTGTCTTTCGCTCGAGACCTGTCGTCCTAACCTGGCATCCCGTTCCACAAGCTCCTTTATGTCTGCTCCTGCCACAAAAGCTTTACCACCCGCTCCGGTTATAATGACAACTCTCAGGTCATTATCTTTTTCCAGCTCATCCAGGAGACTGCGCAATTCGGCTGTTAATTCATTGGAAATGGCGTTCAGTTTATCGGGCCGGTTGATGGTCAAAAGGCCGATATTATCTTTTTTTTCATAAATGAGTGTCTTATACATACTCTGCTCCTTCATTTATTCCTTATAAATTTATTTATCC
>CAZSGR010000237.1:0-4400 GCA_964606185.1 uncultured Eubacteriales bacterium
GAGAGCCAGCAGAGGGATTCGAACCCTCGACCTGCTGATTACGAATCAGCTGCTCTACCACTGAGCTACACTGGCTCTTTCCAGGATTGCTCCTGCCAACAGATAGAAATTAATGGAATTAGCCTAAACTGTCAAGATATTCCGGATTAAGGGCTCTCTTTCTCCAGAATGAGCAGGATGATTAAAGGCTTGTGCCTCAAGGAGAAATAGAATATTATATAAATTGTATAGAAATTATCGAAAAATCAGGGAAGAAATTCCATTTTTTTTCGTCTAAAGTTAGTGAGTGATCGAAGTACGTTTCTCTACATCTCAAACAAGTTGCAGGAGAAACGAAGCCGTTCAGTGAGTTGCCGGAAAGATCGTTCCGGAAACAATAAGCGTACGGTAAGAAAAAATAAACAGAGTCCAATTTAGGTGAGTGACAATGCGAAAATTATACATCTTAACACTGGTAGCATTACTGGCTTTGGCTGTGAGCTGCGGAAAATCCGGAGATAACAGCTCTGGTGGGAATGGGAATCCAGGAGCTAAATCAAAGGCCGAAAGGCCCTCGGAGAAAAGAGGAGACCGAAACAGTCCCGGCCAAAAAACCGGATCTAAACCACAGAACATCGAAGATATCGACGTCGATAAACTCGATATCCCTGACCAGTTAAAAGAGGCCATCAAATCCGGAAAAATTCCCAAGGATCAGATCCAGGAAATGTTGGCACGATTCCAGAGTGGTGGAGGCGAGGCTGTTCCGGTGAGTGTTGAGCCGGTCCAGATGAAAAACTTGAACTCCTACCTTGTCCTCAACGGCATCGTCGAACCAGAACGGATGGTGGAGATCTTCTCCCGTTTGTCCGCTTACGTGCAGAAAATCGTGAAGGAAGAAGGTGCCTATGTCAAAGAAAACGACATCTTGGTTCTTCTCGATGACACGGAAATAAAAATCAGCTACGAACAGTCTAGGATCGAACTGGAACAGGCCAAGCTCAGCCTGGATGAGGCCGAGCAAAACTACATCCGCAATCAAGAATTGAAAAAACGCGACCTCATTTCCGAGCAGGATTTCCAGACTCAGGAAGCCCAGTACAAGCAGCGGCAGCTCGATCACCAGAACCGCGTGGAGAGTTTTAAAAATCTTTCGCTCCAGTTGAACTGGACCAAGATCCGGTCTCTTTCTGAAGGCTACATCACAGAGCGGTTGATCGAGGTGGGCGATCGCGTTAACGCCAACCAGCAGGTCTATACAATCGAGGATTTCCGTCCTCTGCTGATCCGTGTGTTCGTCCCCACATCCGACTCTATCAAACTTGAGACCGGAATGGCTGCGGAAGTGACAACAGAAGTAATAAAGGGAGCTATGTTCGAAGGCAGTGTTAAATTGATCAATCCCCGAATCGACGTCCAAACAGGAACGGTCAAAGTCACAATCGAGGTCTTCGACGATTCTCTTCGCTTGAAACCGGGGATGTTCGTGGAAGCCCGGATTGTCATCGGGATGAAAGAGAACGTTCTGGTCATCCCACGAAAAGCCATTTTGTATAAACAGAATCTGACCTATGTTTTCGTTCTGGATCGAAATCAAGTCTCCCAGCGTGAAATCACTCTGGGCCTGAGTGAGGAGGACGACGTGGAAGTGGTCAGGGGTTTGGAAGAAGGCGAAACCATCGTCGTTGTCGGCGTCGAGTCGCTCAAAGACGGACAAAGAGTTGACGTTATCCAATGAAACTCGTCAAATTCTCCCTTAACCGTCCGGTGTCCATCACCATGTTCACCGTCGCTGCTGTCATTTTCGGTTTCATTGCTTATACTAAACTCAATCTGAACCTGCTGCCCAAGATATCTTATCCCACCCTCACCATCAAGACAGAATACCCTGGCACCGCCCCTTCAGAGATAGAGAACATCATCTCTAAACCCATTGAAGAAAGCTGCGGGGTCGTGGATAACGTCGTGCGCATTTCATCTGTCTCCCGTGCGGAGCTCTCCGAGGTGACTGTTGAGTTCGCCTGGCATACCAACATGGATTTCGCCACCCTTAAACTCAGGGAAAAGCTGGATCTTATTCGTCTTCCTGTCGGAGCCAGCAAACCGGTCATCCTCAGGTACGATCCCAACCAGGAACCCATAATGAAGCTGGGTCTGACTGGCGATTCTGATCTGGGATATATTCGCTACATTGCCGAAAGAGAAGTCAAACAAGCCCTCGAGAGTATCGAAGGAGTTGCGGCCTGTTCCATATCCGGCGGCCTGGAAGACGAGATCCACATCGACATCGATGAACAGAAGCTCAGCCTTCTCAACATCCCCATCACGACTGTGGCTAACCGCCTGGGCCAGGAAAATGTCAATCTCTCTGCCGGGATTCTCAAGCAGAAAGACAGCCAGTTTTTGGTCCGGACTGTCAATCAATTCCAAACCGTCGAAGAGATCAAAGACATCATCATCGAAAAACGGGGAGACGTCCAGATCACACTGGGCAGCGTGGCGGAGATTTTCCGCGGTTTCAAAGAACGCAAAGTCATCTCGCGCATCAACGGCAGAGAATGCATTGAAGCGGCCATCTACCGGGCCGCGGATGCCAACACAGTCTCAGTAGCCAATGCTGTCACAGAAAGGCTGGAAATGGTCCAATCGAACATCCTGAGGCCCCGGAATATGGAGTATCTGGTCATCACCAACCAATCCAAATTCATCAAAAACACCATCCATGAAGTCAAGCAGACCGCCATCATCGGAGGAATACTGGCCGTCCTGGTTCTGCTCTATTTTTTGAAAAATTTTCGAAGCACCCTGATAATCGGCGCAGCCATACCGATTTCTGTCATCATAACCTTTTTCCTGATGTATTCCTCTAAAATCTCCTTGAATATCATTTCTCTCGGCGGGCTGGCACTCGGGATCGGGATGTTGGTGGACAACTCCATTGTGGTGCTGGAGTCTATCCAGCGCTACCGGGAAAAGGGTGAGGGACTTTATGATGCCGCTTTCAAAGGAACATCCGAAGTGGCTGGAGCTGTGACTGCCTCCACATTCACCACAGTGGCGGTGTTTTTCCCCATCGTGTTCGTGGAAGGCATTGCCGGCCAGCTGTTCAAAGACATGGCCCTGACAGTGACTTATTCCCTGCTGGCTTCTTTAGTCGTATCTCTAACACTGGTCCCCATGTTCAGTGCGATAATGCGCCGTGAGAACCCAAAAGAGTGGCTGACCAGAGTGCTCAAAATTCTGTTCAGACCCCTCGATAATCTGTATAACAAGGTCTATCTCTCTTATAAAAAAACTCAGGACACCACCTTTAGACACAGGAAAGTCATTATTGTCAGTGTCCTCGCTCTCTTTGCCATCTCTATCTTCATGACCCGCTTCATGGGCCAGGAGCTGATCCCGGTTATTTCCCAGGGAGAATTTCTGATCAATGTCGAATTCAAGCCCGGAACTTCCCTCAAAGAAAACGCTAGCATCATTTCGGATATATCCGATACGCTCAAAAAATTTAATGAAATTGACAGCATCTACGAACTGATCGGGAAAGGATCCCGTGGAGGCATATCTTTTCAGGAAGAGAGGGAAAACCTCTCCGAATTCGTCATCCGCTTAAAACCGGGCATCCTGGGAAAAAAGGAAGACCGGATCATGGACCGGGTGAGAGCTGACCTGGAAAAGTTTCCCACGACCAAAGTCAAAGTCTACAAGCCTCGCCTTTTCTCTTTCAAGGCTCCGCTTGAAGTTGTGGTGTCAAGCAGCGACCTGGACACGATCAAACAGGTCTCCGACGAACTCCTGGAGAAGCTCCGCGGTGTGGACGGAATCATCGACTTGAAGTCCAGCATGGAAGAAGGCTATCCGGAAATCCAGATCATTTTCAACCGGGCCGTCCTGGCTTCACAGGACATGACGATCAACTCGGTGGGATCTCAGATCAGAAACAAGATCGAGGGCGAAGTCGCCACACGGTTCATCGAAAGTGACAGGGAAGTCGATATTCGAGTCCGCCTCTCAGAGGATTCCCGGGACCGGGTGGACAAGATCAGCCGAATCTACATCCGCAATGGTCTGGGCGTGATGGTGCCGCTGAAGGCACTGGCCGAGATACGCATCCAAGAAGGGCCAGCAGAGGTTCGCCGTATACTCCAGCAAAAATCTGCGGTCATAACCGGGAATATCTCAGGGATCGATCTGGATGAGGCCAAAGAAAAAGTCATGGCACAAGCCGCAACCATAGATTGTGGTCCAGAATGTTCGATCTACATGGCCGGGCAGAGTATGGAACAGGATGTGGCCTTTTCCTCCATGATCTTCGCCATCTTTCTGGCCGTGTTTCTCGTCTATCTGGTTATGGCCTCCCAGTTTGAATCCTTTAAAAAACCGTTTATCATCATGTTCACTATCCCCCTCGGCATTATCGG
>CAZSGR010000238.1:0-2689 GCA_964606185.1 uncultured Eubacteriales bacterium
AGGTTATATGATATGCATGGGAGTTATTTGGATGATACCCGCGTCATTTTTCAGTTCAACGGCCAGGTTTCTGCTCACATCACGGAAAAAGATTACAAAAAATATCAAGAAGAACTCACCTTCGATCAACTCTGTTCATCACTCGGAAACATGTTTATCGAATTTATGGAATTGTTTAAAAATGGTGAGGGCGATCGCATTCTTGAAAAAATAAAACGTTAGACGTTGAATTCAAAAAAATGAGAACGCAGTTTCACTGGAGAATGTGAATGAATTTTCAATCGTTATCGCAATTGGCCTCTCTTCTGTCAAAGTCATTTGCCAAGGAATTGTTTCGCCTCCTTAAGACGTATAAGACGATCTCTGCCTCCGAGGCAGCATCACGATTAAATCTTCATATCAAAACGGCTCAAGATTTTCTGGAGGGCTTGGAAGCGTCGGGAATAGTTTCCAAGGAAGAAGTTGTTGAGAAGAAACGTCCCTATTTTCGTTACACATTGATCCAGGAAAAAATCAAGATGGAATTTGATCTCAATCGGCTTATTGAGAAGGATAAAAAAACCACAGGCCTGGATTTTATTAAGATCAAAGAGAAGAAAAATGCCAATTGTGTTTTTAAAACCTCTCCTAAGACAGGCGCCCTCTCGACGGTGATTTTTTACAGCGGCGAAGGAAGAGATCGGCAGGAGCGGAAGATCAACCTGACGGATAATCAGGGGAAGTTTCTATTCTACTTGCCGTTCCCAACGGAGGAGCCGCAAAGTATCCAGAGCCTTTTTGAGAAGTCCGATATTGATAAGCCCTTTCAAAAAGAAGTTCTGGATATTGTCTATTATTTAAGCGAGCATGGCATTATCGAAATGCATCAGGATTAAAAAATCGTGTGAGAGAACTTGATATTAATTTAGTCAGGAGGGATGAATAAAAACACAACTGTCATTAATATATATAACAGGAGGCTATCATGAAAAGGTCAGTTCAATTAATCTTAATTGTCTTAGTATGTTTTTTGATTTCTAATTGTGCAGTAAAAAGATATGAGCCGTTGGGAAGTGCAGAGAAAGGATTCATTTTGACTTATCATCCAAAAGCAGGTACAAAATTTACAATCGTTAGCTCGGGAACATCTGATATTGTAATGAATCAGATGGGAACAGAAGTTGTTGTTAATGTTGAAGGAGAAGGAGAAGACAGCTATGAAGTAATTTCAGTAGATAATGAGACGGGTATTACTTTTGGATTAGAGTATGGAGAAAGATCAGATAATGTGGAAAGCCCGGCGGGTTCAGCGAGCACTGATTATTCCAAGCTTGTGGGTAAAAAGGTTAAATTTGTTGTTTCTCCGCTTGGCAAAGCAAGCAGTTTTGAGGGATTTGAAAAACTTCCTGAAATTACAACGGCTTTAGGGGAGACGACTAACAAAGACCAATACATTTCAGGAGCAAGAGCTACATTTCCTATGCTGCCTGAAAAGCCTGTAAAATTTGGAGACACCTGGACCGAAACAGATGAGCAAGAACTTCCTGCATCCGGTGGAACGTTTAAAATTGTCAGTAATATTACTTACAAACTCATAGAAGAAGCAAAAAAAGATGGCTTCGACTGTTTGAAAATTGAAGCAACAGGTACAACAAAAACCACAGGTTCAGGGGAAGCACAGGGCATGTCTTTTACATTGGAAAGGGAAGCACAAGGAACAGAGATAATTTATTTTGCTTACAGAAAGGGAATGTATATAAGCCGTGAAGGCAGTTCAAAGCAAGAAGGAATCGTGTGCTTTGAATCCATAGGAATGGAAATGCCCCAGGAGATCACAGGAAAGTCCAGTGTGATTGTAAAATTTATTGAGAAATAAACAGAAGAAGCAGCAGCTTTTGATAGCAGCCGAAGAGAGAAGGGAGTGAATATTCCTATTCTCAAGAGAATATCTAATCATTCTCAAACTGCTTCTTTGATGTAATATGTCAAAGGTGGTGCTCTTAGTGAGCCTGCTCTGGAATTGCTTAATGGAGTTAGGTGAGAGATAGAGTAAAAAATGGGGTAAAAAAACGGGGTAAAAATGAGCTTGGCTCAGGAAAGACGTTTACTTAATTATTTCACGACATTTCGCGCTTGGAAACCATCGCATTTGAAGATAATCAGGAGTCGCATATTTCGACACTTCGTTTTTCAAATTAAGGCTGTATAAGAAAGATGGAAAAGATAGACACGGAGAAGATATTGACGAGGGGAGTGCTTATCAGTACAATCCAGAAGTCTTTGACGAGGAATAACTGAATTAAGAAATCTAGCCTTTCTTTTAGAAAAATATCTCATATAAAAAGGAGGATGTCATGGAATCCATTACAGCACAGCGCATTCCCTATTCGCAAATACGTGTGATGTTTGATGCGGCGAATAAGCTGGAACGACAGGGAAAAAAAGTCATTCATCTGGAGATCGGCAGACCGGATTTCAACACTCCGGAACACATCGTTGAGGCGGCTGTAGAGGCTTTACGGTCAGGCAAACATCACTATTCCCCGAATGCCGGAATTCTGGAACTGCGCCAGGCCATTTCGGATAAATTTTCCACTGAATACGGCCTGGAATATGACCCTGAAATTGAGGTTGTCGTGACCAACGGAGTGGCTGAAGGAATTTATGTGACGATCCATGCTCTGCTCAACCCTGGTGATCAGATCCTGAT
>CAZSGR010000238.1:2789-4375 GCA_964606185.1 uncultured Eubacteriales bacterium
GAAAGCGGGTGTGGCGACTGTTGCCGGAGAGTGTTTTGGAAAAAACGGAGCCGGCCATATCCGCATTTCTTATTCCAATTCGCTGGAAAATCTAAAGGAAGCTGTGAAAAAGATAGAATCAGCATTGAGTGCCGTTTAAAGCTTGAGAGCGATAAGACTATATAGTTTTATAGAGTCCTGTTTTCTATTCGGACAATGATCAATGTCAGCTCGTTGTGGCTTAACGCTTCCCGGAATGTATCTTTGAGTGTTGAATCCAGGTCATCCGGGCCAGACGTGTAGACATGTTTCACTCCGCAAGCCCGGGCAATTTGCTCGATATCTAAAGCCGGGACTTCTCCTCCCATGGCATCTTTCCCCACACCGGGATTCACCTGGAATCCGGAGGTGGCCGTGGCTTTATTATCCAGGACGACCATCAGGATATGGCTCTGGTTATGGACAACGTTAGCTACGGCCGGAAGAGCGGTATGGAAAAACGCAGAGTCGCCAAACAGAGCCACCGCGCGCTCATCGACTCCGACCTTGCTCAAACCATCGGCGACACTGACCGCCGAACCGAGGGCGAATTTCGCATCCAGCCGGTCGGCGACCGTGACCAGGCAGCCTGGGTCGCCGATTATCATCGGTCTTTGCCCCAAGCTCTCTGCGGCTTCCTCGAGCTTATCAAGGACTTTATCATACTGACAGTCTGCACAGAGATCTTTCTTTTTTGGAATTTCTTCGTCTTCATTTTCTTTTATGTATTTCTGTTTGGGGACAAACTCCGGGATGAATTCAGCCAGGGCATGCTGGATCTGCCAGCGGAATAATTCCCCTTCCCGGCCTAACTGGTGGCTTTGTTTTCCATATATCTTGGTGAGGCACTTCGCATCATGAGCAATCGCCTTGATACGGATTTCCACGTACGGCTCGATCTCTTCAACGATTAAAACCTCATCACAATCCTGCAGGAACTGTGTGATGACTTTTCGGGGTAAAGGATAGAGAACGCCCAGCTTCAGTAGCCGGAATTCTCCAGGATTTTCATCGCCCACCGCATCGAAAAGTTTCCGTTGAGCAAACCCGGCACCGATGATGCCTTTTACTCCAGTCCCCGAAACTCTGTTAAAAGGAGCACTATCCGCCCATTCGCTCACAGCTTCAATTTTTCTGTGCAGATTCCCATGTTTTTCTACTGCATTGAGGGGTACCGGGACGAATCTAAAGGGTTCTCTGACAAGACCGAGGTTGGCTTCCAGGTAACGCTCTTCAGAAACAGAGACAGATTCCTCCTGCTGGACGAAGCCTCGGGTTTCCCGGATGATCACTGCGGTATTGAACTTTTCTGAAAGAGAAAAGGCTTCCTGCATCATGGCATAGCCTTCAGCCGGACTCGCCGGTTCCAGCATCGGCATTTCCAGTAAATCCGCCAGGGGTCGGGAGTCCTGGTCGTTTTGAGATCCGTATCCTCCCGGGTCGTCCCCGAGAAGAATAACCAGTCCCCCATGGACCGAAGTCAGATTTAGTGCCATCAGCGGGTCGATCATCGCATTCAAACCGACGCTCTTTGTACAGACTAATGCCCGCCGTCCGGCAATAGATGC
>CAZSGR010000239.1:0-1936 GCA_964606185.1 uncultured Eubacteriales bacterium
TTTGGCTCGAAACCGATTCGATCAAAGGGATTGACGACACTCGTCGTTATATTCCGTAAATGGGAATTGATCCGTTTCAGCCAGCGGAAATATATCCCCAGGGCAACGGCATCACCGGGTCGAATATCTTTATCATCTTCTCTGATCAAACCCATCAGGCTGTCATCACAGACATCATTGACCCATTTGTATTCTTCAAGAAGTTTCAGAGCCGAATTCCTATCATCAGTTTCAAAACAGGCTCGAGTCTTGGCCAGATTATCTTCGACTGCGGCTTCGACACGCTTCAAATCCTCCTCGAATTTTCCACCTGTGAGTTTGCCTGGATGAGCTATCGCCAGCTCAACAATATTTTTTGTGTAATCACCGATCCGCTCAATATCAATAATGATACTCACCAGAACGAGGGCTGAGGGGAGGTCTGCTTTTCCTCCCACGACCAGATGATTGAACACATTGCGGCGGACCTCCCGCTCATACTTGTTGATTTCCAGATCTCGATCTCTGACATTGAGGTCAACATCCTTGTCTTCCCGGAACCGCAGAGACTCTTTGGCTTTTAAAAACATCTCTCGTGTTAGATCAAGCATCATGAAAGACCGTTTATAAGACCGGTCCATCAATGTATCCTTTTTAAAAATATCAAGCCATTTCTTAAACATCGGTCATCCCTCCTACCGGAATAGAGAAATCAATAAAATGGGAATAATGAAAAATACAATTATAATGTAGAGAATCGGAATTATTTTTTTTTGCGTCGCAATCCGGGCAAATTTCTGGGCCAAAGAAATGGGCACGATTTTTAATGGCCACCACACGATCATTCCTGAAATATTAAAGAGTAAATGCGAAAAAGCCACAATAATCGCCGATAAGTTCCCCGTTACCAATGCCGCGAGAATGGCTGTGACCGTTGTTCCGATATTCGCTCCTAAAGTGTAAGGGAAAATCTGGATGAGGGTCAAGAGACCGGCACCAGCCAGAGGGACAGCTAAAGACGTGGTGATCGAGCTACTCTGCACCATTGCCGTCAACAGCAATCCGACCAAAAAAGCGCGCAAAGCTGTTTTGAATAAATACCGGTCAAACCAGGCTTCAGCTTTGGTCACGACCAAAACCTTCAAAGATTTCACCATTTGAGACAGAGCGAAGAGTAGGCAGACAAGAGCCAGGACCAGCAAAATCCAGGGCAAATGTCCAAGCAAGTTTCTAAAAATTTCGACAAGCGGCTTGGTGATGGTTTTAACGGGACTGAGAAATTTCAATCCCCCGATATGCTGAAACTGCTCTCCCATAAAGCCTGCAATTCGACCCAAAAAGTTCGTGAAATACTGCAGAGGGAATATCACGAGTACAGCCAGCACGTTGAAAAAATCATGAACGATCGCTGCGGAAAAAGAGCGTTGAAACTCGACGCTCCGGCGGATTTGTGCGAGTGATACGAGAATGTTTGTAACGGAAGTTCCAATATTGGCCCCCATAATAATGGGAATGGCATTCGGTACATTCAAAACACCGCCTGCGACAAGACCGACAACAATCGATGTTGTCGAAGATGAAGATTGAATGATCGATGTGGCCAGAATCCCGATGAACAACCCAACCAGTGGATTCGTCGTGGTCTGGATCAGATTCTCCGCCAGCCCCTTTCCAAACATCTTCAGGGAAGCCCCCATTAACTCGAGGCTGAAAAAAAAGAGATAAAGAGCGATCAATAACCTGAGAAAGCTGAATATTCCGGGATGCTGTTTGTAGAACCTAATGATATGCTTCATGTCATTCTCTAGCTTTTTAATCCTCTCCGCGTATCCTTGCTGAATCGGACAGAAAAGAATTGGAGAATTTCATAACACATAGAAAACAGAGTAATATTTTCTTCATGAGATTGCCACGCTTCGCTCGCAATGACAATTCGAATTATAAGATGGCCACGCTT
>CAZSGR010000239.1:2036-4374 GCA_964606185.1 uncultured Eubacteriales bacterium
GAGATTGCCACGCTTCGCTCGCAATGACAATTCGAATTATAAGATGGCCACGCTTTGCCCGCAATGACAAAACAGAATCGGACTTCCCCTAATCAGGAGAATGAAGAGCTGGTCCTTCTGTGTTTTATTTTTTGATGCCGATCAGATCCAGCATGAAGGCGTACTCCATGGCTGTCTCTTCATAACGCCGGAATCGACCTGAAACTCCTCCATGTCCTGCGCCCATGTTGGTGTGGAGAAGAAGAATATTATCGTCTGTCTTTAAAGCTCTAAGCTTGGCTACCCACTTGGCCGGCTCAAAATACTGCACCTGAGAATCCTGCAAGCCTGTTGTGACCAGCATCGCCGGGTAATCTTTGGCCTCCACGTTGTCGTAGGGCGAGTAGGAGAGCATGTACCAGTAGTATTCCTCGTTTTTGGGATTTCCCCATTCATCAAACTCGCTCGTAGTCAGCGGGATGCTCTCATCCAGCATGGTGGTGATGACATCTACCCATGGGACTCCGGCAATGATACCTTTAAAAAGGTCAGGACGCATGTTCAAGACAGCGCCCATCAACAATCCTCCGGCACTTCCTCCCATGGCAAAAAGCCTGTCCTGATTCGTGAATTTCTCAGCGATCAGGTACTCCGCGCAGTCGATGAAATCCGTGAACGTGTTCTTCTTGTTCAGAAGTTTTCCTTCTTCATACCAGTAGCGCCCCATCTCAGAACCTCCACGGATGTGGGCCAAGGCATAAACAAAGCCTCGGTCCAGGAGGCTCAAGCGGTCTGACCTGAAGCTCGCACTCCCAGTGGAGCCGTATGAACCGTACCCATAAAGAAGCAGAGGATTATCACCGTTCTTTTCCAGCCCTTTCCTGTAAACCAGAGATATGGGGACTTTTGTGCCATCCCTGGCTGTGGAGTAATGTCTCTCCGCATGATAATTCGTGGATTCAAAATCGCCAAGGACCTCCTGTTGTTTGAGAAGCTCCCTTTCTCTGGTGTTCATGTTGTAATCGAAGACAGAGCCTGGGGTGGTGAACGAAGTGTAGCTGTAGCGAAGCAAATCTGTATCGAATTCCGGATTCGCTGAAATATAAGCCGAGTAGGTCTCTTCCCCGAAATCAAGATAATGCTCGGATCTGTCTTCCCATTTGATGACCCGGATGTTTGGCAGCCCTTTTATCCGCTCACTGACTACAAGGAAATCTTTAAAAATCTCAAATCCGCCGAGCAGGACATCATCACGGTGGGGGATGACTTCCTTCCAGTTCTCTTTCGTGGTTTTGTCGATAGATGTTTCCATCAGCCTGAAATTCTTGGCATTATAATTCGTCCGGATATAGAATTTATCCTTGTAATGGTCCACGCTGTACTCCAGACCTCTTTCTCTTGGCTGGATGATCTTGAACTGGCCCATTGGATTGTTGGCATCCAGGAAGCGGTATTCATCGGACAGTGTCTGGGAAGAAGCGATGATCAAGAATTTCTTCGATTTGGTTTTACCCACATAGGTGCTGAACGTGACGTCTTTTTCCTCATAGATTTCTTTATCTGCAGAGACATCTGTCCCGAGCACATGTCTCATAATTTTATACGAGCGGAGTGTCTCCTCATCTTTGTGCGCATAAAAAACGGTTTTGTTATCATTGGCCCAGGTCGCCCCTCCTGATGTCACCGGTATCTGGTCGGGGAGTAATTCTCCGGTGGTCAGGTCCTTGAAATAGATCGTGTACTTTCTCCGGCTGACCGTGTCCACACCAAAAGCGATGAGCTTATTGTTGGTGCTTACAGAGTGACCTGCCACGCTATAATAATCATATCCTTTGGCCATCTCGTTGACATTCAGAAGGATCTCTTCGTCGGCTTCCAGAGTCTCTTTTTTCCGGCAGTAAATCGGGTATTCGCCCCCTTCTTCATAGCGAGTGTAGTAGTAATAGCCATTATCCTTGTAGGGAACAGACATATCCGTCTGTTTGATCCGGCCGATGATTTCATCATACAGCTTCTTCTGAAGTGGCTCTGTATGCTTCATGACAGCGTCTTTGTAGGCGTTCTCGGCTTCGAGGTACTCGATAACTTTGGGATTTTCCCGCTGGTTCAGCCAATAGTAATTATCGACTCGCGTGTCTCCATGGATAGTCAATTCCTTGGGGATTATTTCTGCAACCGGCGGCTCAGCCTTTTTGGCTGGTGTACAGCCTGAAACAACAAAAATTAAAAGGAAAACAACGGCGTATACGAATAGTTTCCGCACATGCCGAGTGTTGGATGTTGATTTTTTCATAAATGCCTCCTTATATTTTTTTGTTCCCATTAATCGCTTTTATCACTGGAGGATATGATTGTCAAA
>CAZSGR010000240.1:0-4356 GCA_964606185.1 uncultured Eubacteriales bacterium
ATTCCAGAGGAGTTCTTTTCTATTTTTTTCCCTGAAAAGACTGTGGATCATCTCATCAACGCCAAAAAAGAAGTCCTTCTTGCTATGCGTTCCGTGATAGACTGCAAGATTGAATCACTGGAAAAAAGAGAGAAAAAGAAATCAGCAAAAGGGAAAAAAATCAAGATCGAATGAGAGGAGAATCAAGGCGGTTATTCCGGTCAGAAAAATCCCGATTACATGTATTCCAACACAGATTGAAAAATTATGATTTCGGAATGGCAGACGAGCTGGATGACTCGTCCGCTCTTTCCTATTACTCATCATTGTTCTACTATAATCCCAAAAATATCTCCCGGTTACAAAAATTACACGCTAAAGAGTGCCTCCGAAAGAGTGTCTGAATGGACGTCTGGAGTAAACCTGATTTTCATTATTTAATAATTATGTTATTTTAACAAAAAAAAATATAATAGAAGCCCCATGGATAGTGAGACAAAGGAAGTTGCTCGGATCTTTCCAAGAAAATTAATATCCTTTGTCCTTAATTGTTTAGACTTTTTTGCTTCGCTATTCATCAATCTCCGCATCGGCCCAAACGCTTTAAGCGCCCTTGCGCTGCTGGCAGGGATGGCAGCAGGAGCTTTATTCATCTTCGAACGCCCACTCCTGGCTGGAATCATGATTTTCATATGTGGAACATTCGATATCCTGGATGGGAAAGTCGCTGAAAGCATGAATAAAAAAAGCCTTTTTGGGGCCATATTCGATTCCACCTTGGACAGATACTCAGAATTTTTCATTTTCCTGGGTATTATTGCTCACTTCAGGAACCACTGGGCACTGTGGATAACATTAGCGGCTATGCTCGGTTCTGCATTAGTGAGTTACACACGGGCCCGCGCCGAAGGATTGGGAGTAGATTGTCGAGTCGGAATCATGCAGAGAGCCGAGAGGATAGTCTTTCTTGCCTTAGGTGCGGTCCTCGGCTCGCTTTTCAAAGTTTTCGACCCGGCAATGATCGTTGTGCTGATCATGATCGCGGTTATCTCCAACATTACAGTGATCCAGAGGACTCTCTATGTCAGAAAAGTCGAAAATGCGAATAAGGCCAGAAAGGAGGTCTGAGTGAATGGGCAAAATTAGAGTCGGAATAATAGGTACCGGAAACTGTGCGTCTGCGTTAATCCAAGGTGTTCAATATTACAAAAATGCCAAAGAAGCAGACAATATTCCAGGAATCATGCACCTCAACCTGGGCGGATACTCGATCAGCGACATCGAATTCGTTTCTGCCTTTGATATCGATAAAAATAAAGTGGGTAAAGACTTAAGCGAAGCGATTTTCACGCCTCCGAATAACACCACCAAATTTGCCAAAGTTCCTCATCTCAAAGTCAAAGTCGAGCGGGGAATGACTCACGATGGCCTTGGAAAATACCTTTCTCAGATCATCCAAAAAGCTCCGGGCTCCACCGCAGATGTCATCGGAATCCTCAAAGACACCAAAACCGATATTGTCATCAACTATCTCCCCGTAGGAAGTGAGGAGGCCACAAAATGGTACATTGAACAGGTGCTGAAGGCGGAATGCGCCTTCATCAACTGTATTCCTGTCTTTATTGCCAGCGAGAGGTACTGGCAGAAAAGGTTTGAGGATAAAAACCTTCCCATCATCGGGGACGACATAAAATCTCAATTGGGAGCGACCATTCTCCACAGGACTCTGGTCAATCTTTATCTCGACAGGGGAATGCCCATCGACAGAACATACCAGCTCAACACCGGTGGAAACACAGATTTCCTGAACATGCTGGAAAGAGAGAGGCTGCATTCCAAAAAAATATCCAAGACCGGAGCTGTCACATCCCAGATCAAAGCGAGAAGACTGGATATCGACGAGAAGGATGTCCATGTTGGCCCGAGCGATTATGTGCCCTGGCAAAAAGACAATAAAGTCTGCTTCTTGAGAATAGAGAGCCGCCACTTTGGTGATGTTCCCATGTATCTGGATTGCAGGTTATCCGTCGAGGATTCCCCAAACTCTGCAGGAGTCGTCATCGATGCCATAAGATGCTGCAAGTTGGCCCTGGACAACGGACTCTCTGGGGCCCTGTATGCACCTTCATCATACTTCATGAAAACACCGCCCCAACAATATACAGATAGTGAAGCGAGAAGGCTGACTGAAAAATTCATAAAAAAATTCAGTAAAAAGGTCAACCAAAAAAAAGGTCAACCAAAAAGAGGCCAAAGGAAAAAATAGAAAGTTTTTAAAATCAAAAATGAATAAGAAAAAAAGCATCCTCTTGTCTTTAGTGTTTGTCCTTTTTTTCTGGACTCAGGCTTGGGGCGTTGAGACCGGTGAGATCAAGGGAAAAGTCGTGGAGGAAAACGGAGAAGGCTTGCCAGGAGTCGAGATAACAGTGCAGAGCCCCCGCCTTCAAGGAAAAAGGACGATTCTTTCATCTCTAGCCGGCGATTTTCATTTCCCGATCCTCCCTGTTGGAAAATACACGTTAACCTTCAAGCTCGAAGGATTCAATCCGGTTACACAGGAAAACGTCATCGTGCGCCTCGGACAAGTGACCAACCTGAAAGTCACAATGGAATTATCGGAGATACGAAGAGAAATCGTTGTCACGGCAGAACCTCCTCTGATCGATAAAACGTCTACAGACACAAGCTTCCATCTGACGAGTACAGACCTGGAAACAATCCCCTCCCAGAATCGCACAGTCGTGGATGCAGTCAAGATAACTCCTGGAGTGACAGGAGTCCGAGTCAACACTCGCCGGGGAACAGCCACTCAAGGCCTCCCCAGCTTCAGGGGGGAAGGCGAAGAAGGGACAAACTGGATTGTGGATGGCCTCTCCATCAGCGGAGTGAGGTTGAGGAATGCGGGAATGCAGCTCAATTTTGATTCTTTAGACGAAATCCAGATTATATCCGACCCTTTCAGCCCTGAGTTCGGCTCGGCGTACGGCGGCATTGTGAACATGGTCACCAAAAGCGGAAGCAATGATTACTCTGGAGAAATCTCTCTGGTTTTCACGGAAAAAAGCCTGCAGGCCCCTCGAGAGGACCAGCTTTCTGTAGTGAGTGAGCCCGATTCATTCTCGAACGCGGACTGGTATTTCAATCTGGGCGGTCCCTTTATCAAGGATAAACTGTGGTTTTTCCTATCCAACAACTTCTTTATCGATACAGAGGAAACAAAAGATGGCTATGTGGATTATCTCTCCGTTCCCGGCGGAAGTCTAACCCAACGAAGCAACAATCTTTTTGCCAAGCTGACTTTTGCCCTCAACAGCAGTCACAACCTTTCCCTGACATCCATATTCCATAAATTCCTCAAGCAGAGCGGAGGAACAGGCATTCCGGAGCTCTTCGAAGACAAAGATTTTTCTGACCTTATATTCAGGCTGAATTACAAGGGAATCCTCAATTCTTCAACCTTCATCGAAGCCGGATTCGGCCAGGTTAAAAGAGACTCTTTCATTGAGCCTCTCGATAAGGACCTCGGGCCGGCTCAGTACTACATAGAGGATCTGGCCCGGAACCTCAATAATTCTTATGGAAACGTGACCGATGACCAAAAACGTCTGGATTTCAACATCAAGCTGACAAAGCACTATGAAACAGAGACCTTCGGACGTCACGAACTCAGCTTAGGTTTTGAATACTACAGCTTTTCATCACATTTCAGAGTGGATTTTACAGGAAAGGATGAAGACCTCTTTCCTGGCAACGGTTTTGACAGCGGGACAAAATACTATTTCGACACCTGGTCAGGGGGCAGTGGAACACCCACTTTCTTTTACGAGTATGGAGAGTTCGATTTCATCAATTCTGCAAGAGGAATAGGGATATTCTTCAAGGATAAAATGACCTGGGGCCGGTTCACATTCATGGCAGGAATCAGAAGCCAGACTCAGCGCTGCCTGGATAACAACGGGGAGGAGCTCTGGTACTGGAATCTCCGCGATTTTCTCTCGCCCCGTTTCTCTTTAGCTGTGGATATCACTGGAAACGGAGTCAACATTCTCAAGCTCGGATGGGGCAGATTCTCAGACGTCATCACAACCATGCCTCTTGGGCTACTCAATTCAGGGGCCGGATTGACGTTCCGCACTTATCGCTGGCAGGGGCCTCTCGCTCCCTCTGAGAGCGAAATTCATGATCCGTCAAACTGGCTGTTTGAAACCGAACAAGGAGCTCAACCCTTTGAGATCGCTGAGGGATTGGAGCCGAATTTTCTGACTCGTTATCTTATCGAGTACGACAGGAAATTGGGGCGCAATTGGGCCTTCAAAGCCCGTTATGTCTACACACAGGCCAAAGATTTGCTCGAAGTCCTGGCTGTTATCGACCCTG
>CAZSGR010000241.1:0-486 GCA_964606185.1 uncultured Eubacteriales bacterium
ATATTGATGAGAATGATGGGATTGTAGGAATAGAACTTTTATTTGCTAGTGAATACATGAGAGATTTTAAATCTTGGCTGGGAGTGAAAGACGCAGCTGAATACCTGAACAAATCTCCTATCACCATAAGAAGATGGGTGCAGGAAAAGAAAATACCTTCATATAAAATTGGAAGAGAAAATTTGTTTGTCAAAGAAGAACTGGATGATTATATCCAGAAACAACGACGAACTTAATCAATCTTAAAAAAGGGGACAGGCAACTTTTTTCTGGGGGGCTATCCCCTTTCAATCCTTTTATTAAGGAAGATAGGGAATATACCTCTACTCAAAAAAAAGGGAGCAGGCAACTTTTATTAAAAAAAGTAGCCTGTTGTTGATGCCCAGTAATTAGGTAACGCTTTTAGTAATGATATTGAAGACAAAGGTGTCATTGCGGGCACAGCGTGGCAATCTCTTTAAAATATTAATGAAAACCTTTTTTATG
>CAZSGR010000241.1:586-4353 GCA_964606185.1 uncultured Eubacteriales bacterium
AGATTGCCACGTCACTTCGTTCCTCGCAATGACAGTAGGATAAGATTGTCACGCTTCGCTTGCAATGATGTGAGTAATGTATCTCAATAAAATTTCATTTTAAGAGATTGCCACGTCACTTCGTTCCTCGCAATGACAGTAGGATAAGATTGTCACGCTCTGCTCGCAATGACATGATGGAAAGGCTTCCGTGCTCCGCCCGCAATGACATCGATCACAACATTTTAGGACAAGCTCATAAATTCAAAAAAATATCTAAGTTTTTAGCTTTCTGTACTGAATCAGCGGTTGAGGAAGTGCTTGAACCAGAAATCCACAGACATTCGGGTGGAATGCTCTCTCTTCTTTCCTCCGAAGCCGTGTCTCTGGTTGGGATAGGGCATGAACTCGAATTTTTTACCTAAGTCGATGAGTTTATCGATCAGTTGCGTGGTGTTCTGCATGTGCACGTTATCATCCATGGTCCCATGAGTGAGGAACAGGACTCCCTTGTATTTATTCGCGTGGGTCAACGCTGACCCGAATTTATACCCCTCCGGGTTATCTATGGGTCTATCCATGTAGCGTTCCGTGTAGACTGTATCGTAGAGTTCCCAGCGGGTGACAGATGAGCTGGCCCATCCATGAGTGAAATAATCCGCTCCGTAGGTTAAGGCCATGCAGGTGGTGTAGCCGCCGTAACTTCCTCCGGTGATCCCGATTTTTGTCTCATCGATGAAAGGCTTTTTCCTCAGCCATTTCACGGCTTCAATCAGGTCGTGCATCTCCCATTTACCGAGGTTGCGGTGCATGAGAGACATTCCTTTTTTTCCGAAATGGCCGGAACAGCGGTGGTCGACGCTGAAGGTGATGATCCCTTCTTGAGCGAAGTAAAAATAGGAGAGAGACGGGTAGGAGTTCGAAACCGTCCCCCCGCCTGGTCCTCCGTATATTCTGAAGAGCACAGGGTATTTTTTTGTCTTGTCAAAGTCAGGCGGGAGAATCCAATACGCCGGAAGGGTCCACCCATCCTCTGTGGGGATGGAGAGCAGCTCTTTTTTTCCGAGTGCATATTCTTCCATGAGAGAGGTCCGGCTGTCCCCTAATTCCCGGACGAGCGTTCCGTCAGTCCGGTAAAGGTTTTGTTTGGATGGAGTCGTTTTGTTGGAGAAAGAATCGATGAAATAACTTCCTCCAAGGGAGACGCGCGCGCGGTGGGAACCCGGCTCTTTGGTCAAACGTTTGAGTCCTGACCCGTCGAGGTTCACCTGGAAAAGATGTCTCTCAGTCGTTTCCCCTTTATTTGCAGAAAAGAAGATTCGTTTGTTTTTTTCATCCACAAGAGAAATACCCTGAACTGACCATTGGCCTTCAGTCAATCTCTTCTTTAAATTCCCCTCCAGGTCATAACAGTAGAGATGATTCCAGCCGTCGACGCTGCTCCGAATCAGGAATCCGCTCCCGTCTTTGAAGAAATACAGGCCTTCGAAGAATTCTACCCAGGAGGGTTGATTTTCGTCGAATATTTCTTCTTTCTTGCCTGTCTTGAGGTCGACGGTGTAGATCTTGATGTTGTTCTGGTCGCGGTTCATCCACTGGAAGGTGAGTTTCGAGCTGTCCACGAACCAGAAAGGCCAGGCCACATAGTGGTCAGCGTTTTCATCTATATCCGCCCAGACGATTTTTCCCTCCTTGACTCTCACTACACCCAGTTTGACCTTGGGATTGGGATCCCCTGGTTTAGGGTATCTTTCTCTTTCCAGATCGCCGTGGGTTCCTCTGGCTCGAAAAATCGGGAAGATGGGAACAGGGCTGTCGTCAAAACGGAGGAAAGCCAGCATGGTGCTGTCAGGCGACCACCAGAAAGCCGCATAGCGGGATCCTCTCCCGAGGATTTCCTCATAGTACACCCAGGAAGCCCAACCGTTGTATATCGTGTCCGACCCGTCTGTTGTGAGCTGGTATTCCAGCCCGCTCTCCACATCTAAGGCATAAAGGTTGTGGTTCCGTGTGTAAGCGACAAATTTCCCGTTCGGTGAGAAGCGGGGATTGTTCTCCGGGTCCGGAGTAAATGTGAGGCGTTTGAATTTTCCGGTCCGCATCGAATAATGATAGAGGTCATTCCTGGATGAATAGAGGAGGCCGCTGTAGTCTGGCGTGTTGGCTGTGTGCATCATCGCTCGGATGCCCTTAGGGAGGTTCTTCTGGATTTTTCCGTAGTCGAGGAAAAGAGTCTTTTTGCCATTCCTGACGTTCACTTTGTAGAATTTTGTCTGTTTAGTTTTCTCATCTCTTTCGGAGAGAAGATAATGTTCATCATCCAGCCAGGTGCGGATGGAAGGCATTGATTGGAAAAGTCGGGGTTCAGCCCGCTGATAAACCTGCTCATAGGTTAATTTCTTTAAGCTCTTTTCCTGGGACCAGACAGTGGCGATCGAACCCAGAAAAAAGAGGATTGCGAGTCCGCAAATAGAAGGCTTTCTGTTTTTGATCATTTGCTTTTCCTCCTAAGAAACATGAGAATTTTTAACATTGACAGTCTCGAATGTCAAATACATTGAGCTTGGCTGTGGCAATCCATTGAGCTGGGCGTTCATAATGGCTATAATGATAGGCTAATTTCGCCTGACTGAGATGTTGATTTTAATCCGATCTCGGAAGAATTCGGGAGGCAGGAATTTCAATAAGTTAGATAAACAGTTAAGAAGAAATATCATGGAAAAAGAAAAATGGAGAAAAATGAGAAGGAGTTTATTTTTGTTTGTTGTTTTTGGTCTGTTTGCCACGGTTCATCCTTTGCCGGCTGAACAAGAAGAGTCTGCGCCTCCAGCGGATTCGTCTTTAAAATTGAACGGCTATGTTCAGGTGAGGTACACGCATTGGGATACAGGGTCTGATGGATTCAGAGTCAGGAGAGCCAGATTCGTGTTCAAAGGGGATCTTCTCAAGAATTTCAATTTTAAACTTCAGGTGGATGGAACGAGGAGGCCGATTCTACTGGATGCGGCGATTGAGATATCTTCGATTCCCTATGCCACGGTGTCTTTTGGCCAGTTCAAGATTCCCTTCAGTCTGGATAATCTCACATCCAGCTCTGCCCTTGATCTTGTGAATCGCAGCCAGACTGTGGAGGAACTGTGCCCAGCTCAGGATATCGGGTCGACCGGACGAGACATCGGAGTGACAGTCAGTGGAAAACTATCGATACTGGAATACAGTTTAGGAGTTTTCAACGGCTCAGGGATTAATCGGGTAGACACGAATGACCAAAAGGACATAGTCGGAAGATTGGTGTTTCGCCCTTTCAATTCTCTTGCCATCGGAGTTGCGCATTACATTGGTGATCAAAGGCCTTCTGCCAGTGTTGTACACGTGAATAGAGACAGAACAGGAGTGGATGTGTTTTTTTCAAAAGGGCCAGCTTTCATGAAAGGGGAATACATTTTTGCGAGAGATGACCAGGCTGAGAGTGCCGGCTGGTATGTTCGAGCGGGATATTCCTTCATCAAGGAAAAGCTTCAGGCCCTGATCAATTATGATTCCTATGACCGCGATTTGGACTTAGCCGCAAATCGGATTGATGTTTTAACTTTGGGACTAAACTGGTTTTTTTCGGGAAAAACGAAACTTCAGATTAATTATGAACATCATAGGGATGAATTCGCAGGCACAACGGATAATGTCTTTTTAGCTCAATTCCAAGCTTATTTTGAAAAATAAAAAAGTAAAAAAGGGGCCTGTCCCCTTTTTTACAGAAGAGGGATAATCCCTCTTTTTCTTAAGTATAA
>CAZSGR010000242.1:0-4331 GCA_964606185.1 uncultured Eubacteriales bacterium
ACTAGTTTATTCTTTTCGGCTAAAAAATCAATACAAAAAAGATTAAAGAAAAGATGGGGACGTTCCCCAAGGTGCCACCTTAGCTCATTCATCTCTTTGTTTTGGCAAGTCGTGCATAAAATAATTCGATACAAATAAGCTTTCTGGTCTAAGGTGGTACCTTGGGGAACATCCCCCTAAGGCTAAGGAAGGTAGCGAAGTGTCTTCGGCTCTCTTTCGAGATGGAAAATGATCATCTTCATGAGCGCTTTTTTGATTGTATCCAGCTGCTCGGATGAAAAGGGAAGCGGCCCCTTTTCCGGAGGCGGGTTATTTCTTATCCACTGGATAAAAGCGCCTAAATCAGGTTTGACTTGTTCTTTTTTCAGGGATGCACAGCGGTTACAATAGACTCCATCTTTTTTGGGCGATAGCCATCCGGTGCGGATGATGGACTTTCGGCACTTTTTACATTTGCTTAAATCAGGAAGCACACCATTTATTTTGAGAAGCCAGGCCTCGAAATACCTGGACAAAAAATTCAGATCTCCTCCTTTTGAAAGCGTGCGGAGGATTGAGAGTAAAAGCCTGTAGAGTTTATCGTCTTTTGCGAGTGACGGAGAAAATTCTTGTATGAGCTCGGAGAAATAGCTTAAAGTGAATGAGATATCAGGGACATTCTGGAGCTCGAAAAAAGATTCGATAAGGTCACAGTTGCTTACGGTGACTAGATCTTTTCCTTCTTTTTCATAATAGTAAGCCTTGACCAGAGAGAGAGGTTCGAGGCTGCTTCCGAAACGGTTGCTAAATTTTCGAGCGCCCTTGGCGACTCCCTTAATGATTCCCCTGTCTCTGGAAAAAAAGACGACGATTTTGTCTTGCTCTCCTACGTTATAGGTTCGGAGCACTATGGCTTCGGTCTGTTCGAGAGGCATGGAAAATTAATCAGAGTTTACTCAGGAAGAGAGTTCCGAGACCGAGAAAGGTGAGGGCGCCTACGGAATCAGTGCACATGGTGAGGAGGTTAACTGACCCCAGCGCTGGGTCCAACCGGAGCAATTTCAGGACTAAAGGGATAAGCGTTCCGACCAGGGCTGCGATGAACAAGTTGATGATGATGGCCAGGCCTAAGATGAGGCCAAGATAGGGATTTTTGATGAGCAGATAGGAGAAACCACCCAGAATGGCTCCAATGATGACGCCGTTGCCGATACCGACCAGGATTTCTTTGAACAGGGCTTTCCTGGCTCCGACCCACTCAGTCTGACCGATGGCGATCTCCCTGACAATGATGGCTATGGTCTGGTTTCCTGCAATCCCTCCGAGAGCCATAACAAGAGGTAAAAAGACGACAAGCTTGATGAATTGTTCGATGGTGCCTTCAAAGTAGTGAACGACCAGGGGAGCCAAAGAAGCAGTAATGAGGCTGAACAGGAGAAAAGGAATTCTTTTTTTTATGGATTTAAAAGCGCTGTCCTGGATTCTGTCCGTTGTATCCAGGGAGACCATTTTATACATGTCTTCGGTTGCCTCTTCCTCGATGACGTCGATGACATCGTCAACGGTGACGACACCGACAAGTGTGTTCTCGGAGTCAACCACAGGAATGGCGACGAGGTTGTAATCCGCGACATAGCGGGCCACTTCTTCCTGGTCTGTTTCAGGATGGACGCTTATGACATCTTTGGTCATTATCTCTTTGAGCTTTGTATTCGGGCGCGCAAAAAGAAGCTGCCTCAATGAGACGACTCCCACCAGTCGGGTCATCTCGTCTATGGCGTAGAGATAGAATGCGGACTCAACGTCTCTCTCAAGCTGCATGGCAGTAATGGCATCGGAAACATTGGTGTTGTGGTCCAGAGCATAAAAGTCTGGGGACATGATACGGCCGGCCGTTTCCTCTTCGTAAAGGAGAAGCTCTTTGACATCTTCCGAAGGCTTCTCCTCCATGGCAGCCAGGACGGCTTCTTTCATCTCATCAGGGAGGAGGTCGAGGATGGGAGCTGCGTCATCAGAGGGAATAATCTGCGAAAGCTCTGTGATCTGGTTTAAATGAAGTTCTTTGAGGATAGGGGCCGCGTCTTCAGGTTCCAGCTCCCTCAGCACTTCTCCGCTCTTTTCCTTGTCTTGATCGAATATAACGTTGAAGAGAATGAGCCTTTCTCTGGAAGTCAAGTGTTTCATTAGAGAGGAAATGTCGGCCGCGTGGAAATTCTTCAACAGGTTCCACAAGCGGGAAAGAGCTCCCATGTTGATGAATTTTCGAGCGGAACTGATGACTATCCTGAGAGGCTGTACTCGCATTTTATTCCTCTAGATTTATCGTCCTCAACCATAGCATAAAACTCGAGACGTGTAAATTAAAGGCGAACAGTCTAACTTCTTTTTTTATAGAAGTATATGTTTGTTTCTGAGACAATGACTGCGCTGAGACCCAGGAGGCCCACCAGGTTCGGGAAAGCCATTAGCCCGTTCATGATATCCGATACTCTCCAGACCGTTTCGAGTTTCAGGGTTGTGCCTATGGCGACGAAGATGACAAAGACAACCCTGTAGATTTTCACCGCCTTTTCTGTGAATAAATATTCGATGGATTTTTCCCCGTAGTAGCACCATCCGAGGATGGTGGAATAGGCAAAAAATATCAGTGTCAAGGTGACAATGTATTCTCCTATCCCCAACGGAAAGAATTTGTCAAAGGCGTTGGCTGTGAGCTCGGCTCCTTTGATGCCAGAGCTCCAGAGGCCGCTAAAGATGAGCACTACTCCGGTCATTGTGCAGACCACGAGAGTGTCGATGAACGTCTGCGTCATCGAAACCAGAGCCTGTTTAACCGGATTGGGAGTCTTGGCTGCGGCAGCCGCTATCGGGGCCGAACCCAATCCGGACTCATTGGAAAAGACGCCCTTGGATACTCCATGGCGCATCGTTTGCATCACCGTTGCCCCGAGAAATCCTCCCGCGGCCGCTGTGGGTGTGAACGCGTGTTTGAAGATGAGGACGAAAACTTGCGGGATGGAGGAGATGTTGAGGAAAAGGATGGTCAATGCGGCGATGATATAAATGATTATCATAAAAGGCACAAGGACCTGAGTGACTCTGGCAATACTCTTAATTCCGCCGAGGACGACCATGCCTGTGAGTGCGGCCAGGATGATGCCCGTTATCCAGTTCGGGATACCCATGGTTGTTTTCACGCCATCGGCGACTGAATTGGATTGGACCATGTTTCCGATACCAAAAGCGGCAATGGCTGCGAAGATGGCAAAAAGAGTTCCGAGCCATTTCCAGCCCAATCCTTTGGAAATATAGTACATCGGACCCCCACTCATTGTCCCGAACTCGTCCACTTCTCTGTATTTAACAGCCAGAACAGCTTCAGCGTACTTGGTGGCCATTCCGAATATCCCGGTCACCCACATCCAGAACAGAGCCCCGGGCCCCCCAGAAGCGATAGCGACGGCGACTCCGACAATATTCCCGGTCCCGACGGTGGCGGCCAGCGCTGTCATCAAGGCCTGGAAGTGGGAGATATCGCCTTCATAATCACCATCTTCTTTTCTTTTGATAAGAGCTAAATAGAGCGAGTAAAAAAGGCCCCTGATTTGAAGACCCTTCAATCTAATGGTCAGGAAGATGCCTGTGCCGACAAGGAGCATGATGAGAGGAAGTCCCCAGATAAAATCTCTTATTGCGGTTAATATCTTGAGTATTTCGCCTTCCATAATGCTCCAATCCTAAAAAAATTTCCCCTATTATAGCAGTGGGGAGCAGTTAGGTCTAGCTTGAAAGTAAGAGGTTAACCGAAGAAGGTGATTCCAAGTTTTTTGATTTTTTTTCTGAGTTCATCTCTTTTGACTCTGAGATCGGAAGCCGCTTTGGTGAGATCCCATTTATGCTTTATCAGTATCTTATGAATATACTCTTTTTCGAACTGCCGACTGGCCTGATTCAGAGAACGGGTTGTGTCGTGTTTTGGAACAGACTGAGATTCCCTTGACTCCACGAGAAGAGAGAGGTGGGAACCCTTGATTTCGTCATCCGGAACCATGATGGCAAACCGTTCAATCACGTTGATCAGCTCGCTCGCATTTCTTGGCCATGAGTAGTTAAGGAAAGCCTCCATGGCCTCTTTGCTCATTGTTTTCATCTTCTTCCCGTCCTGGATCGAGAAATACTCCAGAAAATAATCGATAAAAAGGGGAATATCTTCCTTTCTTTTCCTTAAAGGGGGAATGGTCATCGGAATGACGTTCAGTCTGAAAAACAGGTCTTCTCTGAATTTTCCTTTGGAGACAAGCTTTTTGATGTTTTTGTTGGTGGCCGAGATTATTCGGATATCCACAGGGATT
>CAZSGR010000243.1:0-4269 GCA_964606185.1 uncultured Eubacteriales bacterium
GGTGATGATGAGGTCTCCTATTCGTGCCACATCCACTTTTACCGGGAGCGATGCTTCCTGGACCGTGCGTCCCTCTTCAGCAGAGTCTGAAGATTCATCCCCAGTTGTCTCAGATTTATCCCTGATAATGAAAAAATAAACACCTGCGGCCACGATGATGACTATGAGCGATATGATCAGTATTTTTTTGGGGAATATCATTTTTTCTCTCTCCTTCCTGCCTTTTGCTCCGGATGCAATTCAACTTTTATATTAAATCCGAAAGGAAGAAAAGTCAAACTCAATGGAACAGAAAGAATTGATACTTGACAGAAGTCTATAAAGAGAAAACTATTCGTTATCTTTCTCTACAGCTTCCTTTATGAGCTTAAAGAATTCGGGGACTGCAGCCGTCACTCTGCTCCAACTCGGAAGAAGATTGGTCATGGATGGATTTTCCCAGAACGCGTCTCCTGCCATCTTTATTCCCACAGCAAAAGCATCCACACACCCCAGCTCACTGTGCCGGTCAAATTCCAAACCATTGATCGCCGCGTCATTCTCGTAACGCACAACAGTCTCTTGAGCGATCTTCAAATAAATATTGCTCAATGTTTTAAAAAATCCTTCTGAAAACTGCACACCTTCCTGAGCAAGGGTTCGGAAAACGGACTTGGCAATATCAACACTCATCTTCAAAATACCTCTGGTCGGATCATCTGGGATCAATTCTTGATGCTTATGTTCGTATGCATCAGCAATGTCGACCTGACATATCCTGTTGAGAGCCATGTTTCTGTAGACCTCGGCTAAAGTCCCAACCTCCAGTCCCCAGTCACTGGGAATCCGCATGGCCATAGCTAAATCCCCTCTCATCGCAATTTCTCCGGCCAAGGCATAACGGAAACTATCCAGATAAACCAGTAATGGAAGACACCCTAATATTTTCATTAATGCTTTCATAAAAGGCGTAAAAAATAACCGTGTGGCGCGCCCGAACATTCTGTCCGTGACCCGGCTGTAATAGCCCTTGCAGAACTCGTATTCAGAATGGGGATTGGCCACAGGATAGCAAAGGCGGGCAAGAAGCGGACGGTCATAGGTTACGATATCACAATCATGCAAGGCAATGACCCGGCTTTTCCTCCTGGCCAAAATATAGCCAATGGCAACCCAAACAGCTCGTCCTTTTCCTCTATCCCCTGCAGATAACTCATTTTCCTCTAATAGGTTGTACATCTTTTTCATCCGGGGACCATCATTCCAGATTATTTTGAATCTTTTAAAAGCTGAGAAATACTTTTTAACTTCATTGAATTGCTTGGAATCTGCTGCGTCCAGACACAAAGCAATTTCGTTGATATAATGCACTTTTTTAAGTTCATTCATGATATTGGGGAGAGCTCCACTTGCATATTCGCGGTAAAGAGAAGGCAAGATTAATCCAATAGGCCTTGTCTCTGAAAAACCCTTAAGCTCTTGTTCTACTTTTTTTAGGTTTAATTTTCCCAATTTATGGAATGTCGTAATAACTCCATTCTGGAAAAAATCTGACATTTCTTCCTCCTTGAAAAGAGGCACTAAACCATTAAAATGAGGAACCGGGTTGATTCACGCTTGGATACAGAATATAGAATTGAAATTTTTATGTCAATCACTTGCTTTTCATTTAAATCTCGTTGTATTAATTAAAGATGAGAAGGAAATCGAAAATATCTGTCTCGAGTTCGAACAGCTCAAGCCCCATCTGGTCGAAAAATGGGATAAAGGAGAAAGGATTCTTGACATTCACTGAATGATGGACGACAAAACTCTCTTCGACAGCGTTATTAATGTCCCTGAAGGAGGCATTCCTCCAGCAAAGGGCAAAAACCTGATTCTTAACGGCATTCCTCCTGAGAAAGAGCGGAAAATTGACAAAATATTAATCCCTGAACAACACATCAAAGCCAGGGTTAAGGCTCTGGCTCGCAAAATCAGTAAAGACTATGAAATGGTCAAAGAAATAAACTTAGTGACAATCCTCAAGGGGGCCTTTGTGTTCGCCTCAGACCTGGGAAGGGAGATCTACAACGTTTCCGGATTGAAGGGACCAGAAATCAAGTTCGATTTCATCAAGGCCGTGACCTATGGCAAGGAAATAAAGCAAACTCAAGAATTACAGAGAAAGGTTCGAATCGAACTCAAATCCCAGGATTTGAGAGGAAAAGATGTTCTGTTGATTGAAGATATCGTTGACCAGGGTTTCACACTCTGGGAGATCAAGAAGAACCTCCTGGAAAAAGAAAAACTGAATTCACTGAGAATCTGTGCTCTGTTCAATAAAGTCTTAAAGGATCCATCAGCAGAAGTCAGAGAACTAAAAGAAAATTTGACGATTGATTACCTCGGGTTCGAGATCCCTGATCGATGGATCGCCGGTTATGGGATTGATGCCGGAGGAGATTTCAGGCATCTTCCCTTTATTGTCGCTGTAAAAGAGAATTACTATCTGAACAAAAATAATGAAACTTAAAAACCGGATAAGCCATGCATGATCTCATCCTCACCCAGGGGAATATCATCGATGTCCGTTCCCGTAGGATTTATAAAAGTGATGTGTGTATCAAAGACGGGATAATCACCAGAATCGAGCCCTCATGTAGTGAAAACGCGAAACAGGTCATCGATATCTCCGGAAAATTCATTTCTCCCGGACTCATCGACAGCCATCTCCACATCGAAAGCAGCATGCTCAGCCCCTTGGAATTCTCCAAAGAAGCTGTGAAGCACGGCACCACATCTCTCTTTGTGGACCCGCACGAGATGGCTAATGTCTGCGGGAGAAAGGGAATCGATTTATTTTTAAAGCAAGCGGATCTAGTCCCTCTGGATATCTATGTGGGCATTCCTTCCTGCGTGCCTGCGACTGAGCTTGAAGACTCGGGTGCCTCCATAACTCTTCAAGATATTAAGGAGTTGATTCCTGATAGACGAATCTTCGGTTTAGCCGAAATGATGAATTTCCCAGGAATAATCCATGATATTGGGGATGCAAGAGAGAAAGTCGATCTCGTCTTTAACGCGGGGAAAATCGTGGATGGACATTGTCCTGGCTTGACTGGGGCAGATTTGATGACCTACATCACAAACGGCAAAAGCGACAACATCGTAAGGATCATGTCTGACCACGAATCCATTCATCTGGATGAAGTCATCGAGAAGAACAGGGCTGGGATGACCATCGCTTTGAGGTACGGCAGTGCCACCAAAGATCTGGAAAGACTCTTGCCTGGACTCCTCGATGCTCACGTCGACCTGGAAAGATTCATGGTATGCTCTGATGATTTAGACCCCATTGATCTTCTCGAAAACGGCCACGTAGACAGGATCGTCAAAAAAACGAGAGACATCATCCTGGAGAATACAAGTTTCAACCTTGAACAGGCCGTTATCCCGGCCATTGCGCTGGCCACGCTAAACCCGTCGAGATATTTTTCAAGATTCCTGAAACTGCATAAAAACCCTGAAACCGGAGAGATAGCCGTAGGGAAAAAAGCCAATCTAGTGGTTTTTGAGTCACTGGAAGACCTGGATGTCGCCACAGTCATCCACAACGGGACATTGGTCGTATCCGATAGGGAATACACCGGACAACAACCCGATTTTGACTACTCTGAATTCTTGGGTCAGGTCAATACAGGAAAGAAGTTTCACTCAGATGATTTCAAAATCACTCCTTCTGAAGGGAAAGCGAACCTGGAAGTGAAAGTCATCGAGGTCATCGAAGGTAGCCTGGTAACCGGACTCAACATAACGCCCTTTGCCGTTACTCATGGAGAACTTCAATCCGATCCTGGAAAAGATTTAGTCAAGATTGCTGTTATTGAAAGACACAAAGGGACAGGCTCTTTTTCCCTGGGTTTTGTCAAGGGCTTAGGCTTAAAAAAAGGTGCGATTGCCTCAACCGTAGCTCACGACAGTCATAATCTCATCGCTGCCGGAAGCGACGACGAATCCATGGCCAGAGCTGTGAATCTCCTGAGTGAAAAAGGCGGAGGAATGGCTGTGGTCTCAGACAGGCTTGATTATTTCCCCCTGGAGATAGCTGGCCTGATGTCAGCATCGAAGATTGAAAAAGTTGTCAATGACTACACAAACATAAAAAAAGCTGTCAGAAGCCTTGGCTCCCCCCTCGAAAATGCATTCATGACAATGTCCTTCCTCGCCCTGCCTGTCATCCCGAAGCTAAAGATCACAAACAGGGGGTTGGTTGATGTGGATAAGTTTCAATTTGTGGATTTGTATTAA
>CAZSGR010000244.1:0-4232 GCA_964606185.1 uncultured Eubacteriales bacterium
ATGTGATTATCACCTGGGCAGCGGTGCAGTCCAACTGGTGTCTCCAGACGGCTGCAGTGGCCAGAAAATTCGGGATAAAGCCGATTCTTCTCCTGTTTAAAACATATGAGCTTCCAGAGGAGTATGATGGAAACCTTCTCTTGGATTTAATCCTTGATGCGGATGTCAGAATAAGAGAGGCCGAAGCAGGCAGGGTGTTAAGGCTGGAAGATGTGAAGGGAATAATCGAAGAAGTGGAGAACGAAGTCAAAGAAAAAGGAAACACATCTTATGTTGCACCGATAGGGGGTTCGATGGTTGGCGGCTCGATGGAGAAACCTTTAGGAGCCATCAGTTATGTCAATGCGTTCACAGAAATCCTGGAACAGGCTGGGGAACAGGATTTAAATATCAATACTATCCTTCATGCAACAGGGTCGTGTAGTACGCAGGCCGGTCTGGTTGTCGGTGCAAAGGCATTAGAAAAAGACGTGCGTATTCTGGGCATTTCTGTTTCGGATGACAAAGAGTCAGTCGAAGAGGAAGTGATGACTATTGCTCAAGACACTATACAGGCTATGGACTTGGAGACCACAGTTGAAAAGGAAGATATTGTTGTCCTTGATGAGTACATAGGGGAAGGCTATGGAGTCATGAATAAGGATGTGGCTGAAGCTCTGCGATTCATGTCGAGTCAGGAAGGCGTTTTTCTGGATCCCGTTTACACAGGGAAAGCCATGACCGCCCTGATAGACCTCGTTCAAAAGGGCTTCTTCAAGAAAGAAGACAATGTCATTTTTCTTCATACAGGAGGAACACCAGCTCTCTTTCCGAATAAATATAAATTAGTCGATTTTCTGAAAAAGTAAGATTTTTCTCTTCGCAAGCTGAGCCTGGAAGTGCCATTGCTGGTGACCGCCTCTGGACATTGGCTCGAATTTTTCATTTCGCTGATAGAGCTGGATGTGTCGAATAATTATGAGTTGGTGACGATGAAACCGGAGAGACCGACATTTCAGGACGTCTTGGAGGCAAGAAGTTTAATCAAGGAATTCCTTCCGCGGACTCCACTGTATTCATACCCGCAGATAAACCAGTTGTTGGATGCGAAGGTCTACATCAAGCATGAGAATTTTTTGCCCACAGGCGCTTTCAAGACCAGAGGAGGGATCAACCTGATTCACAGCTTGAATCGTGAACAGAGAGAAAGGGGAGTGGTGACCGCTTCAACCGGAAACCATGCTCTTTCCATCGCCTATGCCTCGAATCTTTTTGGAGTCCCGGCGACTGTTGTGATGCCTGAAAAGTCGAACCCGCTCAAAGTGAAAGCCATAAAAGCCCTTGGAGCGAACATCGTTTTTTTTGGGCGCATTTTTGAAGAGTCCAAGGACTATGCCGAAAAGCTTGCCGGAGAGCGGCGCGCGCGGTTTATTCATCCCGCCAATGAGCCTCATCTGATTGCAGGAGTTGCCACATATGCTCTGGAGGTATTCGAAAATTGTCCATCATTGGATGCAATTATCGTTCCTGTGGGAGGAGGAAGCGGTGCTTCAGGATGCTGCCTGGTCAAGGAAGCGGTGAGCCCGAAAACCCAGGTCATAGGCGTCCAGGCGGAAAAAGCCCCAGCGGCTTATCTTTCCTGGAAGAACAAAAAAATTGTCATCGATAAGATGGAAACCGCGGCTGAGGGATTGATGACAAAGATGGGGTATGAATTCACTCAGGAGATCCTGCAGGATTTCCTGTCAGATTTTATACTCGTTTCAGAAGAAGAAATGGTCCAGGCAATTCTTCACTATCTTGAGCTGATCAGGAATTTATCCGAGGAAGCCGGGTCTGCTCCTTTGGCGGCTGCCCTCAAGATAAAAGACAGACTGAAGGGAAAGAAAGTGGCGCTCATACTCACAGGCAGCAACATCTCTATGGAAAGATTGACGCAAATTCTAAATAAATAAGGGATCGCGTCTTATCATTTAGTTTCTGGGAACAGGCCTTATCAAGATTCAAGGAAATAGAGCTTGATTCCAGTCATTGGGCCTTGATCGTGTCAAAGCCTGACCCCAATCAAAATTTAAGACGCAACCCCAATCCTACTGAATTACAGGATGAACTGTATAACTCGCTAACTTGTCTGCGGCTTGTTTTACCTTTTGTTCGAACTTTTCAGGTATTTGAGAAATTCGGCGTCTGTGGAGAGCAGCATCCATGTCTCTTTATCCAGGCTGGAGACGTAAGTTTCCAGAGTTTTCATGAACTGGTAGAATTCCGGGTCGAGATTGTAAGCCAAGGCATAAATCCGGGTGGCTTCTGCGTCGGCTTCTCCCTGGATTTCCTGGGCCCGTCTGTAGGCTCCGGATTGAATCCTTTTCAGTTCGCGCTCTTTTTCACCTCTGATTTTAGCGCTTTCACCGTCTCCCTCTGAGCGGTATTTCGAAGCGATTTGCTGCCTTTCAGAGATCATGCGGTCAAACACCTTCCTCTGTACTTCTTCCACGTAATTAAGCCTCTTTATCCTGACATCTCGAAGCTCTATCCCTAGGTCAGCTGCTTTCAAAGAAGATTCTTCAAGAATGATCTGAGTGATTTTTTCCCTGCCTGTTTGGATTTCAGTCCCAACATAGGAAATATCAAGAATAGCTGTCTCTTCGGACTCTTCGAATTCACGGTTCGAGGAGCGGACTATCTCGATCAGATTATAACGCGCGATCGCATTTCGTGTTTCCCCATCGATGATATCATCGATTCTTGAATGAGCTCCTCTTTCGTCTCTCAATCTCTGGAAGTATACCAGGGGATCGCTGATTCTCCAGCGAGCATAGGTGTCCACCCATATGTACTTTTTATCTTTGGTTGGAATCTCGTTTACATCTCCATCCCATTCCAGCCAGCGCTTCTCGAAGCGATTGGCCTTTTGGATGAAAGGGGCTTTTATGTGCATTCCTGGCTTGGTGATGGCATCTCCTTTGGGTTCTCCGAACTGAGTGATGATCACCTGGTCGTATTCATACACGATGTAGAAAGAATTGAGGAGAACGAGGAGCACGAGAAAAACGAAAATCCCGAGAGCAATATTGACTGCAGGCTTGTTCATTTCTTCACCTCCACTCCCAGGTTCAGCAGGGGCAAGATGTTTTTCTGATTCTCGTCAAAAATGATTTTTTTGCTGATTTTGGGAAGAATTTGATTGATGGTCTCAAGGTAAAGCCGTTTTCTGGTGACCAGAGGAGCACGAGCATATTCTCTGTAAATGTTTTTGAATCGGTTGGCATCTCCTTGGGCTCTGTTGATCCGCTCCATCGCGTAACCCTCAGCAGCACTTATCACCTGTTCAGCCTCTCCTTTCGCTTTGGGGATTATCTGGTTGTATTCGGCCCTGGCATCGTTGATTTTTCTCTCCTTTTCCTGAAGGGATTCGTTGACATCGTTGAATGACGGCTGGACAGGATCGGGAGGATTGACGTCCTGGAGGATGAGCTGGCTGACTTCGATGCCGATTTCATACAGATCGCAAAGTACCTGGAGTTCTTCTTTGGCTTCGTTGGCAATTCTCGCCCTTCCGATGGTGATGACCTCATCCACTGAGCTGTCTCCGACAATTTTCCTCATAACAGCTTCATTCATGTAATGAAAAGTGCTGTCCACGTCCCTGATTTTGAACAGGTATTTGTAGGCATCTTTGATCTTGTACTGGACGATCCATTCCACTACGGCCACGTTTAAGTCACCCGTGAGCATCACGGCTTCCCTCGAATATTCGGGAGTGACTCTGTACTCAGAGCGGATTCCTGGCGATATAGTCCTGAAGCCAAATTCCATTTTGAGCTGTCTCTGGACAGGGACTTTTTCCAGTTTTTCTACGTAGGGAATCTTGATGTGAAGACCGGGTTCAGTGGTTCTGACAAACTTGCCGAACCGGAGGATCAAACCGATCTCTTCGGGCCTGATCTGGTAGAATGAGCTGGCGAGAAGGATGAGAATAATCACTCCAACGACAATGAGTTTGAGGACTCCTGTTTTGATTTTGGGGAGTTTAATTTCCAGATTTGGAAAATCGTTACTCATATAAACCTCCTTTAACTGGATTGAGTGCGGTTATGATAACACAGCTTCATTCTGAGATAAAGAAAAGAAAGCAAAGACTCTCAACATTTAACATACTCCCTTTCTATGCAATTTATTCGATTAATAATTAGAGTTTGATCCAGAGCGGTGTGACTGTATTATTACGCATACTGAGTGGCGATCTTAGGCTG
>CAZSGR010000245.1:0-4183 GCA_964606185.1 uncultured Eubacteriales bacterium
TAGACTGGCCTTTGCTTATTGGGTAACTTATGGCCTTCCGATTATTATAATCAGGCCAAGTAACAATTTTGGGCCTTATCAGTATCCTGAAAAATTCATTCCTCTTTTTGTAACTAATGCATTAGAAGGAGAGAACCTCCCTCTCTATGGGAAAGGAACAAATGTCCGAGATTGGCTTTATGTGGAGGATAATTGCCGTGCAATTGAGGAGTTGATGCGAAAAGGGAAGTTTGGGGAAGTATACAACATTGGGGCGAATAACGAAGTCCAGAACATAGAAATAGCAGAAAAGATTATTAAGTTGCTCGGAAAAAAGAAGAATTTGATAAAATTTGTTCCAGATCGCTTAGGACATGACATGCGTTATGCTGTGGATTGTTCGAAGATTCGTGCTTTAGGCTGGAGACCGGAGAAGAATTTCGACGATGCTCTTGAGTTTACGGTTCGCTGGTATAAGGAAAATGAGGATTGGTGGCGGAAGATAAAAGAAAAGAGTAAAGAGTTTAAATCTTTTTATTCAGAATACTACCGCGAGCGCAAATAAAAAATAAATCCACATGTCGTTAATTTAGCATAATACAAAGCAAAAAAAAGAGATATCGAAGAAGGAAGCTGGCGTTTATTTGTTTTTAATCAAATCTTTCATTCTTCGAATATGTCCCCTGCCCAATCCTTTTACCTCACAGCCCAGTTCCAGGTAGTGCTTAATTTTTTCATCATCCAGAATTCCGAAACAATCGATCACGGCAACCGGTTTTCCAGTTGATTGAACAATTTTATCAGGCTCCAGATCGAGATATTCTTCATGTCTGACGGCAAAAACGACGGCATCTGTCTGAGGTAGAGCTTTCTGTAAGTCCTTTTGCAGTGTTAATTCAGTAAGCATATTTTGATTTCGGAAAAAGCGGCTTCGGCTGTTGCTGGGATAGATTTCCTGGTTTACAAATTCCCACCACTGATCGACATAGGGATCATGTACCCGGATTTCCGCCCCCATCTCTGCAAGTTTCCGGATGAGTATTTCCGAGCCACTGTAGCGCGTATCTCCGACATCTTCTCTATAAGAGGCCCCTAATACAAGCACTTTTGCGGCAGCTATTGGAACATTCATGTTGCGGAGAGCATCCCGCACCAATTCAGCAGCATGCAGGCTTCTTGTGTCATTGATATCTATGGCTGAGGGAGTGAACTTGAAAATATCGTCTTCAAAACCCAGGATGTGTTTATAAGCCCATATCCCCAGCCCTCCATCCTTTGGAAGGCAGTATCCCCCGATTCCCGGTCCAGGAAAAATCATGTTGCTGTGGGTAGGCCGGACTTTTATGGCTTTAATGACTTTAGTCAAATCCACTCCGTTTCTCTCGGCAAACAAGCTCCATTCGTCCATAAAGGCAAGTATAGTCGCACGGTAGCTGTTTTCTACAATTTTTGCTGTCTCGGACTCGACAGGGCAATCAAGAACCGTAAGCGGAAATTTATCTGTGCTTAAAACCTCGTTGAGGAATTTTTTTACTTTTTCTCTTGCTTTTTCATTGATTCCACTGCAGACCCTCCAGAAATCCCGGATGCTGGCAACATATTCCCTGCCGGGCATAACCCGCTCATAACTGTGGGCAAGAAGAGGATCGGATTCAAGACCTCTGGATTCGAAGATCTTTTTCATTATGGGGAAGGCAATGTGTTCTGTGGTGCCAGGAGGAACCGTGGTTTCAATGAGAACCAGAGCTTCCGGTTGAATATGTTGGGCAATAATTTCAAAGGATTCCTCGAGAGCTGTCATTTGCACATGTCCGGTGCGAACATTTCCAAGGTCATTTTTTTCATAGTCGCATTGAACATCAACAACGACGACATCTGCCAGAGAAAGCACATCATAACTGAAGGAGGCCACCAATGTTTTCTTTTCCAGCACACACCGCTTGATCATCGGAGCCACTTCGGGATCTTCGGCTTTGACCGGCGATTCCCCTTTGTTTATTATGGGAATCTTCCAATAGCTCCGGACACTCGGTCTCTGCATTCCGATAACAAATTTGGATGGCTTGCCATCTTCATCTACCGTGTCTGCCACAATGGCGGCCATCACTACCCCGACAAATCCTACACCCATAACCACAACGATCTCTTTACCCTCGCTTCTGGCGGCATCAGCCAAATTTTTCATCTTTTTGAATTCTTCAGGGTAATCTTCTTTTTTTGGAAGCGGGTATTCCACGCCCTCCAGGCTTACCGAAACATTTTGACTCATCTTTTCCTCCTGATTTTAAGAGCTATTATTTCTGTTTTTTCTTTAAATTTTCATTCATCTTATGCGGCCCCTTTTTGCTCAGATTCGTTAGCAGTACTTTCTTACCAATTTCCTGGCGGAAATTGAAATAGACTTATAGCACAGAAAAAAGTATGAAGTCAAATCGAGATATTAGAAAAAAATGTTATCCTGGTCAGGTCTTGCTTTTTTGATCCACTCTTGCACTTTAAAGATTCAATTCAAGCTGTCGTTCTTGAGCGATTTTTCGTTCTCTTTCTATTCTTTTCAGGATGCTGGGAGTCACATCACCGGTTGGATAGATTCCGTCAAAACAGGCTGCACAGAAGCTCTTGATATTCTTATTCCCTAAGCTGACTGCTTTTTTAAGGGATTCGAGGCTCTGGTAAATCACTTTGTCAGCCCCGATTTTTTCTGCGATTTGCTCGAGGTTCGCGTCTCTGGCAACAAACTCTGTCTTTGTCTGCATGTCGATTCCATAGACACAGGGAAATCTCAAGGGAGGGGAATAAACAGCAAAGTAGACTTTCTTGGCTCCGCATTCCCGGGCTAGTTCCACGATTGCCCGTGAAGTGTTGCCTCTGACAATACTGTCATCCACCAGAAGAACATTTTTGCCCCTGAATTCAGAAACAATTGGATTCAATTTCTGCCGGATAGATGTTTTCCTTTTATGGTCGGCCGGCATGATGAATGTCCGCCCGATGTAGCGGTTTTTCACCAAAGCCTCTCTGTATTTCAGGTTGAGTTCCCGGGCAATCTCGATGGCCGCATCCCTGGCAGAGTCTGGCACGGGTACCACGACATCTATATTGAGTTTTTGTTTTTTTATCTCTTCGGCCAGGAACCGGCCCAGGTTGACGCGGCACTTGTAGACATTCACATTATCGATGAAAGAGTCTGGCCGGGCAAAGTAGACCCATTCGAAAAGACAGGGAGAATGGGCACAGCGGGTGAGCTTTTTCGAATGGAGTTTCTGCTTTTTGTCAATAAACACGACCTCTCCAGCCTCTATGTTTTTAATCGCTGTGAAATTCATGATGTTCAGGGAAACAGTTTCGGAGGCAAAGGCGAAAGAGGGAAGAAGTCCATCGTGGCGTTTTCCGTAGACCAGCGGCTTGATCCCGTAAGGATCTCTGAAGGCGACCATTCCCTGCCCGGCAATGTACGCCACCACAGAATAGCCACCCTTGACCTTTTTAAACACTTCTGCCACTGCCTTAAAAACATGCTGAGGCTTTAATGTCTTTGTTTTCATCTCTGCCAGTTCTTGAGCAAAGATATTCAGGATCACTTCCACATCATTGTCAGAGTTGATGAGGCGGTGGTATTTGTCAAACAGAGTCTTTTTGAGTTCCGCGTAGTTTATGATGTTTCCGTTATGGGCCATGATGATTCCATAGGGAGAATTGACGAGGAAGGGCTGGGCGTCTTCTCCTCTCCCTCCTCCGATTGTCGGGTAGCGGGTGTGGCCGATGCCGACATTTCCTTTGAGGCGCTGGAAATGCTCGGCAGTGAAGATGTCCCTGACTAATCCGTTTCCTTTTTTGGTGTGGAAGGAGCCGTTGTAGGTGATGATTCCGGCGGCATCCTGGCCGCGGTGCTGAATGGCCAGCAGGCCTTGATAGATGTCTTTAACGACATCATTATTAGCTTGGATTCCGACTATGCCACACATTATTATTCAGGCTATGATTATAGTCGTTTTTTTCCTTAAGTTGAAGAAATAATTAGAGGCGAACGCAAAATGATAATGATTATTTTGATTAGTAATTTAGAGGACTAAATCTCTTGTCTCGTGATGAGAATGAAAAATCAGTTTGCCTTTTTTTTGGGATTCATAGAGGCAAGAAGCTCCTTCGTCGTTACTGTGGCTGTTCCTATTTTGCCCACCACGATGCCGGCTGCTGAGTTGGC
>CAZSGR010000246.1:0-4127 GCA_964606185.1 uncultured Eubacteriales bacterium
GGATGTTGGACTGCCGTCCACTGAGAAAATTATTAATGCCATAAGGGAAAGAAGTAAAAAAAACGATTCCTTCCAGACCACAAAAAAAATTCTGGAAGATGAAATCGTCAAAATGCTTTCTCAGTTTCCTTCCGGATTCAGCGTTGACGTCTCTCAGTCAGTCATCATGATGGTTGGAGTCAACGGAGGCGGAAAGACAACATCTCTGGCGAAGCTGGCCTACCAATTCAAACAGAAAGGGAAAAGCATCCTGATGGTGGCCGCGGATACTTTCAGAGCCGCCGCCCAGGAGCAGCTTGTTTTATGGGGAAAGAAACTGAATATTCCTGTCATAAAAGGCCAGTATGGGGCAGACCCTGCCTCTGTGATCTATGACGCCATACAATCATTCAAGGCCCATTCTTACCAATTTCTTCTGGTCGATACGGCCGGAAGGATCCATACCAACACCAATTTAATGAATGAGCTGGAAAAGATAAAGCGCGTCATCTCGAAACAGATCGAAGGAGCTCCTCACGAGATTCTCCTCGTTCTTGACGCCAGCATTGGACAGAACGCGCTGATTCAAGCCAAGGAATTTCTGAAATTTTCTGGTTTAACCGGAATCTTCCTGTCCAAACTGGATGGAACAGCCAGAGGGGGATGCATTATCAGTATCGTTGACGAACTCAAGCTCCCCGTCAAGTTCATCGGCATCGGGGAGGAGGAAAAAGATATGCTCTCTTTCTCTCCTCAGGAATTTGTCAAGGCTCTTCTTTCATGAAAAACCTCAAAGACATCTTCTACCTCCAGATGGCTTATGGATTGGCTGAAAAAGCCATAGGATGGACAAGCCCCAATCCCTATGTCGGAGCCGTTATAGTCAAAAAAGACATCATCATCGGAGATGGTTATCATGAAAGACCTGGAAATCCTCATGCCGAAGTCATCGCACTCCATAAAGCGGGTTCTCTGGCCCGAAACAGCACGACATACATCAATCTTGAGCCGTGCGTTCATTGGGGAAAAACCCCTCCCTGCACGGAAGCCCTGCTTCAGGCCCGAATAGGAAGAGCCGTTATCTCGGATTTCGATCCCAATCCTCTCGTTTCAAAAAAGGGAATCAAAAAATTAAAAGAGGCCGGAATAGAGATCTCGCTGGGCCTTCTTCAGGAGAAAAACAGGCGTCTGAATGAAACTTATATCAAATACATCACAAAAAAAATTCCATTTGTTGCGGCTAAGGCCGCAGTCAGCCTCGATGGAAAAATAGCCACCAAAAAATTCTCGTCTCAATGGATATCTTCCCTAGAAACACGGAAATACTTCCATCTCCTTAGAGGAGAGTTTGATGCGCTCATGGTCGGTGTGAATACACTCATCAAAGATGACCCTTTGTTAACTGTCCGCCATTCCAACTGGAGAAAAAAACGTTTGACGCGGATTATTCTCGATTCTCATCTTCGTTTTCCTATTCAATCCAGAATACTCTCCACTCTTTCCCAAGGAAAAATCCTGGTTTTTTCCCTTAAAGAGGCCTCTCTAAAGAAAGCCGATGCCTTGCGCAAAAAAGGGGTCGAAGTTATTCCCATTTCATCCCGCCGTGTGGAAGTTAAAAAGGTCCTCTCCTGGCTGGGCCAAAACGAGATATCGAGTGTACTGGTTGAAGGGGGCGGCCGCTTGCTGACGTCAATTTTTGAGGGAAGAATGGCGGATAAAATCTTTGTCACTCTCTCTCCCAAGCTCATTGGCGGAAAGACAGCTCCGGCTCTACTCCAGGGGAGTGGCGCGGACTTCATCAAAGATTCATTTGTATTGAAAAGAACTCATTCTTTTCAAATTGATGAAGATATCATTGTGGAAGGATATTTATAATGTTCACAGGAATCATTCATCATTTGGGTCAGTTCAAAGGATATCGGCAAGGAAAACAGGAAATCGTTATCGAAGTCCCTCCCGGCCTTCCCCGAGTGGAAACCGGTGAAAGCATCGCTGTCAATGGCGTCTGCCTCAGCCTGGTCAAAAGAGAAAAAGACACTTCTTTCTTCAATCTCTCCCAGGAAACTCGCCAGAGAACGACTCTGGGATCTCTCCGGCCAGGCGAAAGGCTTAATCTTGAACAGCCTCTCACTCTGTCCTCTCCCCTGAGCGGTCATCTGATAACAGGCCATGTGGACTCCCGAGGCAAGGTGCTCAAAATTATTAAGAGAGAAAGAGGAATGAGGCTGACCGTTTCCTATCCCCCAGAGCTCCGGCCCTATTTCATCCCGCAGGGGTCGGTCGCACTGAACGGTGTCAGCCTCACCATTGTTGACTTAGGTCCTTCCTGTTTTGAAGTTGAACTGATACCAATCACATTAGAAAATTCAAACCTGGGGGACCTTAAAAGGGGAGATGCAGTTAACATAGAATGTGACATGATCGGAAAATATGTGTATAATTGGATTTCTAAAGAAAAACCATAGACAAACAGCAAAAGACCAAAGGATCAAGAATGAAAAAAACCAAAACAGCGACAGTCGAACAGGCAATAAAGGCCGTCAAAGCGGGGAAACTCATCATCATCGTTGATGACGAAGACCGGGAGAATGAAGGCGACCTCATGATTGCGGCTGAAAAAGCCACCCCTGAAATCATTAATTTTATGACAAAACACGGCCGGGGTCTCATCTGCATGCCCTTGCCCAAGGAGAGGCTCAAAGAACTCCATCTGCCTCTAATGGTACGAGATAACACCGCTCCCTACCAAACAGCCTTCACTGTCTCTATAGATGCTAGAGATGGAGTGACGACAGGAATATCAGCCCATGACCGGGCTCATACCATACTCGTGGCTATTGACTCCAAAACACAGCCCTCTGACCTGACTCGACCGGGTCATATTTTTCCTCTTGAAGCCAGGGAAGGAGGAGTACTTGAAAGGGCCGGCCAGACAGAAGCCTCTTTGGATATAGCCCGGCTGGCGGGTCTAAAGCATGCAGGCGTCATCTGCGAAATCATGGATGAAGACGGCACCATGGCCAGGTTGCCCCAGCTCGAAGAGTTCAGCCTGACTCACAACATACCGATTCTGACTGTCGCTGATCTCATCAAATACCGGATGAAGCACGAAAGATTAGTGAAAAAGATAGAAGAAGCCAGCATGCCCACGAGATTCGGAGATTTCAAGATCATGATCTTTGAAGATACCATCCACAAAGAACACCACGTGGCTTTGGTCAAGGGAGATATCAAAAAGGATGAACTCACTCTTGTCAGGGCTCATTCTCAATGCTTGACCGGAGATACTTTTGGCTCGATTCGTTGCGATTGCGGAGATCAGCTCCATCAGGCCATGGAAATGATCAACAAGGAAGAGAAGGGAGTCATCCTTTACATGCTCAACCATGAGGGGAGAGGCATAGGTTTCACAAACAAGATTAAAGCCTATGCTATCCAGGACCATGGAGCCGATACAGTCGAAGCCAATAAAAAGCTGGGTTTTAAAGCTGACCAGAGGGATTACGGGATAGGCGCTCAAATTCTGGTCGCACTGGGAGCCAATAAACTCCGTTTGATCACGAATAATCCTCGCAAATTCGTTGGATTGTCAGGCTATGGCTTGGAAATTATCGAGCGTGTGCCCCTAGAAGTTCCACCGAACAAGAACAACATCAAATACCTGAAAACGAAGAAAGAAAAAATGGGACACCTCCTGGAGATGGTTTAAAATATGGCTATAGATTTTTTTTCTCAAGCATAAAAGTCACAGGACCGTCATTCACCAGACAGACTTCCATCAAGGCTCCGAAAACTCCTGTTTCAACCTTTACGCCTCTTTGCTTAAGCATGTCAATAAAATAACGGAAAAGGCTCTCCGCTTTTTCCGGTTCTTCGGCGCTTTCAAAACTGGGCCTCCTTCCTTTCTTTAAAGAGCCAGCGAGTGTAAACTGAGAGACGGCGAGCACCTCCCCTTGAATATCCAGCAATGATAGATTCATCTTCTCTTCTCCATCCGGGAAAATCCTCAACTCCACGATCTTATTGGCTAAATACTGGGCCTCTTGTTGAGTATCACCCTTTTCGATCCCGACAAGCAGACACACTCCCTGCTCGATTTCCCCGACAACATTCTGTTTAACTTCAACCGCGGCCTTCTTGACCCTCTG
>CAZSGR010000247.1:0-4081 GCA_964606185.1 uncultured Eubacteriales bacterium
AAGAAAATCAGAACTTATTTCTCTCGAGGAGTTCGAAAAAAAGTATATTCTCGAGATTCTTCAGCATACCAAGGGAGCTATCTACGGGCCAAAAGGAGCGGCTGTCATATTGGGATTGAAGCCTTCCACGCTCCAAAGCCGTATGAAGAAATTGGGTATCGAAAGGCCGAAGAGCCGCTGAATCTTTTTAAAGTCTAGAAATACCGATATTTCGGTTTTAACAGGTCAGAATATCTGTGTCAGATTTTAATCGCTAATTCGTATCTTTTATAATTTCAATAACATACAAAGAAAAAAAAGATTTATTTTTACTTGGCACGGATATTGCTTTATATTTTAAATACGCAATAATAAAGAGGTGAGATTCAGTCAACTTGAGATTCGAAGTGATGACATGGAGAAAAAAGGGAACAAAATAACTGATATCTCTGTCATGATCGCAGGCAAAGCCGGAGATGGAGTCCTGTTCACAGGGAATTCTCTGGCCAAGATACTCAAGAGGCAGGGATGGTGGGTATCCACGTACAGGGATTTTCCCTCCAACATAAGAGGAGAATCAACGAATTACACCATTCGAGCGAGCTTGGAAAAGATCTACGGGAGAGCGGATGATGTCGATGTTTTCATGGCGTTTGACTGCGGAGCCGTCATCGAACATGCGGATAAAATGGCAAAGGGAGGAATCCTCCTCTGTGATGGTGTAGGTATAGCCCATATGGCTCCTTCTAGGATTGATGGCAGAACCTATAATATTTTCCCACTCAGAAAGCTGGCTAGAGAAAATTTTAAAAGTGAAATTTACAAAAACGTGATTGCTCTCGGTGCTTTGAGTCATATCCTTCACCTGGATTTTCGAGTTATAGAAGGAATCATCTCTGAGGTTTTTCTGGAAAGAAAAGGGAAAAAAATTGTTGAGGAAAACATTCGTGCCTTTCGATTGGGATGCCAGAAGGCAAAAGAGATGGTTGGGACAGAGGAGCTCCATCCGTTCATGAAAAGGAAGGATTCAGGCAGGCTTCTTCTCTCCGGGGATGAAGCCATTGCCATGGGAGCACTGGCGGCCGGATGCCGGTATTTTGCGGCTTATCCGATTTGTCCGGCCACTGAAATCTGGCAGTGGCTGGCCGTTCACTTTCCCGACTTCAACGGCCTTGTGGTCCAGACTGAAGACGAGCTGGCTGCACTCAACATGGCCCTCGGCGCTTCCTACGCCGGAGCGCGGGCCATGACATCTACCTCTGGTCCGGGAGGCTCTTTGATGATGGAAGCTTTCTCTCTGGCTGGAATGGCGGAGATTCCTGTTGTCATAGCTCATGTCCAGAGAGTCGGTCCGAGCACAGGAATGCCCACAAAAACCGAGCAGTCAGATCTGGATCAGTGGATTTGCGGCGCGCATGGTGAATTTCCGCGCATTGTGCTTTCTCCGGGCACGATTGAAGAATGTTTCGATTTCACTATCAAAGCGTTTAACCTGGCAGAAGCGTATCAGTGCCCGGTGGTTCTTCTCACTGAGCAGGATTATGGTCAGAACTTGCGGACGGTTAGAAAATTCGACATGACAAAGGTCAAGATTGACAGAGGGAAACTGCTCAGTCAGGAACAACTTGAAGGAATCAGGGATTACAAAAGATATAGGTTCACTCCTGACGGTGTCTCTTCCCGGGCGCTGCCGGGAATGAAGAACGGACTGCATATGGTCGAGAGCAATGAGCACGATGAGTACGGATACAGGGATGAAGATTCTGGGAATAGAATCCGGATGATGCAGAAAAGAATGAAAAAGCTGGAGAGCGCGGGGAAGGACCTGGTTCCCCCCAAGGTGTGGGGGGATAAAGAATCTCAGATTGGAATCATCGGGTTCGGGTCCACCTTTGGTCCCATTCAAAAGGCCATTTTACAACTCAAAGAAGAAGGAATCAGGGCAAAATACATGCAGATGAAAACCCTCTGGCCGTTTCCCCGGAAGAAGGTCGAAGAATTCCTTGGTTCCTGCGAAGAAGTTTTTATCGTCGAGAATAATTTTTCCGGGCAGTTGAGCCGGCTGATCCGAAGCCATGTCCAGGTGCCCTTCAGAATAAAGAATATATTGAATTACTCGAGCCAGGCCTTTCGGCCGCAAGAGATATCGGCACAAATCCAGAAGGCTGTCCAATGAAGAAAGAAAAAGACTTCCACTTGAGTGATCCCACCTGGTGCGGGGGCTGCGGCCTCTTCGGGATTTTTGCGGCTTTGAAGAAGGCGGCTGTAACGCTTGACCTCGATCCTGAAGAATTGGTCGTTGTGACAGGCATTGGCTGCCATGGGAGGTTGAATAATCACTTCAAAGCCTACGGCTTTCATGCTCTTCATGGGAGAAACCTGCCAGTGGCATCAGGAGTTAAGCTATCCAATCCAGCTCTTTCTGTGGTTGGGATCAGCGGAGATGGTGATGCTTACTCTATCGGACTGGGCCATTTCATTCATGCCTTGAGGAAGAATATCAATATAACTTATTTGGTCGTTGATAACAGACTCTATGCCTTGACTCTGGGGCAATCTTCTCCCACGAGCGATATGGGATATGTTTCCGTGTCAGCGCCCTACGGCACTAAAGAATTCCCTCTTGACGGCCCCCGGCTGGCTCTGGCTTCTGGCGGAACCTTTATTGCCCGGGGATTCTCAGGAGACCCAAAGCAGGTAGCTTTTCTCATAGAAAAAGGAATAACACATAAAGGATTTTCCTTTATTGAAGTCTTGAGCCCCTGTGTAACGTATAATAAAGTTATCACGACTCAGTGGTTCAGAGAGAATATTGTTCAAGTCGATGAAGATCCGAGGTATGACCCGAAGAACAGAACGGAGGCGTGGAAAAAACTGTCGAGCGATGAAAAAATTCCAGTGGGTTTGATTTATATCGAGGATAAGCCATCTTATGAGGAGCTTGTTTTGCCTGATAAAGAGCATCCCGTTGTTTTTAATGATCTGAATCTCGATATCGAGAGATTTGAGAAAATCATGGAAAAATTTCAATGATATAATAGTGTATTAAAATTATTTAATGAAAGGAGAATGATTCGATGAAGGAAAAAGTTGAGAAAGCTCTGGATAAAATTCGTCCGGCTCTTATGGCAGATGGAGGAAATGTGGAGTTAGTCGAGGTAGACGATGACGTGGTGAAGGTGAAGTTGACCGGAGCATGTAGCGGATGTCCGATGTCCCAATTGACTTTGAAGATGGGGATCGAGAGACATCTAAAGAAAGAAATTCCGGAGATCAAGGAAGTTGTGGCCGTTAATTAACCTGAATTATTCATAAAATATGCCGACACTATACATTATTTTCAATGATATGAGCTCGTTAGGTAGATTTTTCTCACGATCAAGATTCAAACTTTCTTTTATGTCCATTCATTCACTCTATGTCGGCATCTTTTACCCTTCGGGCGAGCCGATCTCACTGCATCTGCTTTGTTGCGGCCCAATCGCGGTGGAAGACCACAGCTTCATGGGCCACGCCTCGCACCTACAGCAACCTCGACTCGTGAATAATCCAGGTTAGGAGAAAAGATGAACAGAAATCAGACTTATTTTCATGATTTCTATGGAAGAAGATAAAAAGAAGGAAAAAATGAGAAAAGTGTATTTGGATCATATTGCCTCCACTCCGCTTCATCCGGAGGTGTTTGAGGCGATGTTGCCCCATTTGAAAGAGAATTTTGGCAATCCTCAGAGTCTTCACTCGGTTGGCCAGGAAGCCCTCAGAGCCGTGGAAGAGGCCAGGGAAAAGGTGGCTCAGCTCATCCATTCCAGGGCTTCGGAGGTTTACTTCACTTCTAGCGGTTCAGAATCCAATAATTTTGCTCTCAAAGGGCTTGCGCTGGCCCAGAGGAGCCGGGGAACCCATATCGTTCTTTCGGCTGTCGAGCATCAATCCGTTCTTCATTCGGCTAAAAGCCTTGATAAACTCGGGTTCAGCACGAGTCTCGTTCCTGTGGACGAATTTGGCATGGTGGACCCGGGAGAAGTTAAGAAAGCCATCACTCAAGAAACCGTTCTTGTTTCTGTGATGCTGGCCAACAGTGAAGTGGGCACCCTTCAACCTG
>CAZSGR010000248.1:0-4047 GCA_964606185.1 uncultured Eubacteriales bacterium
TTTGTCATCAACTTAGGGGGCTTTATCAAACAGTTCCAGGTGTATCTCAAACCAGAGATGCTCCGTCACTACGACATCACCATCAACGAAGTGGAAGAAGCCATAGAAAACAGCAACAGGAATTTCTCCGGTGGAATTATCATGAAGGGCCCTCAAGAGGCTTTGATTAAAGGCTTGGGCCGAATTGAAACTATTAATCATATTAAGAGCACGGTCATCACCTCACGCAACAACGTTCCTGTCTATGTTAAGGATGTGGCTGACGTCGAAATCGGGAGTAAATTCAGACGAGAATCAGGGAGTCACAACGGGAAAGAATCTGTGTATGTTACGGTGGAGAAGCAGTACGGAGGAGACACTCTGACAACCATCAGCAACACAAAAAATGCCCTTGCCCAGATTGCCAAGGACCTTCCGGAAAAAATTAAAATCAAATATTTCTACGACCAGTCGGTCCTCATCCTGAAATCTATAAGTCATGTTGAGGTCTCCATTTTTGAAGGAGCCATCCTCATCATCCTGGTCATGATTTTTTTCATGTGGAACTTGAGAAGTTCGCTCATCGCTTCCTTAACTATTCCCTTCTCCATCCTGATCGCTCTCGTCTTTATGGACATCTTCAAAATTGACCTGACAGTGATGTCTATCGGGGGGTTAGCCATCGGCATCGGAAAAGTGGCCAACGGCTCAATCATCATGGTCGAGAACATATTCCGGGTGCTCAAGGAAAAAAAGGGCCAGGCATCCACTTTGGAGCTGACCTCAGAAGCCGCCAGGGATGTGGGTAAGTACCTCTTCTCTGCCAACATGATCATCATCCTGGTTTTTGTGCCACTGCTCACCCTCCAGGGAATCGAGGGGGCCATGTTCCGGCCTACTGCTTTTGCCGTGGCCGCCGCGCTTTTCGGTTCTTTAATTTTGAACCTGACTTTAAAGCCAGTTCTTGCCTCTGTTTTCTTAACTGAAAGACATCTGAAAGAACGAAAAAATCCGGTAATTGAATTCCTCACACAGAAATACCGCATAATCCTCGCAAAAGCTCTCGACCAAAAGAAGATCATCATAATCGTTTTTGTGATTCTTATCCTCGGCGCGGCCGTCGCTTACAACTTCCTGGGCAAGGAATTCGTTCCACCCCTGGATGAAGGGGCTATCATGGCCTCCACAGTCATGCTTCCTGAGACATCATTGGAAGAATCCGTCAAGATGGGCGCCAAAATTGAAAAGATATTCCTGTCTTTCCCCGAAGTGATATCCGTATCCAGGACCACGGGCACGGCTGAAGCCTCCGAACACGTCCATCCTGTCAACCACAGCCACTACAACATCGAGCTTCTCCCCATTGAAAAAAGAAAAAGAGATTTTCAAGAGCTCACCGCAGCCATGAGAAAAGAGCTGGATAAAATCCCTGGTGTGGCGTACATCTTTGAACAGCCTATCGCCAATAAATTGGCGGAAATGCTCACTGGAACAGAAGGCCAATTGTCCGTTAAGCTCTTTGGACAGGATCTTTATACTCTTAACGACAAAATCGAAGAAATCCGGAATGTCATAGCTGAAATCAAAGGTGTAGCCGACTTGCAAATCGAACAAACTACTGGCATCCCCCAATTTATTATTGAACTGAACAGAGAAAAACTGGCCCGTTACGGGATTCCTGTGAGTGACGTGGCAGACATCATTGAAACTGCTCTGAACGGTATTGAAGCAACTGATGTCTATGAACCGGACAGAATCACATCCGTTCTCATCCGGCTTCCCGAAAAATACCGGAATGACGAAGAAGCCATAAAAAACCTTCTCGTGGATGCACCAAACGGCGAAAGGATTCCCCTCTCCCAGTTAGCTGAAATCAGCAAAGGCGAAGGACCTCAGACTATTTTCCGTGAAAACCTGATGCGGCGCAAGATCATCCTCTGCAACGTGGTCAAACGGGACATCGGCAGTTTTGTCAAGGAAGCTCAAGCACGTATCGACCGAGATGTCTCAATCCCTCCCGGATATTTTGTCACTTTTGGAGGCCAGTTCGAGAGTCAGCAAAGAGCCCTGAGCCATCTCACAACGCTCATGCTCATCGTCATTCTGATCATATTTGTTATTCTTTTCTCTTCCTTCGGCTCCATCCGGCAGGCACTTCTCATCATAATGAACATCCCCACGACTTTGATCGGAGGAATCTTAGGACTCTTGATCGCAGGACAGACTATTAATGTCTCTTCCACCATCGGACTGATCGCACTCTTTGGCATCTGCGTGCAGAACGATATCATTCTTGTGGCCAAGATCAATGACTTCAGACGTCAGGGCCTCTCCCTGCGCGAAGGCGTACTCGAAGGAGCTTTAACGAAATTCAGACCGATTCTGATGACCGATATGGTGATGATTGTTGCTGTTCTTCCTTTGGCTTTAATCGTGACCACAGGTGCAGAACTCCACCGTCCGCTGGCAGTCGTCTACATCGGAGGCTTCTTCTTCGCCATCTTATTGAGGTTGATCGTCGTGCCCGTTCTGTATGAAGCTCTCGCCAAGCTGGGAAAAGAAAGATGGTTAGAGAAAGTATAATGCCATTCCATTTGACTGGATGTGCAGATATAAGGAAAGATTTTGATGCTCAGAAACCCAAAAAGGGAGGCATAAACTGACTGCATTACTATTCTTCACGTTTATCAGTTTTTGCCTACTGTTTGAGCTCGCAGCTAAAAGAAGATCCGGCAAAAACGAATAGTCGCCTCAGGCTGCGGAGCTTCACAGCTTCGTTAAGAGGAACAATTCTATTTTTTTTAAAAGCGCAAAAAAAAGGGAACTCTCACGATTGAACTCAGGACACAAAATCGGGACAAAAATGCCATCAACACAATGTGAGAAAGACATGATAGAATGAGAGAGTGATAAAAAATAAATTGATCAACCTCTCACACCTTTAACATACCGAAGGAAATTTGAACGGCAAGGAGAGCTTAGATGGAAGAAGTTAAAAAAGAAATCGAAGAGATTGTAAACAGAGAAACCAAAGCGTGGGATACTCAGGATGCCGAGCGGCTCCTGACCATCTTTCATCCGGATATGGTCTGGCCCTGGCCGCCCCACTCGAAAGCTCACAATCCGATGGATTGGGTACTTATTCAGGGACGATACGATTACGAGAGGTGGAAAAGAGGCTGGCAGGAACTCTTCGACACTCACACCCTTGTCCATAACAAGAGAAAAATCAAAAAAATCGTGGTTTCTGAACAAAGCGATGGAGCCTTTTGCGTTGTGGATATCGACACACTCTGGGTGGATTCAAAGGGAGAGAAAAACCACTGGAAAGGAAGGGTGTGCAAGGTCTACACAAAGATCGGCCCCGAGTGGAAACTGATCATGCACACCGGTGTGCTGGAATATTAGAAGAGTGAAATGACCCGGAGAGAGTTCTGAATTGAAGATCAGAGCATTATTTATTTTGAAACAGAATAACATATAAATCAGAACAAATCCCTGATCCTACAGATGCTCCCAAATAATTTTGATTCCGATCAGGATAAGGATCAACCCTCCCAATAATTCCGCACCTCTGCCTACCAGACGGCCAAGAAGCGGTCCAATTCTCGTCCCGAGAATAGTCATCAGAAAAGCTATGATTCCGATGACAGCAGCCGGATAGAGAATGGTCACCTGGAGAGCAGCGAGACTCATCCCCACGGCAAGAGCATCGATACTCGTCGCTACTGACAGCATTAGAATAGAAAAACCCTTTGTTGGGTCTGTTTGATCACTTTGAGTCTCTTTCCTCGATCGAAAGAACCCAAAGATCATTTTTGCTCCGATAATGAGAAGCAAGCCAAAGGCCACCCAGTGGTCAAAGGGCTCTATATAGTCCAGGAGGATGCTTCTTGCGGCCTGCCAGCCGAGCAGAGGCATCATGAACTGAAAAAAGCCAAAATGAAAAGCCATCCTGAAAGTCTGTTTTTTTGTGAGTCCTTCAGGACGCAGGCTGATCCCCACAGAAACGGCAAAGGCATCCATCGCCAGGGCAAAAGCCACAGCCAGTACAAGGAAAAAATTCAT
>CAZSGR010000249.1:0-4046 GCA_964606185.1 uncultured Eubacteriales bacterium
AAAACAGGAGGGACTCTATGTTTAAAAACTACCTGAAAACCGCTATCCGCAACCTGGCCCGTCACAAAGGATATTCGCTGATAAACATTGCGGGCTTCGCCATCGGTATCGCCTGCTGCATCCTCATCCTCCTCTGGGTCCAGGACGAAATGAGTTTCGACCGGTTCCATGAAAACCTGGACAGCCTCCACCGGGTGGTCGAGGAGCAGCATTACTCCGACGGGACCATTTTCCCGATCGCCAGGACTCCTTATCCCGTGGGCCCGGCACTCGTGGCAGACTACCCGGAAATCGTAAATTTCACACGATTCACGCCTTTTGGGAGAACCTTGCTTGAGTACGGAGATAAAAGCTTTTATGAAAGAGGTTTTGCCTTTGCCGATCCTTCCATGCTGGAAATGTTTTCTTTCCCTCTCCTGAAGGGTGACGCCTACACAGCCTTATCGGAGACGAATGCAGTATTGATATCTGAGGATATGGCGAAAAAATACTTTGGAGCCGAAGACCCGGTCGGCCAAACACTGACGATGGACAACACCGTTGATTTTCAGGTGTCCGGTGTATTCGCAAACATCCCTCATAATTCCCATCTCCGGTTCGATTTCCTGGGTCAGTTCGACACTTTTGTGCAACTCTCAGGTTGGGGAGAGAGTTGGGGAAGCAATAATTTTTACACCTATGTGCAGCTTAAAGAAAACACGGATCACCAGGATGTCACACCGAAGATCTACGAGTATATAAAAAGGATTTACCCGGAGTCCGGCACCAAATTTCTTCTCCAGCCGGTCAAAGATATTCATCTTCGCTCGGATTTTGCCATCGACCTCGGCGGCAAGAGCGAGAACAGGGCCAAGTACGTCTATATGTTCTCCCTGATCGCTGTCTTTGTCCTGCTGATTGCCTGCATGAACTTCATGAATCTGACGACCGCGCGCGCCAGCCGCCGTTCTTTGGAGATCGGGATGAGAAAAGTCGTGGGGGCCAAACGTGCCAATCTTATCCGGCAGTTTTTGGGCGAATCTGTCCTCATTTCCTTCCTCTCCCTCCTTATTGCAGTGGGGCTGGTGTTGCTGATTCTCCCCGCATTCAACAGCATTTCGGGAAAAGAGCTGAGTTTGGCCGCCTTCAATATCGGTCTGCTGGCAGCCGGTTTGATCGGAATAGCTCTTGTCACAGGAATTCTGGCAGGCTCGTACCCGGCTTTTCTTCTTTCTGCGATCCGGCCTGTCAGGGTTTTTAAGGGCTCCTTGAAATTGGGATCACAAAATTCCGCCTTCCGGAAAATTCTTGTCACCTGCCAGTTTTCCCTCTCGATCGGTCTTATCATCGGCACTTTTGTGGTTTATCGGCAGCTCGACTTCATGCAAAAAAAGAGTCTGGGCTACAACCGGGAGCACCTTGTTTATTTTGCGGAGAGAGGGCTTTTCTGGAAGAACTATGATACCTTCAAGATGGAACTTCAACGAAATCCCAATGTTGTCGGCGTCACGGCGGCGTCTTCGATCCCCACCCACACTGTCACCTCGACCTCCGGTGTGGGTTGGGAAGGGAAGGACCCTGGATTCGATGTGCTTTTTACCCAGTTCAATGTTGATTATGACTATTTCGAAACACTCGAGATGGAAATGGCCCGGGGCCGATCTTTTTCCAAGGATTTCCCCACGGATGCCGCCGAGGCCTATATACTCAATGAGACCGGTGCCCGGTTGACAGGGATGGACGACCCAATAGGAAAGAAGTTCACGCTGTGGGATAAATCCGGACCGATCATCGGCGTGGTCAAAGACTATCACTTCAAGTCCCTCCATTCCAAGATCGAGCCGCTGGTTCTGCGGATGTTTCATAAAAATTGGAACAGGTATGTCATCATCCGCATCCGATCGGATGGCATCACAGAGACCCTGAAGACCGTCGAAGATGCTTACAAGAAATATCATCCCGGCTATCCCTTCGAATTTCAGTTCCTGGATGAGGCGTTGAATGCCCTGTACTCCAGCGAGAAGCGGACGGGAAGAGTTTTCCGATACTTCATGTTTCTGGCGATCTTCATCTCCTGTTTGGGGCTTTTTGGACTGGCCTCATTCATGGCGGACCAGCGCACCAAAGAGATCGGCATCAGAAAAGTGCTCGGCGCCTCGGTATCGGGCATCTTTGTGATGTTGCTGAAGGAATTTGTGAAATGGGTGCTTTTAGCCAGTGCTATCTCCTGGCCGCTGGCCTATTATGCGATGGATCGCTGGCTGAAAAACTTTGCCTACCGGACGGATATAGCGCTCTGGATCTTTCTGGTCTCCGGAATTTTAGGACTGGCCGCAGCTTTTGCCACCGTGAGCTACCAATCGCTCAAGGTTTCGGTCGCCAATCCGGTCGATTCTCTTCGGTATGAATGATCGACATGCAAGCGGCATCTAACCGAGTCATGGGAGCGCAGATCAAAAACCCAGAGAGAAGAATAGTTCTGAATTTATGTGCCTGGAAAGTAATATCCTTTTGTTTATCGGCATTGAGCACATGACAGAGCAGGACCGAAGCAGAGAATTTTGGAGACAGCGTTCAGAATCAGCCCCCTGAACATCGATGATTGGCGCTGGTAAAAAGTAAGTCCTTATTTACAGCTTGAGAAGTGCGCGGCCGAGAAGAGCACTGACATAAGACACAACACCGCCCAGAACAGTACCCCAGATGAGGTCGACGACAGTGACAACAAGGGGCCAATCCTTGATAGTGGCCAGGTTGGTCAGGTCATATGTGGCGTAGCTGATGAGACCGAGAAGGGCTCCGAAAAACAGGGCGTTGAGCGGTACACCCGCCGCCAGAGCCGGGCGGATGGCAAAGACCAGCAGGCCGACGATAAACAGAAGGTAGAAGAGCATGGCAGCGATCCAGTTCACCTTGGGACTCATCAGGTAACCGAGATGGCGGCGGTAAAATCCCTTGGCCACCACGCCCAGCCAGATCATGTCTATCACAAAAAAAACCGCCAGGGTGATGAAATAAAGAATGATCATCTGCTTGAATGTCATTATTCCTCCTTGAATGTCGCGAAATTAATTATTTTACGACATCAATGACTTATCTTGAGGTAAAAAATGGACGGCACTAGGGGCAAAAAGGCCAGAGATCATTTAAAGTTTTTCTCGTTCTAGATCCTCTTTGATTTCAAGAATTTTCTCTTTAAGTTCGGGGATCTTAAGTCTAACAACTCTCCAAGTGAGTTTCATATCAATCCCAAAATATTCATGAATGAGAATATCTCTCATTCCAGAGATCGCTCTCCAAGGAATCTCTGGATGTCTATCCTTGAATTCAGTTGGAATATTTTTAATAGCTTCTCCGATGATCTCGATTCTTCGAATTACGGCATCTTGTTGTTGTGGATTACTTAGAAATTTCTTTTCAGTTGTATCCTTTACATAATCCTCGATGAGTTCAATAGATTCCAGAATGTGCTTGAGAAAAATCAAAAAGTCTTTTTTCACAACACGGCCTCTTGCTCATGCAAAATTTTATCTTTGAGGAGGTGATGAAGAGAATCATATGTGAGAACATCTACATTCTTTTTTAGAATTTCCTCGAGTTCTATTTTCAATGAAGCCAATTCAAGCAGGGTAGCCGTTTCAGGCATTTCAACTAATATGTCGATGTCGCTATCTTTGGTGCTTTCCCCCTTTACAATTGACCCGAATAGGGCAGCCTTCTTTATTCCATATTTTTTAAGAACTGGTATGATTCTATTTTTTATTTCAGGGATTGTCATAGTTTTACTCCCTTTTTCGTTAAAATCCTAATTCATTTTATTTTTTTTATCAAGCTGACTCGAAAACCTGTCAAGTTTCGTAAAAAAAATTAAGTTCTAATTTTATAGTTCATTTGGTCCCTGGGCCAAGGGAGGATGTCGATCCTGGGATTGTTGATTTGAAGAATTCAGTAAATTGAAAAAAAATCTGGTTTCCAAAGGAGGCATTGATGAATGTCGCGAAATATTCTATTAGGCGCCATTGTCATCCGGCTCGCTTTATTCACAGCATCGAGTCATAGAGTATTAT
>CAZSGR010000250.1:0-1557 GCA_964606185.1 uncultured Eubacteriales bacterium
AATTTCCATTGTAGTAGATAGGATCGTTTCAAGAACGGTAAACCTCCCGCCGGTGTCCGATTTTATATACGTGCACTGTGGTTTCGTCATCCAGGATGGAATAAATTATCCGATAATCTCCCTGGCGAATGCGATATCGTTCCTGGGCAGAGAGTTTTTGGGATCCCTTAGGCCGGGGATTATCAGCCAGGGATTGGATACGTTTGATAATCTGTTTGAGATTTTTTTGGGGAACACTCTCAAGTTCTTTTATGGCCGATTCTTTGATCAAGATTTTATATTTTGCCATTCTTTTTGAGTTTTTCGAGTACATCTTCAAAACGAACTAATCGCTCGTCTTTTCTCTCTTCAAACGATTTTAAATCAATAGAGTCTTCGATCAATGCATGTTTCACAGCTTCATTCACCAGCTCGGATATGGAACGCTCTGTTTCTGCCGCTTTGATCCGCAAGGCTCTATGCAGTGCGGGATCCAAATAGACGGTCGATCTTTTTGTGAGACTGCTCATGATGATTCTCCTTAATGGTGTTTTTGGCACTATAACATTAAAACGCTAAAGTGTCAATAATTTATTATGTGTCTTAAGATAGTTGCGGGCAAGATCGCAGAATCTCTCGGGTGAGTGAATCCGTGGACAACCTCAAGTGCTATGGCAGATAATCCTCCCTGGCAGGAGAAAAGACTTCGATGACTTTGCTTTTTCTGGACTAATCTGTCTGAATAAATCAGTTACGTTTGTCGTACTTATGATAGATACCGTTGAGGAGGTTTCTGATGGACACAAAAGCCTATCCTGTCACAGTAACCGGAGAGCTGTCACATCCGCCTTCACCGGCACTCTGGCTGATTAAGTGGATTCTTCTCATCCCCCATTACGTCATCCTGTTTTTTCTTTGGATCGCCTATTTCTTTGTGACGTTCATTGCCTTCTTTGCCATTCTTTTTACCGGCCGTTATCCTCGGGGTTTGTTCCAATTCAATGTTGGCGTTATGCGCTGGACATGGCGAGTTGGCTTCTACGGATACAGTGCCTTAGGGACTGATAAATACCCGCCATTCACCTTGAAATCCGTAGATTATCCGGCTGGCCTCATGGTGGATTATCCGGAAAAGCTCTCCTCAGGTCTGGTGCTTATTAAGTGGTGGATTCTGGCCGTGCCTCACTACATTGTCGTGGGGATTCTCAACGGCGGTTTTGGACTCTCCCGCGCTGGCCTGGGGACGATTTTAGCGCTGTTCGGTGCGATCGCCCGGTTGTTTTCTGACCGGTATCCTGAAGATATCTTTAAGCTTGTTGTGGGAATCAACCGCTGGAGCTATCGGGCTGCCTCCTATGCAGGCCTCATGACAGATGCCTATCCGCCCTTCCGCCTCTGGGATTAATCTTTAGTGGAACGGGCCATCGCCTGACTAAGGCCCTGTTTTGGGCATCTCCATTACTGAGATAAAAGATAAAATCCATTCCGAGCAAATATGGAAAAGGGGACAGGTGTACTCGCTCAGAAATCGGTAACGTTTTTATAATGTCATTGCGAACGGAGTGAAGCAATCTCGTA
>CAZSGR010000250.1:1657-4016 GCA_964606185.1 uncultured Eubacteriales bacterium
TGGGTGTTTCCCCGGAGATAATCGGCAACTACCGCATCCTCCAGAAGCTTGGCGTAGGAGGCATGGGGGAGGTCTACGAGGCTGAACAGATTGAGCCCATCAAACGGAGGGTGGCCCTCAAGATCATTAAATGGGGGATGGATACCAAGCAGGTGGTGGCCCGTTTTGAGTCTGAGCGACAAGCTCTGGCGCTCATGAACCATCCCAATATTGCCAGGGTTTTTGATGCGGGTGCGACCGCACAGGGACGGCCGTACTTTGCAATGGAATATGTGAAAGGCATTCCGATAAACGAGTACTGCGATACGCATAAGCTCTCCACTCCTCAACGGCTTGAACTCTTCATCCGGGCTTGTGAAGGGATCCAGCATGCCCATCAGAAGGGAATTATCCATCGAGATATTAAATCCTCAAACGTGCTCGTAACGATCCAGGACGATAAGCCCGTACCTAAGATCATCGACTTTGGTGTGGCTAAGGCGACAGCGCAACGATTGACGGAACGGACGGTATTTACCGAGATTGGCCAGCTTATCGGAACACCGGAGTACATGAGTCCTGAGCAGGCTGAGATGACAGGTTTGGACATTGATACTCGGACAGATGTCTACTCTCTTGGAGTGTTGCTTTATGAGCTGCTGGTGGGGGTGCTTCCTTTCGAATCCGATGAGCTCCGCAGCGGGGGTTTTGATGAGATTCGCCGGAAGGTTCGCGAGGATGAACCACCTAAGCCGAGTACACGGTTGACCACGCCGGGATTTGATACGAAACATGCGACCCGCAACCGAAGGACAGATTTGCCTTCGCTGACCAGGCAGCTCAAGGGAGAGCTGGACTGGATCACGATGAAGTCGATGGCCAAGGATAGGATTCGACGGTACGCTTCAGCATCAGAGTTAGCCGCAGATATCATGAGGTATTTGAGGCACGAGCCAGTGATCGCGGGGCCGCCGAGTGCGATGTACCGCTTGAAAAAGTATGTGAGGAGGCACAGGACAGCAGCGGTAGCGGCAGCGCTGGTGGTTTTGGCGCTTGTGATCGGGATTACGGGCACAAGCATCGGATTGGTGAAGGCGACTAGAGCGGAGAAGAAGGCGAGGGAGGAGGCGGAAACGGCGCAGCAGGTATCAGATTTTCTGGTGGAACTTTTTCGTATATCAGATCCCAGTGAGGCGAAAGGGAATACGATAACTGCGAGAGAGATATTGGAAAGAGGGGCAGAGAGGATCGAAACGGAGCTTTCCGAACAACCCCTGATTCAGGCTCGACTCATGGATACGATGGGAATGGTGTACAGAAACCTTGGATTGTACGATGCCGCATCATCCCTCCTGGAACAGGCACTGAATAAAAGACAGCAGGCACTGGGAAAGGATGATTTAGTCGTATCCAGAAGTCTTCACAGCCTTGGCACTTTAGTCTATGCCAAGGGAGATTTTTCTCAGGCCGAGAAACTGTTCCGGGAGGCTTTGGAGATAAAACGAAAGTTTCTGGGTGATGAGAATATTGAAGTCGCCGAAGTTTTAAATGACCTAGCCATGACTTTAAAAGCATTGGGAAATTTAGAGGATTCGGAGCCTTTGTACAGGGAATCCCTCGCTATCCGCCGGAAAGAATTGGGAAATGAGCATGCACATGTGGCTCAAAGCTTGAATAACCTCGGGATGTTTCTCTACCGAAAAGGTGACTATGATGAAGCTGAAGAGTTGTTTCGTGAAGCGCTGGAGATGAATCAGAGGCTCCTGGGCACCGAACACCCAGAGGTGTCGACGAATATGAACAATCTGGCTCTTGTGCTCCGGAGTAAGGGATCTTTTGAGGAAGCCGAGGAGATGTTCCGTCAAGTCTTGGAAATGGACCGGAAATTCTTGGGAGAAAATCATCCCTATATCGCTATAACATTGAATAATCTGGGCGGACTGCAAGTGAATAAAGGAGCTTATGAAGAGGCTGAGAAGTCTTTTCGTGAGGCTATTGTTGTATTCAAGAAGACGTTCCCTGAGAATCACTGGCAGATAGCTAATGTAAATAGTCTTTTAGGGGGTTGTCTCAGCAAACTCGAAAGATACGGCGAGGCCGAAAAATTACTCGTGGATGGCTACTCAATAATTAATAAGCAGTTTGGTGCGAGCCACAGGCGGACGATTGCAGCCCTGAAGCGCGTCATCGAACTTTATGACGCCTGGGGAAAATCTGATAAAGCTGAAGAATATCGCGTAAAAATTAAGGAAAATTAAGGGGTTGCATCTCAACATTCGACATTCCTAAAAAGGGTTGCGTCTTAACATTTAGCATTTCAGAGATTGGTAACAATCCCCATTTCATTCTACGAGATTGCCACACTTCGTTCGCAATGACA
>CAZSGR010000251.1:0-4007 GCA_964606185.1 uncultured Eubacteriales bacterium
CTCGCGATGACAATTGATCTAAAGAAAAGGTCGTCAGATTTGCTCGCCCGAAGGGTAAAAGATGCCGACTTTAAGAAAATGGGGACTGTCTTTTTTTTAGAGGAGTATTTAAGAAGTCGGCCGATTTTATGAATAATCCAGGTTAATTGACTTTAGGTGGGACAATGGATATAAATTCAAGTTAATGATGCAGAGCACAAGACGCAGTGATTTTCTCACCATTCCCCGATTGGAACAAATTCCATACATTGTCCATGGTTTTGGAACGGGAGAATGGAAGGATGCGGATTTCAAGAAAAAACCCGAGTGGGCAGGTTTCAGACTCCTTTTCCTCAACCAAGTCCATTCCACTATCATTCGATTCATAGACAGGATTCCTGAGAAGAAGTTAAGAGGAGATGCCATGATCACAGACATCCCTGAGTTCCTTCTCATCATCAAAACAGCCGATTGCCTTCCTGTCTTGGTTGTTGACGAACCGCGGAAAGTCATTGCCGCCATCCATTGCGGATGGAGGGGGACCTCCAAGCGAGTGATACAAAAGGGAATCCAGGGCATGGTCGATCATTACAAATGCCGGCCCTCAACTCTCATTGTGGCTCTGGGCCCCTGCATCGGAAGCGGATGCTATGAAGTCGGGGAGGATGTCTTTCAAAGTTTCAAGAAGGAAGAGCTGTCGACCGAATTTTTTCGAACCCACCCCTCCAAAAAGAAAAAATATCTTTTTGATTTAAAAGGAGAAAACATATCTCAGCTGATGAGCCTCGGAGTCGAAAAGAAAAATATATACTCAGTGGACGGCTGCACACATTGTGATGAGTCTTTTCCTTCCTACAGGCGGGACAGAGAGAAAGCCGGAAGAATGCTGAGTTTCATCGGAATGAAAATCTAAATAATCCTCTTCAGTTTTGCTAAATTTAAAAGAGCTCGGTTCTGCAGAGTGAAGATGATCAGACTGAGTGATTGAGAAAACCGTTTGAAGGCGGAGCGGGCATGGTTCCTCTCCGTAGGAGAGGAGAGCGGAGCCTGAAACCGAGCAGGTTTTTACTCGCTGGGGAAAAACCTGCGTGTTTTCGAATCACTCAGTCTGATAATTATTTGATTTCATCAGGAAGTGAATACAGTTTCATTTTAGTTGCTTTTTAAATAATTTTTTTTTATTCTTTAGCATGCGATGGCAGAACTGTCAGAAATATCAATCCCGGAATTGACTTTGTACAAAAGAGGGAAAGTCCGTGATGTCTATGAGGTTGAAGACAAGCTGCTCGTGGTGGCATCGGACCGCATCTCTGCCTTTGATTATATACTTCCTTCTCTCATACCGGATAAAGGAAAGGTTTTAACGCAGCTTTCCAAATTCTGGTTCGAGCACACTTCCCTTGTTTGCCCCAACCACCTTTTAACTGCAGAGATAGATGAGTTTCCCTCTGTTCTCCAGAAACACAGAGAGATCTTGGAGAAAAGGTCCATGCTAGTGAAGAGGACAGAAGTTGTTCCTGTGGAATGCGTGGTGCGGGGGTATCTTTCCGGTTCCGGGTGGAGAGATTACAAGGCCACCGGAAAAACGAGTGGCGTCAAGCTGTCGCCCGGACTGAAAGAGTCTGATCGGTTGGATGAGATCATCTTTACACCGTCCACGAAAGCGGAAGAAGGACATGATATAAACATTTCTTTTAAAAAGATGCAAAAACTGGTCAAGCCAGAACTCGCTCAGAAAATCAAGAAGATCAGTATAGAGCTTTACCAGAAAGCCTCGCTTCATGCCTACTCGAAGGGGATAATAATCGCTGACACCAAGTTTGAATTCGGGCTTCACAACGGTGCGCTTATCCTCGTGGACGAAATCTTCACTCCTGATTCCTCTCGATTCTGGCCTCTCTCCAGCTATTCTCCGGGTCAATCTCAGCCAAGCTTGGACAAGCAGTTTGTTCGTGATTATCTGGAAAGCACTGACTGGGATAAGAACTCGCCACCCCCTTCATTGCCTTCGTCTATAATCGAACAAACATCCCAGAGGTATTTAGAAATATATAAACTCTTAACCGACAAGAATGAGCTCTGATGCGGTGGAAAGTCGACCTCCACATTCATTCCAATAAAAGCAGCGATGGAGATTTTTCTCCTTTTCATATTATCCAACTCTCAAAAAAGAATAAGCTGAGAGCCATTTCCATCGCTGACCATGACACTGTGGCCGCGTATCCGGAAGCGCTGAAGCTTGGGGAAGAGGAAGGAATCGAGGTCATTCCGAGTCTGGAGCTCACGACACTTTTTGAGGACCGGGAGTTTCATCTTCTCCTCCCCTTTGTCGATTGGAAAAAGAAACTCGTGTCCGAGCTTATTGGCCAGGTTGCGGAAAGAAGAATCGTGGAAGGCAAAGAACGTGTCCGGAAACTTCGAGAGATTGGTTTTGATATCAACTGGAAGGAAGTTTCCAGAAAATCAAAGCCGAATCCACCGCTGGGTGTAACGATTGCCCAGATTCTGCTGGACAAGGCTGAGAAAAAGAATAGTTCGTCTTTAAAAAAATATTATGAGGGACAGAACCGGATTTTCGCCCCTTATTTTTTCTACAGGGACTATTTCACTAAGGGGAAACCCGCTTGGGTTCCCAAACGTAACCTGGAGTTATTAGAGGTGCTCAGATTGGTTCCGCAGACAGAGGCCGTGCCCGTACTCGCCCATCCGGGGGCCTACTTCCAGAATGCTTCCCGGGAAGACCTCGTTGTTTTGAAAGAAAACGGGCTTGAAGGTTTGGAAGTGTACACTTTCTATCATGACAACTCTCAAACTGAGCACTACAGAACCCTGGCTGAAGAACTGGATCTCGTTCCCACAGCCGGCTCTGATTTTCACGGGAGGATAAAACCTCATATTGCCTTCGGCTCCCTAGAAGAAGGAGAGTACTGGATGGTCGAGGAATTGAGAAAAAGAAAAAGGTGAACCTGTTGAACGCGCTGGATATCATACTGCTCATCATTCTAGCTGTCACCTCAGTTGTGGGTATCGTTAAAGGACTCGTGAGGCAAGTTTTCGGTCTTCTCTCTGTCATCATGGGAGTGATTATTGCACTTGGCTTTTACAAGCAGGTTTCCTGGATCTACCTGCGGTTCATCTCTTCTGAAGTGCTCGCTCAATTTTTGGGTTTCCTGACTGTGTTTCTGGCCGTTGTGTGTGTTGGCTGGCTGTCTTCGCATCTGCTGTCAAAAATAATCAAAGGTCCGCTAAAGCTCCTGAACAATGTTTTGGGGGGATGCCTGGGCTTTCTCACGGGAATTCTCATCTGCAGTGTTGTTATTTTTGCGCTCTCGGTGTTTCCTGTGAGCCAAAAAGCCTTAAAAGACTCGCAGCTTTCCCCTGTTTGCATGAAGATAGCCAGAACCCTGGTTGGCCTTATTCCCAAGGATCTCAAGGAAAATTTCAAAGACGCTTATCAAGATATCTCGAAAAAGGTGGAGAAAGATGCAAAAAAAATCCGATAAAGTCACTATCCATCGGAAACTGGAGATTATTATAGAGGAGATGGTGGAAAAGGAATTGAGCCTTAAAGATGGTCTGAAGGAATTCGAGAAAATTTATATCGAGACCGCCTCGAAAAAGTATAATGGCAACATGACAAAAATGGCCAAAGCCCTGGGGATTCACCGCAATACACTCCGCAATCGCACTAAATGCTTGAAAATCAGCAAATAAATCCACCTGAATTATTCATAAAATCTGCCGACACCTTATTCATTATTCTAAAAAGGGGACAGTCCCTATCTTCTTTAAAATAAGGACTAAAAGGGACAGTCCCCATTTTCTTAAAGTCGGCATCTTTTCCCCTGCGGGCGAGCAAATCTGACGACCTTTTTTTTCTAAATAAAATTGTCATCGCGAGCAGAGCGTGGCGATCTCATAGTGTATCGCTAATTGCATGAGATTGCCGCTGTCGCTACGCTCTTTGCAACGACGTCTACTTTGTTACAACGCAATCGCGGTGGACAACCACGTCATCACGAGCGATC
>CAZSGR010000252.1:0-3983 GCA_964606185.1 uncultured Eubacteriales bacterium
TGAGGGAGATTGAGGATGCCAAAAATTCTGGTCACATACTTCAGTTTAACAGGAAATACAAAAAAAATTGCCGAGGCTATGCACAGTGCTCTGGGGGGAGATAAAACGATAGAGCCTATCGATAACGTTCAAGAAGTGGACGACTTCACTCTTGTATTCATCGGATTTCCTGTCCATTCACACAGTGTTCCGTTCAAGATTGAGAAACTCCTCAGAAGAATCCCCGAGGGGAAAAAAATCGCTCTTTTTTCCACTCACGGCGCAATCGCTGGAAGCCGCCTCTCCCAAGAGGCCCTCGAACACGCGGCTGTCACAGCCTCGAAAGCCAAAATCCTGGGGATTTTTTCCTGCAGAGGAAGAGTTTCCTCCAAAGCTCTTGAAGTTTTAAGCAAATCTCCAGAACACACGTTATGGGCGGAAATGGCAGCCTCTGCCCAAACTCATCCTAACGAGGCCGACCTGGAAGACGCCAAAACCTTTGCCAGAAGGATAGTGACTCTCTTTAATCAACAAAAGGATTTTCCCTGAGGGGAATTCACTGCTCTTTAATTCTTCAAAACAAATTTAAAAATCAAATAAAGCAACAGGCTCAGGATGAGACTGGCAAGCAGTCCGGTCACAAGCGGCAAATAGAAAGTGAAGTTCCCTTTATGGATAACGATATCTCCTGGCAATTTCCCGATCCACTTGAACTTTCCGGACAATTTCAGAATAAAGCCGAAGATAACCATCAGGATTCCCGTAATGATTAAGACATTCCCCAATGTCTTCAGCATTCTTACTCTGGTTTCAGGTTTGAGTTTGTTTCTCTTTTAGCTCTATCAGTACGCCGTTGAAATGACGGGGATGGATAAAAGCGATTAGGCTTCCTTCAGCCCCCTTCTGCGGTTTGTCGTGAACAAACTGAATTCCTTTATCCTTCAGCTTTTTGACAGCATCCTCAACATCCTGCACCTCGAAACAAAAGTGGTGCATTCCCTCCCCTCTTTCTCTCAGGAATTTTTCAAGAGGAGATCCTTCCCCGTGGGGAGTCACCAGTTCAATGGATGGCCCATCTTCGACCTCCAAATCAGCCAATTTTACGCCTCTCTCTTTTATCTCTTCGATTCCCCGCACTTTCAGGTTGAGCAATTCAGTCCACAGCGTTAGACTTTCCTCAAGATTATTCACTGCGATTCCTATGTGTTCGATTTTCATCCTCTTTGTCTCCTTTCAAAAGAGAAAACAAAATCACCCAAAAAGATTCTTCCTCAGGCCTGTCACGTGCTTTTCTTTAACTTTTCTACAATTTCATCGGCAACCGTGTAAGGATCAATTTCCCTCCTGTGAATTCTCTCGATGAAGTCTTCAAACTCGGAAGCTTTGATGTTTTGAGTCACAGACTGATAAATTTTTTCACCGATAATATCCATCAGCATCCATGGGATGAGTCTTTTCTTCCTGGAATCCCGCAATTCCTGGTCTTTATCCCTAACCAATTTATCGATCTCTTTGATGAGCTTATCCACTCCTTTCCCCTCTGTGGCCACGGTCTTGATCACAGGAGGAGGAGTCTTTCCGACTAGGCCCAGGTCCAGCATGGCTTTGAGTTGCTTTTCTGTCCTGTCGGCGAGAGGTGAATCCGCCTTATTCAGGATGAAAATGTCAGCAATTTCCATGATTCCTGCTTTAAACACCTGAATCTCATCCCCAGCTCCTGGGATAAGGATCACGAGAATGATATCCGCCAGCTTCACCACCTCAACCTCATCCTGTCCCACTCCAACTGTTTCGACTAGTATAAAGTCTTTTCCTGCGGCTTCAAGAACCGCGATAGCCTCTCCGGTGGCCTTCGCTAAACCGCCTAATTGTCCTCGTGTGGCCATGCTGCGGATGAAAATTTCAGGGTCCACACTGTGCTGCATCATCCTGATCCTGTCCCCCAAAATCGCACCGCCGCTGAAAGGGCTGGAAGGGTCCACTGCCACAATTCCAATTTTTTTCTCACTCTTCCGGAGGATACTGGCCATCTGGTCAACTAATGTACTTTTACCGGAGCCCGGTGAGCCAGTAATACCAACGATGATTGACTCGCCAGTCTGCGCAAAGATTTTCTTCATCATTTCCTGAGCTGCGCTTCGGTTATTTTCCACAAGAGAAATCGCCCGCGCAATGGCTCTATGGTTTCCTTTGATGACTTCCTGGGCTAAATCAGACACTCTTATCTTCTTCATGCTCGCCTTCTCCCCGCGGCTGAAAAACTTCGTTTTCTCAGGAAAGAATATTCTATTTTCTTTCTCTTGAGATGAATTTCAGAGTATGACTCCAGCTCATTAATTGAATTCAGTATTCAGAAAGTACTTTTTGAGCAATGATCCAGCGCTGGATTTCAGACGTTCCTTCCCCGATGGTGGCTAATTTTGAATCCCGGTAGAATTTCTCCACCGGATATTCCTTTGTGAACCCATAGCCTCCAAAAATCTGTACGGCCATTGAGGACGATTTCACAGCTAATTCACTGGCAAAGAGTTTCGCCATGGCAGATTCTTTCGGGACCTTTTTACCCTGATCCTCTATAAAAGCAGCTTTGTAGGTCAAGAGACGTGCGGCTTCCAATTCTGTAAAACCATCGGCCAGCATCCATTGAATGGCCTGAAAATTAGCGATGGGCTGGTCGAACTGAACCCTTTCTTTCGCATATTTCAGGCTCGACTCCAGAGCGCCTGCGGCAATTCCCAGAGAAAATCCGGCGATACTGACTCGTCCTCCATCTAAAATAGCCATGGCCTGTCTGTATCCTTCTCCCTCTTTTCCCAGCATATTCTCTGCGGGAACTCTGACATCTTCAAGAACAAGCTCGGATGTATCGGCTGACCGTATGCCCAGCTTATCTTCCTTCTTGCCCGGACTAAAGCCTTTCATCCCCTTTTCTAAGACAAAAGAGGAAATACCCTTTTTCCCTTTCTCCGGATCTGTCGCCGCCATCACCACATGAATTTCTGCCAATGTCCCGTTAGTGATAAAACGCTTTGTCCCGTTGAGCACCCACTGATTTCCGTCTTTCACAGCCTTGGTTTTCAAGGATGCAGCATCAGAACCCGCTTCCGGCTCAGTGAGGCCCCATGCTCCTAGAGTCTGTCCTGAGGCCAAACGTGTCAGGTAATTCTTTTTTTGCTCTTCATTCCCGAAGAGGTTGATGTGATTCGAACACAGAGAGTTATGAGCGGCTACAACCAGGCCGACTGAAGGGTCCACCTTGGAGATTTCTTCCAGAATGATCACATAATCCACGTTCGAATAGCCTGCTCCCGAAAATTCCGGTGGAATGATTATTCCCAGCAGCCCCATTTCCCCCAGCTTTTGTGTCAGCTCCTCTGGCCACTCTCCCTTCTCATCACTCTCCTTGATGCGGGGCCGAATTTCTTTCTCTGCAAAATTCTTGACCGAATCCTTTAAAATTTCCTGTTCTTTGTTCAATAAAAAATCCATAATGGCTCCTCTTTGAGGGTGAAATATGATGGTAATTATGAGATTTGTGTATGACTCTAACCATTTGAATGATTGATTTATTTCTTTTTTATGTTACTTTTAAGCCTTTCATTAATCAAGAAAAATTTGGAATACGAAAATATTGGGGACGTTCCCCAAGGTGCCACCTTAAATATTGGGGAACGTCCCCATCTCCACCCATCTCATATCTGCAAGTCTTTGTTTGACACGGCTATATAAATCGTCTAATTTAAAGAAGTAATGACATTTTTTAAGATTATCCTCTATGCCTTTCTCGCCTACATCGTCTACTGGCTCTACCGTTTTTTCAAAGCTGTGAACAAGGGAAGCCAGCCTCCCAGAGTATCCAAGCGCCAATCTGGCATAATGGTCAAAGATGAAATGTGCAATACTTATCTCCCCAAAGAAGACGCTCTCAAGGCAAATTATGCGGGAAAGGACTATTATTTTTGCTCGAATGAGTGCCGTCAGAAGTTTTTAGAGCAAAAAAAACC
>CAZSGR010000253.1:0-3968 GCA_964606185.1 uncultured Eubacteriales bacterium
GATTGCCGCGCTTCGCCCGCAATGACATTCGAAAAGTGTTGCCGAATTATTGAGCAAGTACAACTGTCTCAAATTTTCTTCTCATTACATGCTGTTCAAACGACTAATTCATATAGGGAGGAGCAGATTTGAGCCAAGGTCTATCATTTTGTGTGCAGCTTTAGTTGTCGGCTTTTCGTTAGTATACATCCCAAATTTTTCTTGCGTTATCGGTTATAATGACTAGTGGGTGTTGAAAATATAAAATGAAGATAATCACTCCAAGTAGAGAAAGAAAGCTCTTACCCCTTTCGATTGTTCTCGTTTTCCTTTGGATAGCTGCGCTCGATGTATCTTTTTTATCATCCTTCCCTCAAGAAGTACAAAATAAAAAAATATTTCACAATGTGGCGGTCAGTGCCATTTCTATAGCCGTTACAGTTCAAGACAGAAAAGGAAGGTATATAAACGACCTCACGCAGGAAGACTTTCAGATCTATGAGAATAATGAAGAGAAGGAAATAACCTATTTCAGCCACAATTTTGACTCCCCTTTGAGCTTAACTATTCTCCTTGATGTTAGCGGGAGCATGGATCTTCAGGATAAATTGAGAGAAAGCAAGGAAGCACTCAAGTATCTCTTGACTTTCCTTCTCGACGGTCAAGACGAGGTTTCGTTATTGATTTTTGCGGATGGAGAAGTGGAAGTGGCTGTGAAATTCTCTAATAATAAGAATGATGTTCTGACTGTCCTGAAGAAAACGGAGGCGTATGGCCAGACAGCGTTAAATGATGCAGTCGCGGTGTCCCCGGAATTTGCCAATAGAGGGGGTAACGAAAAAAGAGCTCTTCTTTTAATCACGGATGGGATTGAGAATGACAGCCAGTATTCTCCTGAACAGGCCATTGAGGTTGCGAGAAGAGTGGACATCCCCATATATACCATTGGGTATAAGATTCCTTTGAGTGAGCAGTATTTAAAAAAGTATAAGCGTTCTCCTGAGTTAACCTCTTCCGGTATCATTGACTCTCTTGAAAAATTCTCTTCAGCTACAGGGGGAAAGGCATTTTTCATTAATCAAGCTGAAGAAATGAATGATGCATTGAGGAGGATTACAAGAGAAATCGGTCATCAGTATATACTCGGATATACTTCCTACAGAGGCCCAGAGAGTGAGTATCGAAAAATCAGGGTCGCTACTTCAAAAAAGAAATACAGATTGAGGACAAGAGAAGGATATTACAGCGGTGAAAAAAAGGATTCTCTCTGACGGGTGCTGTAAACTCAGAGCAGAGGCCAAAGACCGGATGAGATTTTTTTTTAAAAACGCAAGTGAAGATATCATATTAATTCGCTTGACAGAGAAAAAGTCTGTGCTATGATTGGAAATGATGAATGGGGGAGATGATCGCAAATAACCTACTTTTGGTTATTGATGAATAAAGAATGGAGGTGAAGATGAATAAAAACAAAATCACATTCGTAGTTGCGACTGTGGTAATAATTGGCCTGCTCTCCGGAACAGGATGCGCGTCAAAAAAGTGGACCTTGGGAGAGGTGGCATCTCTGGATCAAAAAGTCGAGGGAATGGAAAGTACCATTGAAGAGAATCAGAAAAGACTTAAAGAACATGATGAGCGACTATCCACCCTTGGTTCTCTCATTACACAGAATCAGTCCGAAATGAGTCAGCAGAAATCTGAATTGGATGGCAAAATAGATGAGGTGAAAAGATTTGCCCAGGGAAAACTGATCCTTCAAGAGATTATGAGAAATGATGAGGCAAAGTTTGAGTTTAATAAGGCTGAACTTCCCGATGAAGCAAAAGCTATGCTCGATCAGTTTGTCCAAACGCTAATCGAACAGAATAAGGGCTTGTATCTTGAAATTCAGGGACACACAGATAGCACCGGCGAAGAAGCGTGGAACGTGTTTCTCGGAAAACTAAGAGCTGAAGCTGTGATGGAATATCTTCACGATATGTACAGTATCCCTCTCCACAGGATGGAAGTGGTCAGTTATGGGAGCGCCAAACCGATCGCTGACAATTCGACAAGTGAGGGAAGAGCTCAGAACAGACGTGTAGTCATACTCGTGTATGAATAATGAGTAAAAGGGACGGTCCCCAAGAGGACAGTTTAGAAGTCCTATTGGGATTGCATCTTATGTAGTTTCATCGCGCAGGGACTCATCCGTACGACTTTCAATATATATGCCAACAACTTTCGTCACATTTCTGTCTTTATCCAGAACAAAACGGAGACGAAAGACACCGTATCCAATGAGTGCGAATGTATCTTGAGTCAGCGGGAGTAATTCATATTCCTTTCTCCCCTCTCTTTGATAGTACAGCTTTCCCTGGCGGAAATACACATGACGGGGGCCATAGTCACCGGCATATTTTTTAAGTAACTCCTCAGATACCAGAACTGGATGCTCCTCTGCCCGGATAGCCTCCTTAATCCAGGGGAGGCTCCTCTTTAAGGAAGAGTTTTCTGGGTCCAATTCTAGAGCCTTTTGGAGAGGTTCGAGTGATTCTTTGTATCTGCCCGTTTCAAGATAAAGCCGTGCGAGACCTGTCCAAACGGCATCTGATTTCGGGTCTGAATCAATAATCCATTTTAAAATCGCCTCAGCTTCATTGACCTTTTCTCTCAGGGTTAAGTATTGGGCCATGCGGCTGAGATCCTGAATTTCAAGAGACTCAGGAAATTGATTCATCACTTCTTCCATTTTCTCCAGACCAGCTTTTTCGCCTTCTTCAAGGAAAGTCTTTTCAAGATTCGTGATAGCGGCCCAATCAGGATCGCTATACCGTTTGTAGGTGAGCCAGTTGAATGCATGCTGCGGGTCGTCCAGAACAAGGGAGATGAGTGGTTCAGCGATCAGAAAAAGATTCTCGGAATTCGCAAAGAACGCAAGTCCTTCTTTTCTCTCCCTGTAAGAAACTGTAAAAGCTCTGAGCTCACCGTTGTCCCCCCAATGCCAGAATCCGTTTTCTTTGTTTCCTGACTGAATCCCCCAACCGAATCCCCATGAAACATGCTCATCTAATGCATCTTTAGGCTCTCCCCTTTTCGTCACTCTGACATGGGGAGTCAACATCATGCAAATGGTTTTTTGTTCGAGTACCTGATTATCCATGATTGAACAGAGGAATGTGGCATAATCCAGCGCTGTGGTCAGAAGGCTTGCACCTCCATTCGGCTCTGTTCGCCTACCTCTTTGACTGGCAAAACCATGACGGTCGTGGCCCGCAGAAATGTTTTCTGCATAGATGTCATTCCAGATATAACTGGTTCTGGACATTCCCAAAGGTTGGAATATTTCTTTTTTCGCGAACTCCTCCAAAGACAGACCTGTTATTTTTTCTATCGTACGGCCCAAATACAGAAAACCCTCACCGGAATAACCGTAAAGTTCTCCCGGCTCGCGGATGAGCTTGTTTCCCCAGTTGGGAAGGCCAGTTGTGTGTGTCAGGACATGTCTCACAGTTATCTTTTTGTAACGCTCATCGCCTGCAAGTCTTGGATAGGGAAGATATTCTGCGAGAGTCTTGTCGAGGTCCAGTTCTCCACGCTCCACCAACTTCAATGCCGCAGCGGCTGTTACGGTCTTGGTGAGTGAGGCAGCTTCAAAAACAGTGTTTTCATCCACAGGTTCTTTTGTTTCTCGGTTCCGCAGCCCAAAGGCACCTGACCAAAAGATTTTGCCATCGCGAATCACAGCTATTGACATGCCTGGTATATTGGCCATTTCCATCAATTTTGGGATTTCTTTTTCGAGTGTTGAGCCCAGATCCTGCGCTTTACAGAAAGGTAGTACGAGCAGGATAAATGACAAGAGAAAAATGAGGGATAGCTTATAAGGTTTCATTAAAACCTCCATAGATTTATTCATTAGTGTATAAAAAACCCATTCTCTTTAAAAGACGATATAAAAGTGAAAAGGTTTACCAAGAGTCAGTTATTCATTATAGGGGTCAGTC
>CAZSGR010000254.1:0-3908 GCA_964606185.1 uncultured Eubacteriales bacterium
TACCTCAAGGATTGAACCGGATTGGCCAGGGCTGCCTTCACAGTCTGAAAGACAACCGAGATTAGGGCTACAGCCAGGGTTATCAATCCTGACAAGATGAATGGTCCGAGACCGAAGGGTGTCCTGAAGGCAAAGACCTGAAGCCACTTGTTCACTCCAAAATAGGCAGCCGGCCAGGCGAAGATATTGGCCACGAACACCCAGCGGGCGTAGTTGCGGGTAAACAGGATGACGATACCGCCGACGCTGGAACCCAAGACCTTGCGAATCCCGATCTCCTTGGTCCGCTGTTCGGTGCTGTACGCCGCCAGACCAAAAATGCCGAGACAGGCCACCAAAACAGTCAATTGACAGAACGAAAAGAGAAGCGATGCCAGCCGTCTCTCTTCATCGTAGGCTCTGAGATGGAGATCATCGACATACGCATAATCAAAGATCTGCTCGGGAAAAAGCCCATACACGACCTCTCGAATCCTGGAAATGACTTCCTGAGTCCTTTCCGAAGGGAGCCGGACGACGAGTTCGCCTGCTGTCTCATCAGCGTGAAACAAAACAGTGGGGTAAATCCGGGAATGGATCGAATTTGTGTTCCAGTCCTGATGAATACCAATGATGCGAAAAGCATTATCTCCCCTATACAGGAATTTCCCGATCGGATCCTCAAGACCAAAGCTCTGGGCAGCGGTCTCGTTTATCAGAACGGCTTCCTTGTCAGCGGTCCGTCCCTGTTCGAAATTCCGTCCAGCGACCAGTTTCAATTCCATGGCTGGAATGAAATCCGCATCCACTTCCAGGGACTGGACGATCGTGCCTTTTTCCTCTGCTTTCCCTTCAATGCGGACAGTCGAGATGTTGCGATTCTGGGCCGAGGGAAAGTTATCCACCAGAGCGGCTGCCAGAGCTCCGGTTCGGCTCATGATCTGGCTCTTAACCAGGCTGGCGTTCTTGAGACGAGAGGCATTCCTATTGCTCAGGACAATGAGATTGTCTTTATTGTATCCGAGGTCTTTTGTTTCAGAATACCGCACTTGTTTGAGGACGACCAGAGTGCTGACAATTAGAGCAGCGGCAATGAAAAACTGGGCACCCACCAGGATCCTCCGCAGCCCGTACCTGGAGGGACCCTTGGGAACGCCGTACCGGAAAACAACCGCAGCCGGGAACCGGGAGAGAAAAAAGGCCGGATAAGACCCGGCAAGGAAACCGACAACGAGTATCAAGGCGGCGACGCCAGGAAGGACCCAGGGAGTTGTCAGGACTCCCAGGTTCAGGGTTTTCCCGAGATAGAAGTCCAAACGGGGTTTAAACAAAGAGAAAAGGACGAGCCCCAACCCCATGGCGATTGCAGTGATGAGAACGGATTCCGTCAGGAATTGCTTAATCAGGTGAGAACGCAGGGCTCCGCAGGTCTTGCGAATACCCACCTCTTTCAACCTACCAACAATCTTCGCCGTGGATAGATTGATAAAATTGATGGCAGCTATAATCAGGATGAGCAGGGCGACAGCAGAAAAAACATACAATCGCGTGATGCTGCCGGTATTATCCAGGTCATTGTTCATGCCATAGGTGGCATTTTCGATGTAAATCCTTCCCAGAAGCTGGAGGTAATAGGAGGCATCCTTTTCTTCTTCATCAAGATGGGAGCGGGCCACAGCCGTTATTTTCTCATCGACTGTTGCCGGGTCGGCACCCATTCGAAGGCGAACAAAAGTGGTTATCATCCCCCAGCTCATCCATCTTGTGACCGCCTCGCCATGGGTTTGGTGGAGCGTGGCGAAAGAGGCGATCATGGGTGTCCTGAGGACGGTGTTGGATGGCATATTTTTCATGACTCCCGTGACTTGAAAGTCGTATGTCCTCTGGAGTGTCAAGCGGATGATCTTTCCGTAGGGATTTTCGTCACCAAAATACTTCCGGGCCAGAGTTTCATTGATGATCACGGTAAACGGTGCTTCCAGAGCCGTTTTTGGGTTGCCCCGGACCAGGGGAACAGTGAATACCTCCAGGATTTCCTGTTCGGCAAAAAACATCTTCTCTTCCTTGAAATCCCTATCCTCCACCCGCACCGGCACATTGTGCCGTCTGAGGATGCGGACGCTCTCTTCGATTTCAGGGATGGATTCCTCAACAGCCGGACCGAAGGGAGCGCAAACCACTGCGTTGAGAAGGGTTTGCCCTCCCATGGGGATGCGTCCGTTTATCCTGAATACACGATCCCTGAAAGGGTGCATGGTCTCGAAACTCAGTTCGTGAATGACATAGCCGGCCATGAGCAGGCAAGAGGCCAGTCCCACGGCAAGGCCAATGATGTTAAGGATTGCATATCTTTTATGCCTGAGGATATTCCTGTAGGCCAGTTTAAGATAATTTTTTAACATAGCGGCACTCCCGAAGATAAGATTGGTGGTAAACATGGGGAGGGATTTAAGGGCCTGAGACCAATACCAGGAGCGGGCCATATGAAGGCCGCGCTCTTGTGCCAACTCCTGGAATATCTCTTCATAATCCCCCACAATGGAGGGCCCGCTCTCATGCCCGGATATCCGGGCCAGTAGCCAGACGGCTATCCGGGGCGGTCTGGGATTTTTCATCTATTTTCTGTCAGCTTCCATTGGTGGTTTCAAATTCAGGAACAGATTTCCACAACTCGATCTGATGCTGATGGGTGGCTTCCAGGGCCTCTTTTCCCTCAGGTGTCAGCCTATAATAGGTCTTGCTTCTGCCGCCTCGCTGCGGTGTCGGGTCTGCTGATCGTTTCATCAGATATTCCTTACGAACAAGCTGGTCCAGAGCGAAATAAAGTCCTCCCATGGTGTACGTTCTTCCGAATACCTTGGAGACCTCCCGGTTGATGGGCACGCCATATGCGCCATCTCCTAGCTTAATAACGGCGACAAGTATGGTTTCTTCCAACCGTGTCAGCAGGTCCATTTTGCCTCCATTTCTATTGGCTTCAAATATATATACGTCAAAAGCAGTGAAAAAGTTGCACGGTTGGACATAAAGAAAGACGGCTCTTTCCATTTTAGCCGACAAAAGCGAAAAATAGCGCCCAACAGGAGAATCAATGTGTTCAACAATGAATCGCAAAGAATTCATTCCCCAATCGCTAAAGTTTGCCCTGGACACGGGGACTGCCATATTTTTTTTAAAAAACGAATAGAGAATCTGAAGATTCAGCATTAAAATTTCAGTAGAGCAAAATGGCATAAAAACAAAAAACCCTTCACGAGTGGCTTTCTAATCTGACGAAAAACATGGATAAGCACCTGGATAAGGAGTCAAAAATCAAGGTTCTGGAAGAATGCGGACGGGCGTGTGCAGGGAAACACGCAAAAAAAGAAGCTTCAAAATCGAAGGAAGACCTGGATGGCTGGCTGGCCACGATGAAAAAATGAGTCGGAGAGAACAACGTCCACAAAAAAGGAAATACTGTTTTTCGCGAATTGTTGAGCTGGCCATTGACCACGCTGTTTCAACTTCGATACTCTAATTCTAGGATGTCAGCGGGCGGGAATTGTGGCAAATGGCGAAGGATTTAGAGCAAGGCCAAAAAGGAGATTCCTATCTTTACAAGGATTTTTTAGCTAACAAGAAAATTCTACTCAATCATAGTTCGGAAAGCAAGGTGGACATCAATGGATAGCGTTTATACTGAATCTCATCTTTTTTCCTGTAATAGGTTTATTCCAGGATGTCAGTGGGTGGAATTTGCCAAACTCTCGTGTGTATTTTGAGAGCTGAATTTATTTCCACTCCGGTAATTTTGTGCTATCTTTTTCCTTGGTTTTATTTTTGTCGGATTTTTTTTCTGGTTGGTAAGGCAAGCCTTTAACAATCCATCCCGGCGCTTTTTTGCCCTTAAGATAGTGGTCAAAAAATTCCTTTAACCGGGTTTGAATATC
>CAZSGR010000255.1:0-3858 GCA_964606185.1 uncultured Eubacteriales bacterium
CGCCATTGTCATCCGGCTCGCTTTATTCACAGCATCGAGTCATAGAGTATTATCAGTTTGACTCTTTTTGCGTTCCTTGTTATTCTTTTTCCAACCTTTTTAAGGGGTTTACAGTGGCTGTTAAATGCCCTCAATGCGATGCCGATAATCCTTCCGACTCCAAGTACTGCAAGGAGTGCGCCACGCCGCTCCCTTCCTCAAAGGAAATCCCTGTCACCAAAACCCTCGAAACACCAACAGAGGAATTAACAAGAGGAGCCACCTTCGCGGGAAGATACGAAATTATCGAAGAGCTGGGAAAAGGAGGAATGAGTAAAGTCTACAGAGTCGAAGATAGAAAGATAAAGGAAGAGGTCGCTCTCAAACTCATTAAGCCTGAAATTGCAAAGATCGCGGTGTCAGCTTGACATAAAGGTGAAGGCGTACTAGGTTTAAACCAGAGTTTTTCTTCTCGATTTCTGTCAGTGAACGGGGAAGGAGAATGGCCAAGTTTCAGATGAAAAATTGCCGGCTTTTAGTGCTTCTGGTCTGTTTTTTTGTGCTTCAGGGATGTAGGGATTCAGCTCAGTATGTGAACCGGGGGGTGGAGAAATTTCGAGAAGGAGACATGGAGAGCGCTATCGCCGACTATACCAGAGCCATTAAAGCGGATCCCGGCAACTCTATCGCTTATTATAACCGTGGTTTGGCAAAGCAAAAAATGAATGATCTGGCCGGAGCTATTGAGGATTATTCGAAAGCTGTTGAGATCGACCCGGGATTCGCAAAGGCTTATCAGAACCGTGGAATCGTCAGGCAGGAAATGGGCATCCTTGACAAGGCTCTGGCCGATTACAACACGGTTCTCGAGCTGAATCCAAAGGACGCTGCGGCTTACTACAATCGTGGAACCATTAAATTAGACGAGTGGGATTATGATGGGGCGATTGCTGACTTTGATCAGGCCCTCGAACTCGATCCAAGGAATGCCTTTGCTTTGAGGTGCAGAGGAGACGCAAAGTTTCAGGTCGAAGATTTTGATGGAGCGATCGCTGATTACAGCCAGGCCATCACAGTCGATCCTCGATATGCGATCGCCTACTTCAACCGCGGCATCGTCTTGGAAAGGAAAAGAGAATATTCCCGGGCGATCAAGGATTATCAAAAGGCTGCCGAAATCAGTACCCGGCTGAAGAAAGAAGCTGAGGCCCGGATTAAAATCTGTGAATCCCAGCTAAAGCGAAAATAAAAAAAAGCAGCAGTCTTTCTCGTCAATCTTTAATTTTGACAGCTTTCTTCGCGTTTGCCATAATTATAGAAGAGGGATATTCGTGGAGATAATGGGATCCATAAATGGAGGTCAATTCCTGCCTTTAAGATGTCTGCTGAAGTCGCTCATTTTCACTATACTGATTATTTTTCCTGTCCGATTGATGAATCCGCTTAATCCCATTCCTTCCAGCCTCAGCGAAAGCAGCGATCAAATAAAGCTCGACCTGATTCTTGAAAAGACAGGCGATTATTGTGAGTTAGTCAAGAATATGGCTTTGTTCTATGTTTGCAAAGAGAAGGTAGAGGATGAGAGGTATTATCACCGAAAAAGGAGCATTATGAATTTCAGCCTATCCTCTACGGAAAAGTTGGAGCCCAGACGAACACGAAAAAAGACCTATGCTTATGATTATCAGCTGGTTAAAAAGGGGAAAGAACTCAGGGAAAAGAGAATCCTGTTGGAGGAGGATGGAGCGAAGAAACATGAAGAGAATGTTGAATTCAGACCAATTAAGTATTTCGGCAAGTATGTAGTCTACGGTCCGGTTGGTTTCCTGAGCAGGTACTGGCAGCAGCATTTCACGTATGAGATTGCGGGCAGGGATGTTGTCGACGGTAAAAAGGCGATAATCGTCCGGTCTACTCCAAAAATGGAAAGAGAAGAGAATTACAATTATGGAAAGGTCTGGGTGGATGAGAAAGATTTCAGCATTTTAAAGATCGAGTATGACCCGCAGTCCATAAAGAACTATGAGGATGAATTGCTCCTTTCTCCCATAGGTGATTTAAGAAAGATCGTTAACTGGACAGTGACCTATGGATTCGAGAAAAAAGGAGTGAGGTTTCCCAGCCAGCAGCTCGTTCAGGAATTCTATGTCAACAATGAGGGCCGGAAGGTGCTCATTGAAGAAATATCCTTCAACTATGAGGATTATAAGTTTTTCATCGTTGAGGTAGAAGTCATATATTAAAGCTTATCATTCCTGCTTATTTTTACTGTATCCACAGAACACTACGAGAAATTCCTCGACCGATGGAAAGACGCTGACCCTGGTATTGCTGAAGTATATTTGACGTCAGATCAAGAGCGCCAGAAATCGAAGGGGAAAGATTGCCGCCCTCTGCAACATCTTATCCTATGAGTATTTCGGAGTGAACACAAAGATAGTCTGGGATGTTATTCAGAATAAGCTTGAATCCCTGGGCAGTGTCTGCCGAAATCTTCTCGGATGAAAAGAGAAACAGTGAAACATTCTATTCGGCGCCATTGTCATCCGGCTCGCTTTATTCACAGCATCGAGTCATAGAGTATTATCAGTTTGACTCTTTTTGCGTTCCTTGTTATTCTTTTGCCAACCTACTTAAGGGGTTAAATGTGGCTGTTAAATGTCCTCAATGCGATGCCGACAATCCTTCTGATTCCAAGTTCTGCAGGGAATGTGCTGCACCGCTTCCTTCCTCAAAAGAAATCCCTGTCACCAAAACCCTCGAAACTCCCACTGAAGAATTGACCGCTGGCTCCACCTTTGCGGGAAGATACCAGATTATCGAGGAACTAGGTAAGGGCGGTATGGGAAAGGTCTACAGAGTGCTCGATAAAGAGCTGAAAGAAGAAGTCGCACTTAAGCTCATAACACCAGAAATAGCTTCAGATAAGAAAACCTTAGAGCGATTCAGCAATGAACTGAAACTTGCTCGAAAGATTACCCATAAAAATGTCGGTCGTATGTATGAGCTTATGGAGGAAGGAGGAACCCGATACATAACTATGGAGTACGTCGCTGGTGAGGACTTAAAGAGTTTTATAAGAAGAGCAGATCAGTTAACAGTTGGCAAAGCAATTTCCATTGCCAAGCAGGTATGTGAAGGGCTATCCGAGGCTCATAAGCTGGGAGTTGTGCATCGTGACATGAAACCCCAAAACATCATGATTGATAAAGAAGGCAACGCTCGAATTATGGACTTTGGCATAGCCCGCTCGCTTAAAACAAAAGGAATAACAGGAACTGGAATGATAATTGGTACGCCAGAATATATGTCTCCTGAGCAGGTTGAGGGGAAGGAAGCGGATCAGAGAGCTGATATTTACTCGTTAGGAGTTATCCTCTATGAAATGATGACGGGAAGAGTTCCTTTTGAAGGAGAAATTCCTTTAGGCATAGCTATGAAGCACAAGAGCGAACTGCCAAAAAATCCCAGAGAGTTAAACGCTCAAATCCCTGAAGACATCAGCCGGGTGATTATGAGATGTTTGGAAAAGGCTAAGGAAAACAGATATCAGAGTGCAGAAGAAACACATGCTGCACTGGAAAAAATAGAAAAAGGGATTCCAACAGCAGAAAAAAAAGTTCCCAAGAGAAAGCCAATTATTCTCAAAAAAATAACAGTGGAGCTCAGCCCTAAAAAACTTGTTATTCCCATCATCGTTCTTGCTTCCCTTGCTGCTGTGGTCGTACTTTCGATAATTCTTGTGAAAACATTATTGTTAAAAAAGCCAATCCCACCGGCATATACTCAACTTACTTTTACCGGGAATGTATCTGAGCCCGCAGTATCTCCGGATGGTAATTTCATTGCCTACGTAGAGATTGAGACTTTTGACGAACA
>CAZSGR010000256.1:0-3846 GCA_964606185.1 uncultured Eubacteriales bacterium
ATAGGAAATTCGTTTTTGGCCTTGGCACGAATCCCTCACGATTTTCCGTAATTCCCACCCACTGTATTGAAAGACATGCATTTCTATAATAGAATTCATGTTTGATTAAAGAACAATTTCCTGCTGGCCATTGTTCAACTCTTATTTTCACGCCGATATTAAGACTATCCATTCCAAAACATCACAATATTCTAAAAAAAATCTCTACAAAAGGGAGGAATCCATGAACCTCAATCAAAAGCGGCTGTCTGCAATCCTATTGGTTTTAGCTTTAGTCTTTTCTGCGAACCTTTACGGCCAGGCGAACCCTGAAAAAAAGGCGTTTACAATCGATGATTATTACCGCTGGCGGAGCATTGTATCCACATCGATCTCTGATGACGGAAAGTGGATGACATTCGGCTACCGAAAGGAGAAAGCGGATGATGAGCTTTACGTTAAAAGTCTGACATCGAACAAGGAGCATGAAATTCCCCGCGGCTCACGACCGCAGTTTTCCGATGATTCGAAGTGGATAGCCTGTATTATCAGCGTGCCACGGAAAGAGGCCGAGAAGCTTCGCAAAGAAAAAAAGCCGGTCCCGAATGAGGCGCAGTTGATGAATCTTCTCAGCGGCGAAAAATACACCTGGGATAATGTGGCTTCTTTCAGCTTTTCAAAAGGCTCCAAATTCTTGGCTGTCAAGATGACCAAGGCCGACCGCAAAGCCAAGCATAACGGCACGGACTTTATCCTGCGCAATTTAGAGAGTGGTTCTGAACTGAATCTGGGAAATGTCGGGAGTTTTCAGTTCAATAAGCCGGGAACGCTGCTGGCGTATACGATCGATGCGGCCGATAAAGCGGGAAACGGGCTGTATTTGATCGATCTCGACACAGGTGCCCTCAAATCAATGGATAATGGCGAGGCCGATTATGCCCACATAACCTGGAATGAAAAGGGAGTCGCTCTTGCTGTGCTCAAAGGAACCAAGAAGAAAGAGTTTACACAGAAAGATAATATTCTAGTGGCTTTTGTGGGTTTACCCGGAGAAAACCCCACAAAAATCATATATGACCCGGCTAAGGACCCGAATTTTCCTGAAAACATGATCATATCAGAAAAAGTCATGACGCGGTCAAGATTCAGGCGCGGCGGAGATGCGAGAGGAGCTCTTTTTTGGAGTGAAGATAATTCACAGATTTTCTGCGGAATAAAAGAACAGGAGAAAGAACCGGAAAAGAAAAAAGAGGATGAAGAACCGAATGCAGACGTCGATATCTGGCACTGGAAGGACGAAGTCATTCAGTCTGTCCAGATGAAGCGCACGCCTAGAGACCGGAATTTCACCTACCAGTCGGTTTATAACTGGAAGACCAAACGTTTTATCCGGTTGACTGATGAAAAAATGAGAACCATTTCTGTAACGCGGAACGGAATATGGGGGATCGGACGGGATGATAAGGCCTACCTATCCGACTGGAAAGAAACCCAAGCCGACTACTACAGGATCAACACTTCCACAGGCGAACGCACATTGATGTTCAAAGGCCAGAAACGGGTTTTGGGCCTGTCTCCCGACAGCAAGCATTTTCTCTACTGGAAAGAAGGCCATATCTGGGATTATATCATCGAGTCTGGCAATACGGTCAACCTGACAGAAAACGCACCAGTCAGCTTCGTCAACGAAGATTATGACCACCCTGGAACGAAACCGCCATATGGAATCACGGGATGGACAAAGGACGAAAAGTCGGTCATTTTAACTCACAAATATGACCTCTGGCTTCAGCCTTTAAAAGGCGGTACCCCGACAAATTTGACCAAGGGAATGGGTACTCAAGAAGAAATTCGTTTCCGTTATATTCGAACAGATCCCGAGGAAAGATTCATCGACCTCTCCAAACCGGTATTATTGTCTGCATTCGGCCAATGGACAAAGAAAACAGGCTTTTATACATTGAGAAAAAGGAAAATGGAAAAGAACGTTTATGAAGAAAAAAGATATGGCTCTGTGACCAAAGCGAAAAATGCCGATAAATACATGTACACGATAGAAACATACAGAGACTTTCCGAATTGTCATATCAGTGACCATACTTTTCTCAATCCCAGACGGATGACCGACGCCAATCCCTGGCAGTCTGAGTACAAATGGGGATATAACATCCTGATCGAATACAAGAATAAGGACGGTAAACGTCTGCAGGGAGTTCTCAGCATACCGGATGAATACGAGAAGGGGCAAAAGCTTCCGATGCTAGTCGACTTTTACGAAAAGAATTCCCAAAACCTCTACAGATATTCCCGGATGATCTTCCGGGATACCCCTATGTTTTACAAATATGTCAGCAACGGATATCTTGTCTTGCTGCCCGATGTTCATTTTAACACCCGCACAACACATTCGGATATGCTGGATTGTGTCGAAGCAGCCGTGAAGAAAGTGATCGAGCTGGGCTATGCCGATCCCAAACGGGTCGGGCTTCACGGCCACAGTTTCTCCGGACAGGGATCAGCTTTGATAGCCGGACGCTCAAAGATGTTTGCGGCGATTGTTTCCGGAGCCGCAGCGACCAACCTCATATCAGATTTCAACCAGCTCTGGAAATCCAGCGGCACGAATCAGCACCGGTATGATTATTACGGGCAGGGCCGGTTCGGGACAAATCCTTATGATGACCTTGACCTTTATTTGAATGAATCGGCAGTTTACCACGCCAGGACAATGGATACACCGCTGCTGATCTTGCATGGAACAGATGATGGGTCTGTGGAATGGCTCCAGGCAGTAGAGTTCTTCAATGCGTTGAGGTTTAACGGGAAAAACGTGATCCTGGTATCCTATCCAGGACAGGGGCACCATGCCACCAAGCTCGAGAACAAAAAGGATTTTCAAATCCGGATGGAGCAGTTCTATGACCATTACCTCAAGGGCAAACCGGCTCCAGACTGGATGGTCAATGGAGTTCCGTTCCTGAAAAAGAAAAAAGTAGACGAAAAATAAAAAAAGGGCAGAAATGCTTCGTCCTCTGGAAGCACGTTAACCCTGGAATCTTTGAGGCTATTGAAAAAATCATTTCAGTCATTTGACAAACGAATCCTATCTTTTATAATGTAGGCAATTTAACGGAGGAGGTGTTTTATGGAACAACCTCAAATGCAGCCAAGACTTCAAAGCAATGAGGTCAGTTTTGGCGAGTGGTTTTTAACAATTTTTTTAACAGCAATCCCATTAGTAGGTATCGTCCTTTTGTTCGTCTGGGCTTTTGGCTCTACCACGAATCCAAGCAAAGCTAACTGGGCAAAAGCCAGCCTTGCCTGGGCAGCCATAGGAATCGTCCTTTATTTGGTAATCTTTGTAGTCATAATAGGCATAGTGAGTACCACTAGCAGTTATTAAAGACTGATTTCCCGTTTTCCTGATTCCGCTTCATTCTGAAGCCTTCGCTTGTCTTCTTAGACACTATATCTGTCTCAATCCACCAGTCAAAACTGCGCCATTCTCCCGAAATAAAAATAAGGCTGCACTATACAGAAACACGACTGAAGAGAAAGTTCAACAGGAATAAAACTCAGACAACATCAGGGATGAAAGTACATTAAGGTATAATTGCTAAAATGAATCTCTTCCAGATAGTGTGGATAAAATACACGGGAATGGAAGAAGCGACCTTGAAGATTTAGCCTTAACGAACTGTCCACCGAGGGAAGCCGATGAAATCGGCCGCCGAGTATGTTTGAGCACGCTAGGATCAACCTGTTGAAGGATGATTTAACACTGGACATCCGGTTCGAAGTGTCATGTCTTGCATGCGGAGTTACGCAGGCGCCGAGATGGACGGTGAGGGAATGGCGTTAAAAATC
>CAZSGR010000257.1:0-3832 GCA_964606185.1 uncultured Eubacteriales bacterium
TCTTCATAATATTCTCTGTGATTACATCTCTTTTTTTCGATTTCTCTGTGTTTGATCACAAAGTTTCTCTATGATATAGGTTGCAGAGATATAGGTTGCAGAGGATGCCGGAGGGCGAAAATTGAACAGAAATGTGAGTAAAGCACGGCAAGTACAAAAACCAAATTCCTATCTTTTGATGGCCCGTTCGATATCCCCGGTTAGCTCATAGATCTCACCAAGGTGTCAGCAGGATTCCAGTGGTATGGTCTCTGTCTGCTCCATACTCTTGAGCCAATTCCTGCAATTGGGGTGAACCCGGAGCATGTGCCAGCAGAAACTCCACAATCATTTCAAAGAATTTATTTGAGTTCAAGCTGCAACGGATAAGATTTTTTTTCGTTGCCGAACGATTTCATTACCGATCCAAGCCATATATCGTCAAATCGAGAATTTTTTTAAAAATTTTGATACAATATTGAAACTTTATTTATCCAACAAACGTATACATATAGTAAAGGAGTGCTTAATGAGATTAATATCCCGCTTGGAAGAAATTATCCTCCTCAGCATATGGAGGCTTCAGGAAAACGCATACGGCATAACCATCCTTGAAGAAGTCAAAAAGGCAACAGGGAAATCCTGGTTAACCGGCTCCATTTATGCCTCCCTGGGACGACTGCTCAAATACAGCCTGGTGGAGTCGATCGAGGGAGAACCCACAGCAGAACGCGGAGGCAGGCGAAAAATTTATTACGTGCTGACTCATGAAGGGCAGCAGGCTCTTCTCGCTGTCAAACGGTTGAATGAAATCATCTGGTCTTCGATTCCTCCTTTCAAAAGTTGAACGAAATGACGCATAAATCCCCTCCACCTCTTCCTTCCTGGATCCTTGAGCGTATGATCGACTCCCATACTCGCTATTCAGCTATGGGAGATTTTGAAGAAAGATTCCACGGCATTGCTGCTGAGAAAGGGCGTTTTAAAGCATGTCTTTTCTTTTGGGCACAACTGGGTCTTCTCCTCCCTGCCTTTCTTAAAAAATTTTTATACTGGAGTGTTGAAATGTTCAGAAACCATTTTAAAATCGGCTTTCGGAATATCACGAAGCACAAAGGATTTTCCTTTATCCATATTGCCGGTATGGCTGTAGGACTGGCTCTTTTTATTCTTATAGCTCTCTATATCCAGTTCGAACTCAGTTTCGATAAATTCCACACAAACCTCGATCGAATCTACCGAGTCGAACAGATCCTTGCCCACGAATCAAGCTCAGAGCCTTCCGCAGGCTGTCCGACCGCCCTCTCTGAGGCTCTTGAAGCCGACATCCCTGATTTCGAGGCTGTTACCAGATTCATAAACTGGGGAAATCCTCTTATCACGACTCCCGATAACCGGAAGCTCGAAATAGAAAAAGCATATGCTGTCGATAACACATTCTTGAAGATGTTTTCCTTTCCGATGATTCTAGGAGACGCAAACACCGCACTCGAAGAACCCTTTTCCATGGTCATTACCGAAACTGTGGCCGAGCGCGTGTTTGGCTCCGAAGATCCTCTCGACCAGGTGATCCGGGTGAATAACAGGCTTGATTTCAAAGTCACCGGAGTGATCGCAGATATTCCGAAAAATTCTCATATTCAGTTTAACGGCCTCATCTCGGTTTCCAGCTATCCCGTCATTTATGGAGACGATGTTTTTTCCAGATGGTACGACAACTGGGTGCCTGTCTATGGCATGCTGAATCCGGGACAGTCCTTTCAGGAAACGAATGAAAAGATCCGCTTTTTCCTGAAGAAGTACCAGGGAGAAAGAAGCAAAAACGAGCTCTATCTCCGGCCTCTCGCCAGAATTCACCTTCATGCTGATGTGAGATTCGAATTCGCTGTTGTCGGCAGCATCAAAAATCTCACCATATTTGCGGCCATATCGATCTTTGTCCTTTTGATAGGCTGTATCAATTTCATGAATTTGGAAACAGCCCGCGGCGCGGATAGAGCCCGAGAGGTCGGACTGCGTAAAGTTGTCGGAGCCCAGAGAACATCGCTGATCAAGCAGTTTCTCGGAGAATCTCTACTCACTGTGACATTCGCAATGGTTCTGGCTTTTCTTCTCGCACTGACCCTCCTGCCGGAATTCAATCAGATAGTCAACCGGCAGCTGTCTCTGGACCTTTTGAATAACTGGCTTTTCACTCTAGGGCTTGTCATTTTGATCATTTTTGTCAGCATTCTTTCCGGATTTTATCCGGCATTTGTCCTGTCTTCTTTCCGTCCTGTTCAGGTTTTGAGAGGCAATGTGTCTTCAGGAGCACGGAATACTCTGCTCAGAAAATTCCTCGTCGTCTTCCAGTTTTCAATCTCGATCGGATTGATCATAGGAACGACAATCATCCTGCAGCAGAATAACTATCTCTTGAACAAAGACCTGGGTTATAACAGTGAACAGACGCTTGTCATCCCCGCCGGGGGGTCTTCTCAAAGTGTTGAAACTCTCCAAACCGAGCTCCTGAAAAATCAAAACATCAAGAAAGCGACCCAGCATGACTACCTGCCCCATTCCTCTACGAACTGGTGCTACATCACATGGGAAGGAGCCGGTCCTGAAGAATATATGAAGATGAATGTCAATTACATCGATGAATACTTCATTCCTGCCTATGAAATGACGATTCTGGAAGGAAGAGCCTTCACGACGAGCATGAGAGGATGGGAAGAAAATGTAGTTATTCTCAACGAAAGCGCTGCGCAGAGAATCGGATGGGATGAGCCTATCGGAAAAAGGCTTCGGTACAACATAGATTACCGGTCCCGAACATGGGGAGGTGCAACGGTAGTCGGAATTATCAAGGATTATCATTTTCTCTCGCTTCATCATACGATCGGACCGATCATGATGAGACTTCTTCCCAGAGATAATTCCGGAAATCGGCTTTCCTTAAAGATCTCTACGCAGGGTGTTCCCGGAACTCTTGCTTTCATTGAAAAAGAATATGAGAAAATATTTCCCGACAGAATATTTGAATACAGTTTTTTGGATGAGGATTTCGAGCAAATGTACCTGGAAGAACAGAAAGCCGGACGAGTTATTTTGTATCTGGCTGTAATCGGTATTTTTATCGCCTGTCTGGGACTTTTTGGACTCTCCAGCTATACGACCAAGCAGAGGACCAAAGAGATCGGAATCCGCAGAGTTGTCGGAGCTTCGGTACCCAACATCACTCTTCGTTTAACGAGAGATTTCGTGAAACTGGTCGTTGTGGCGAATCTCTTTGCCTGGCCTGCAGCCTATTACGCCATGCACGAATGGCTGAAGAACTTTCCCTACAGAGTCGGAGTCAGCTGGCTGGTGTTTATAGCCGCAGGGATTGCGGCCTTACTCATTGCCTTAGCCACGGTGGGATTTCAATCTGTCCGGGCAGCCCGGGCAAATCCTGCCGATTCTCTGCGATATGAATGAAGACTGATTGACATAGAATCAGAAGGTCGGGAGTTCAAATCTCTTCGGGCGTGCCAGCATCCTCCCTCTTGTTCATTTTCTTTTTCATTGGGATTCTGAGTTTATAGTGAACATGGGTTGACTCGATAATCCTTCCAACGTCAACATCTGTTGATATTCTTGCAAAGAGCGCCTGGATCAGAGATGGCCTTTTATAGGGAGTATATTTCTGCAAGCCTGCATCTTGGCCCGTTTTTTGAATCATCCCTGCTGCCATGGCAGGGATCTACCGCCAGAGTCACCTCCCATATTCCTGACAAAGGACAAGTCACCTTTGGAGGGGGAACTGACTTCCCCCTTCCAACGGTCGCTATGGACTTTCGTCTTCGCTTCCTGCCTCCCCTTCTCGGCCAGG
>CAZSGR010000258.1:0-3829 GCA_964606185.1 uncultured Eubacteriales bacterium
CCCCAATTTCCTCACTTGAGTTTCCAACTCTCAACGGTTTTCAATTTATTGAGATAATTTAATATTCGGCTAGATTGCATAGAAGTTTTCTATGAGCCGGATAGAAACCTGAAATTCGAAGTCAACCTGATTCTCCGTTCACAAATTGATTGTCCGTTCATAAATTATGTATTCATATTTTTTCGATGTTATTCTATACTCATATAAATAGAGAAAACGAAGTAAATGAATAAAAAATACAGGAGGAACACAATGATGAAGCGAATCACTGGAGCTTCCATTTTTCTGATTTTTATCTTGGCTTCAGGGTTGTCTGCCCAGCAAAACACACTATCTCTTTCCCTGGAAGACTGCATTGTCGGCGCCATGAAGAATAATCTTCATATTGCTGTTGAAGTGTTAAACCCGGAGATGGCGGATCTATCCATATCCCGGGCAAACGAAAAATTTATGCCCTTTTTTTCTATCGGCTATAATAACCGGGAAACAAACACCACTTCTTCATCCTGGATTGATGCGTCAGATCGAGTCATAGGAACCTATAGAGACTACGCAGTGTCTTTGAATCAGATCATTCCGACTGGAGGTGTATTCAATATTTCTCTTAATACATACATGAATGAGACTAACAGGAGATTTCAGACCATCAATCCCAGGTATGGAAGCACAGTAACCTTTGACCTCACTCAACCTCTTCTGAAAAATTTTGGGTTTAAGGTCAGCCGCAGAGAGATCATCGTGGCTAAGAACAGCAGGGAAATTTCAGAGAACCAGTTTCAACAGACTCTCCTGGATACCATATTCAATGTCGAAACAGCCTATTGGATTTTAATGTACAGCATCGAGAACTTGAAAGTCCAAAGGCAGTCCCTCCAATTAGCTCGTGACCTCCTGGAAGAAAACCAGAGGAAAATCGAAGTGGGAACAATGCCTCCGATAGAAATCTATACGGCCCAATCTGAAGTGGCCACACGGGAGGCTGACATCCTGGCGGCCGAAGCAGCAGTCAAGAACAACGGAGACCGGCTGAAAAAAATTATCAATATTTCTGCCTCAGAACATGGAGAACTCATAGAAATTATACCTAGCGACATGCCCACTTTAAAAAAAAGAGAAATAACCCTCGAAGAGGCTCTGGCTACAGCTCTGGAAAATAGGCCAGACCTCAAGGTTGTGAGAACAGATATAAAAACCAAGGAGTTTGAAGCAAAATATGCAAGGAATCAGCAACTCCCTGAGCTGAACCTCCGGGCTTCCTACTGGACTCCTGGTGTTTCGGGAACCCGAATTCTATACCAAAACGATGATCCCTTTACCAGGGTTATCGTGGGAACAATTCCTGGGGGAGCTACCGATGCGATGGATGAAGCTCTCCGCTTCAATTATGATAATTGGTCAATCGGATTGACTCTGAATGTACCTTTGAATACTATACTGTCGAGAGCCGAGTATGCTCAGGCAAAGATCAGCCTGGAACAGGCTCTTTTAAATTTAAAAGACCAGGAGCAGCAGGTATTCTTGGAAATCACTACTGCCGTAAGAGCTGTCGAGACCAATTACCAAAGAGTCCAGGCTTACAAAGCGGCACGGGAGCTGGCCGGAAAAAAGCTGGAAGCAGAGCAGGAGAAATTTAGAGTCGGCAAATCCACGAACTTCTTCCTCCTTCAGTATCAAAGAGATGCAACGGATGCCCAAAGCGCTGAACTGAAGGCAATGGTCGATTATATTCTTTCAGTGGCCAATTTGGACAGGATCATGGGAACAACCTTTAAGACTAAAAACATAAAATTTTCTGATATAGTGCTGAGGTAAGGACTGCTATTTATCCTGAATCATCCAAAAGTAAATGATTAATTCAGGTAAAAACAAAGAGCATATGAGTCGTTATCAGAGCAGAAAAGATTTTGGAGGTAAAAGGTGAAAAAAGGAAAGGCCATACTGATATCTATTGCTGCCATCATTGTAGGACTGGTCGGGTGGCAGGTCTATCAAAAAGCTTTTAAATCCAGCCAGGAGACAGACTTACAGAACCAGGCAGCGCCTGTGGCTGTCGAGATTACAGCTGTTAAAAAAGCCAGGATTCAGGATTATGGAAATTTCTCAGGAACTCTGTTTCCCAAATCTCAATACATGATTGCCCCTAAAATCTCAGGGAGATTAGAAAAGCTCATGGTCAATATCGGGGATAGAGTCACACGCAACCAGTTGATCGCGGAACTCGATGATGAAGAATACAGCCAGCAGGTCCGCCAGGCTGAAGCAGATCTCCAGGTGGCGCAAGCCAACCACGAAGAATCACTGAGCTCTCTGAATGTAGCCAGGCGGGAATTGGAAAGGATTGAGGAGCTCCACAAAAAAGGCATATCCGCCGATTCTGAGCTTGATGCGGCAAAAGGCGCATTCGCATCACAGGAATCCAGATACAAAGTAACCCAGGCTCAGGTGGCGCATAGGGAATCATCTCTAGAAGCAACCAAAGTTCGTCTCTCCTACACAAAAATAAGAGCCACATGGGAAGAGGGGAGTTCTTCCAGAGTTGTTGGAGAGAGGTTCGTGTATGAGGGAACCATGCTCACAGCCAATGCCCCAATCCTCTCAATACTTGAGATCGACCCATTGCTGGCCGTAATCCACATTACCGATAAAGACTACTTCCGGATAAAAAAAGAGCAAAATGCATTTGTCAGCACGGATGCCATCCCCGGTAAAGCTGTACCCGGAAAAATCGTCCGCATAGCACCTCTTCTCAAAGAAACCTCAAGGGAGGCAAGGATCGAAATCGAGATTCCCAACCCGGATGAACTTTTCAAACCTGGCATGTTCATTAACGTCCAGGTTGAGTATGCAACCAATGATGATGCAACCGTGGTCCCGGTGAGTTCTATCGTCAAACGGGACAACGAACAGGGAGTCTTTTTAGCAGACATGGAAAATAAAATAGCCGAGTTTGTTCCTGTTAAGGTTGGCATTTCCAACAGTGAACTGGCAGAAATCATTGATCCTCCCTCATTCTCCGGCTTTGTGGTGACTCTGGGGCAGCACCTTCTTGCCCCTGGGACCCCTATCATCTTGCCGCAACCTTCCACTGCGGAGGATGAGAAAGACTCCAACAGCCAGAAACCAGGAGAAAAAAGATGAAGGTGTCACAATTCTCGGTATATCATCCGATCTTCACGGTCATGATTTTTTTGATCGTGATTATTCTCGGCCTCGTCTCTTTCAGCCGACTTCCGATTGACCTCATGCCCGATATCACCTATCCCACTCTCAGCCTTTCTACCTCCTATGGCAATGCAAGTCCTGAAGAAATGGAAGAGATAGTCACCCGACCGATTGAAGAAGCTCTGGCTGCCGTGCCCGGTGTTGAAGAGATCACATCCACCTCTGCTGAAGGCAGCAGTAGTGTGCGTGTTTCTTTTGCTTGGGGGACTGATCTGGAAGAGGCTTCTAACGATATTCGAGACCGGCTGGACCGTATAATTCGCTCTCTCCCGGAAGATATCGAGCGCCCGAGGCTGCGTAAATTTGACCCTGCAAGCTTCCCGATTCTCATCATGGGAGCATCTTCTGACCTGGATCCTATTCTCACAAGGCGCATCATCGATGATCAGATTAAGTATCGAATCGAGCGAGTGCCAGGGGTGGCTTCCTTAGATATCTGGGGAGGCCGCCAACGCGAAATCCACGTCAATCTTGAGCCGGATAAAATCAAAGCACTCGGGCTGCCTTTAGACCTGATCCTCAATAAGATCAGGTCTGAAAATGTGGATGTGCCTGCCGGTACGATAGAACGAGGGAACTATGAGGTTCTCATCCGCACTCCAGGTGT
>CAZSGR010000259.1:0-3804 GCA_964606185.1 uncultured Eubacteriales bacterium
AAATATTACTTAATTGCTAAGCATAAAGACCTGTCCTCTTTTTTATTTTTTATTTAAAAGGACAATCGGGAAGGATGATGCGATGTTTTTGGCCCTGTTCGAAATAATCCAGATGAAGCAACCACAACCCGATTCCAGCCGCGCCCTGCATCAGGTTGGTCTGCGCCAACAGCAGCTCGGGGCGCGTGCGGTGCTCAGCATGCACCCATCTCAATCCGGCTTCATCTCGTGTACTCCTTTTAAGCAAATCTGAAGTCAATCGCCGGGTAAAATCGAGGTATTCCTGCTTATTCGTTATTCGGTGCAAGTGAAGGAAAAACTCTGCCACTCCCGCGGAACCACAGCACTGCCCAACATTATTCCAGAATCCAGGAGTCTGTTTTTCCGGAATGCCGCTCTGGAGGATGGCACGGGCACATCTCTCGCTCCATTCTATCCACTCCTTATCCCCTGTCACCTGATACAACCGGTAGAATAACTGGGCGGTTCCTGTGGGGCCGTGACACCATCCTAAATAGTAGAGGTCCTGGCCACCGGGTTCATGGTGAAAAATCAAACAGACATCATCCTCTTTATGGGCGATGGATTGAAGATACCGGGCACCGGCGAGGGCCGCATCGAGAAATTTTTTTTGCTGAGTCTCAGCATACAGGGAAGCCAGAAAGTAAGAGATGCCAGCCGTCCCATGAGAGAAGTTTGGCATCAACCGGGGGTATTCGGGATCCATGGCCCATTTCGTCCCGCCTGCTTCTGCCTGGCCCAGCTCCATCAGCCTTTGTCCGGCCTGGACAGCCAGTTCAAGCAGGGATGGATCTTCCCATTCCCGGGCCGCATACACAAGGAAAAGCCCGGTTCCAGCTGTGCCGCTGATAATATCTGTTGTCTGGCTCCACTCCACGCCCTTTCCTTTTTTGAGGGCATTGTCTTTAAGATATTCAAGGCAGCGCTCGACTCCCTTCCTGTATTTTTTTTCTTTGGTGGCTTTGAACGTCTCTTCCAGAACAAATCCTATCCCTGAGACTCCCACGTATAAACCCGGGGCTTTTTCCTCTTCCAGAGTCGCAAGCAAGTAATCCGCGCCGGAACGCGCGTCATCGAGAAAACTTTTATCGCCTGTAGAATAATAAGCCTCAAGAAAAAACAGAACCACGCCGGGTGTCCCGCTGTACAAGGTGTTGTTCATGGATTTTTTATCCTCTGGAACAGCTGGCCAGGTGGTTCCCTGTCCGGTTTGAACAGCCGAAGCCCGGATCCAGCGGGCGGCTTCAAACGCAGCTTCCACATAAGGCCTCTTTTTCTTGATTACCGAGGCCTGGGACGAAAAGAGAACCGAGGATACGATCATCACAATGATAAGAATAAATACTGCTTCTCTCTTCATGGTCAGGACTCCTTCACTCCGTTTTTTTATTATTACAATAACGAAAGAGCTTATCCTTGAATCAATCAGGCCTGCCGGATCAGTCCTTCAAGCTTTGCTGCAGCGAGTCGGCCGACACGTTTGCAAACCTCCGATGTTCTCCCTTCCGTCTTGATATCAGAACAATGGTATGGTGCCAGAGAAGGCCACCATTTCCAGTATTCATCGACTTTTTTTCTACATATCTTACTGGCTTCTCCCCTTCCCACTTTTAACTTCCCCACAGAAAGGCCTATTGCCATGACACCGCCCGTGAGGAAACCGCAAAGGTCTTTGTGTCCAACTCCTCCGCCAAATCCACTGGCCGCCCAGAATAATTCTTCTGGCCTTTTCATGTACTTTAAAGAAACCAGGAGAATCGATTCCGCACAGCTGTAGCCATTCTTATAATAGTTCAACAAATCCTTTGCCATCACCGAGCGGTTTATGATCCTCAGCTCTTCTTCCGTCAATTCTTCCCTGACTTCCTGAGGTTTTTGGCCGAGGAACGGCCAGGATTCAGATGAACACAAAAGTCTTCCCCCGAGTAGAACAGCGGGAAATGAGGCTATAAATTCCCTTCTTGGCATGACCAAGACATCTCGCCTTTTCATGAATCCTCCTTACTTTCAGGTCAAGGGACTATCACTCAGATTTTTCTTTCGTCCCAAGGACACTTAAGTTAATCGAGAATGAATTCAGACAGGCCAAAATTCATTCAAGTCAATATTAGAATTTGAATTAGAAGTCAATGTCAAGAAAAACAAAAAAACTCAAAAAAATCTATGGATTCTTTCGTTTTTTTTTAATCCCGGTTTCATCCGTTCATCTGACCATCAACTTCCTGTCTCCCGGGTCTAGAAATACCTATCCAGCATTCTGTACTGGATGGCCTCGGAAACATGGACAGGGTTAATTCTTTCCTCATCGCTCAAGTCCGCGATGGTCCGTGCCACCTTGAGTACCCGAGTGTAAGCCCTGGCACTGAATCCCAGACGGTTCACAGCCATCTCCAAAAGCTCCTTCCCTTCTTCATCCACCCGGCAGAACTTTTTCACTTCTTTGGTGCCCATCTGGGCATTGCAGTAGATTTTTTTTCCTTTCATCCGCTGAAGCTGCCTCTTCCTGGCTCTGATAACTCTTTTTCTTATCTTCGCGGAGCTCTCTCCTTGATCTCTGGAAACGATATCCTTGAATTCCACGCAGGGAACCTCGATCTGAATATCGATGCGGTCCAAAAGAGGTCCGGATATTTTAGAGTAATAGCGGCTCTTTTGTGTATCCGTGCAACCGTACTCAGAAGACGAAAGACCGCCAAAAGCATCTTCACAGGGATTCATAGCCGCCACAAGCATAAAAGCAGAGGGAAAGGTCACGGACATGGAAGACCGCGAGACAGTCACTGTCCCCTCTTCGACAGGCTGTCTCAAATCCTCGAGAACTCGTCTCTTGAACTCCGGCAGCTCGTCCAAGAATAAAACTCCATGATGAGCCAGGCTGACCTCGCCAGGTTTGGGGATCAATCCTCCGCCGATCAAGCCGGCATCGGAAATCGTATGGTGGGGAGCCCGAAAAGGCCTCTCTCCCACTGCTCCTTTATCCTTCAAGAGACCGGAAGCGCTGTAAATCCGCGTCACTTCAATGATTTCGTCGAATGTCATCGGAGCCAGGATAGTCGGAAGCCTTTGAGTGATCATGGTTTTTCCCGCACCGGGTGGGCCGATCATCAGAACGTTATGACCGCCGGCAGCCGCCACCTCAAAGGCACGCTTGACATGCTGCTGACCCCGGATCTCCTGAAAATCCACATCATATTCCGGTTTCGGCAGAAGCTCCTGCAGTGAATAACAACTGGGAGAAATCTCATCCGTTCCGGTGAGGAGTTTGACAACCTGTACAATATTTTCCATCCCGAAAACATCGATATCCGGAACCAGGGCCGCTTCTTTCTCGTTCTCTTTAGGAACGATTATCCCCTTAAACTCTTTTTCTCTGGCTAATACTGTGGAAGAGAGAATCCCTTTCCCGGGCTTGAGCCTTCCATCCAACGCCAATTCCCCCAAAAACAGATAGTTGCGCAGGTTTTCATGAGGGAAAAGGTCAAGATGGGCCAGAAGCCCGAGGGAAATCGGAAGGTCAAAGGCCGACCCTTCCTTTCTTCGATCCGCCGGAGCCAGGTTAATGATGATCTTTCGCGAGGGGAACTTATAGCCACAATTTTTCAATGCGGCTCTGACCCTTTCTTTGCTCTCCCGCACCGAGGCATCCGGCAATCCGACAGTCACGAATCCCGGAATTCCAAAGGAAATATCGACTTCCACATCCACAAGATAAGCATCGATCCCGATCAAAGAGGCACTGGCAATCTTGAACAGCATCTTCGTTTACACAGAAAGACGAACGAA
>CAZSGR010000260.1:0-3585 GCA_964606185.1 uncultured Eubacteriales bacterium
TTTTCTCTCTTCTCTGGGGCGAGAAGATACTCCGGGCCTACCTGAGCCTCTTCAAAGGTCTGGTTCCTTAAAGCATTTAGGCCGATTAGAGGGAATCCAGAACTGTCCCAAGGACAAGGTTTACTTTTCGATGAACACAGGAGACAGTTCTTCCTTCCACGATTTGATCCCATAGGGAAGGTCTTCCATATCATCTCTTTTTAAACCAGCCAGAGCGAGATCATAGTGGAATCGGGCGTTGGAATTGAACTCAAACGTCCCTGCTGAGATGGAGCCGAAAAAATCGATGTTGCTGTTGAAATCCACATGAGCCCGGGGAACATAGACTGCCCCATAGAAATCAGCGTTGGAATTCCAGGTCATGGTCCCGTTAAAGCTGTCTGTCCCCAGGATGAGGAGGCTCGTCGGGTCCTGGGAAAGATTGTTGATCTGAGAATTACTGGCCTGTGTGAACGTTCCTCCGAGATAGATCGTGACATTCACACCATCTGCAATATTGAGTTGTGAGTTGCTCGACAACGTAAAATCGCCGGTGATGTAAAGTGTGGCATCCGAAGTGATCGTCAATGTGGAGTTGTTTCCGAGTACAAAGGACGTGAAGTCTCCGCTGGAGTCGATCGTACCGACGTCTCCCACTCCCAGGGAATAACCTCCCATAAAAGAAAGGCCCACAGGAGGTTTAACCGACGGCATCTCCTTCTCTTCAGAAAGAGACTTCTTTTCCCCGGTAATATTGGCATCGCCCTGAGTAATGATCACAGACTCAGGGTCAGTCCCCGGACCGGAATACGCATCTCCGTAGACATATGAGTTGGAACATAAATCGATGCAACCGAGGAGTGTACCGTTTGTCCCGATGTTCCCTTCAGCCCCGACGTTCGCGCCGCCATACGGACCATTGGTGGAGTCATAGCTGTCCACTTCGGCCGCTGAGGCGAAGTTGAGGTCATCATCCCCAAAGACGGCAAAATTCCATGGGTCATACTTGATCTCTGCCAGCTCGGCTCGGGTGGCTTTGGCCATCAGGGCAGAGTCGGAATAGGACACCAATCCCCTGGATTCGACCACAGGTAGCTTCGTCTCCGGATTGTACACTTTTATCTCGATATCCCCCATCACTTTCCCGCTGGGAGTCTGAAAAGAAGTGATGGTCAACGTTCGCAGAGAGCTGTCTCCATCCCAGGTCGTGATATCGCCAAAATTCAACTCCCAGACCGCCCTCTCTAAGCCGGCTTCAGCCATGGAAAGAGCTGTGCAGGATTTAAAAGATTTATCCGTGAGCCTGTTTTCCGCAGAGAGCTGATACAAAAACGGAAGAACGAGGAGGAGCAGGAAAGCCATGATGATCACACCGATGACCAAAACCATGCCCTCTTCATGTATATTGCCTCTCATTTTATTTTTATTTTCATTCATTCTCTTCACCTCCGAATTCTCCTAATCCAACCTGTTTCTCAGCATCACCCCTGTCTGGAGTGTCTCCTGGTAAGAACGGCCCAAAAGAGTCTGCTGAGTGATCAAGGAGATATCGACGCTGGCCACCTGACTGAAATCAGCCACTGAAGAAAGATTTACGCCTTCAGAACTCAACAGAAATGAACTCACCTTCGTGGAAAGAAATCGACTGCCATCAGACCGCGTGCTCACTCCATCTTTGGCATCAAGGATTCTTTCCAGGCGGCTCTGGATTTGAGGATTGAGCCGATACACGACATGGTCATAGTCATTTTCAATATCTATGACATATCCGTTCGCATCCACAGAGGGAATCCTGAGTATGAGACAGCTGTCAGATGCCGTGTACACATCCCAGCTGGGAAGAACCTGAACCGCTTCTTTTATATCTCGTGATATCCAGTTCCGGACATAACGGATATCCCGAAGCCCATCCAGCTTGACACTCTCTCCAAGGAAATATCGCTGTCCTGCAGAATAGAGTGAGAGAAGAGCTGAGAGTATGAGTGACACAACAGCCACTGTGATCAGGAGTTCCACGAGAGTCAATCCCTTGGGTTTGGATTTCTTTGTTCTGGCTTTCATGGTCGCCCCCTTTGTTTTTCTTGCGATCACTTTTTGTTTATCCCTTTCTTTGTCACATAGGTGACGATTTCCTTCTGCATCTGTCTTCCCCTATATGTCCAGGTCACACTCACGGTTAATTTCTTAATCTCAGCGCCGACTGAATCCTCGAGGTCTATGATGCCGCTGCTATTTTCCAGATAGGAAAGACTGTCATTAGTGAACGAATCATCAAGGCTTAAAATGTCGCTGTAATGCATACTCCGTATGAACTCTAATTCGTTTTGTATGGACTGGGTGGCGACTGTCATCTGTTTCATTCTGGTGAGGATATCAAACGCCTGGATGAAACAGCTGAGGAGCGCAGTCAGAACAATGGCCAATATCATGATGGTGATCAAAACCTCTATGAGAGTGAATCCGCCTTTTTTTGCTTTTCTGGCATCCGTCGCTCTTTTTCTTTTTCTCAATAATTTGTGTCCAGTCATTTTTCCGGTCCTCTCACATGACCCCTTTTTCCGCATTTTGTGAGGATGCCTGCGCGTTGGAAAAGACAGGTATCCATTCATATTCATTCCTCTGTAATACCGTTCTCGCCTTCCTTTCGACTATGAACCGGGCAACTCCTTTTCCTCTAAATGAGCTTGTGTAGGTCACTCTCCCAACAGCCTCCACCACAGGATACTGTTCATAAGGCCATTTCACTCTTATTTCGACATCTCCTGTTTCCTTTCCTTCAGGAGATTGAACAGAGGAAAGAGTCAAAATCCGCAATGTACTGTCTCCATCCCAGCTTGAGATATCACCGTTATTCATTTCCCAAACCGCCTTCTCAATGCCTGTCTGAGCCAAGGCCAAAGCGGCAAAATATTTGGAAGGCTTGTCTGCGCTGACGGGCTTTTTTTGGAGTTCGATCAAAACAGGAAGAGCCAGTGGAAGGAAGATGGCCATCAGGGCCGCGCCCACGACCAATGACGACCCTCTTTCTCTGTATCGCCTTTTGTAATCTTCTCTTATAAAGCTTCTCATTTCACCAACCTCCAATCACTTTTATTTTTTCCTGAACTCAATCCTGGCATAATCTGCAGATTTGAGTTTTCTCGCAACATTAGATTTCTCATGATCACTCTTCACATCCTTTGTATAGATAAATTAATCATTAGCGGATCCAACAACTCCTGGGCCATGCTCATACATCTACGCCGCTCTGTGAGGCCGTTCAATCGGGAACCCCCCCATTTTGACCTACGAAAATTCTGACCAAGATGTGTGTTCATTGTTGCCGCTTCCTTTTCCAAACTTAAAATACAACACTTTAGTCGATTGGCGGGAGTGGGAGTATCCTACCTATTGAGATGATTTTAAAGGTGATATTTTTATCACCCCCTCCCTCTCCTTTCAGGCTAATCATTCTCAAGAGAGGGCTGGAACGGATTCATACTCGGCCAGAGAGAGCGCGCTGGAGCGCTGGGGGGGTCCGTTGAGGAAAATTTTCTAGTGACGCGGCTTTCCAGGCAGAAAATCAGAGAGAGAGGGAAAAGGTCTATCTTTGACTCGCATGAAAAG
>CAZSGR010000261.1:0-3563 GCA_964606185.1 uncultured Eubacteriales bacterium
GTTGACTTTGGAACGATCCCACTTGAGTTCCCGCTCGACTGCCAGAATCTGGGCAGCAAAAGCCTCATTAAGCTCGATGATATCGATATCCTCAAGCTTGAGGCCTGCTTTCTCCAGAGCCTTATTCACGGCTGGCACAGGCCCCATTCCCATAATTGCCGGATCGACTCCGGCATGAGCGTAGGAGACAATTCGGGCTAAAGGTTTGACGCCAAGCTCCAAAGCTTTCTCTTTTTTCATAATCAAGACAGCTGAAGCGGCATCGCAGAGGGCACAGCTGTTTGCGGCGGTGACCGTCCCATCTTTCTTAAACACAGGAGGAAGTTTGGCCAGTTTCTCGACAGTCACTCCTTCCCTCGGGATTTCCTCGGCATCAAAAATCGTGGTCTCTTTTTTCTTCAGAGGAACCTCGACAGGAAGAATCTCCTCCTTGAACTTTCCCTCTTTAACGGCTTTGACCGCCTTATCCTGGCTCTCAACAGCATAAGCATCCTGTTCTTCGCGGCTGATATTATACTTTTCAACGAGCGTTTCCGCAGTCATTCCCATCAAATGCCCGGCTAAAGGACACATGAATCCATCCTTGTGCAAGACATCGATCAGCTTACCATCACCCATGCGATTTCCCCATCTTGCATTGCCGGCGATATAGGGGACCTGGGATGAATTCTCAGCTCCGCCGGCTAAAACGACCTCTGCGTCTCCGGCCTTGATTATCTGCGTCGCCAGAGTGACTGCCCGCAGAGAAGAACCGCAGCGTTTGTTCACCGTAAATGCAGGAACTTCATTTGGCAACCCTCCTTTGACTGTGGCTAAACGTCCTATGTTAGGCCCGAGACCGGCCTGCCAGCCCGTCCCAAAGACCACCTCGTCCACCTGACTTGGTTCTATTCCGCCCCTTTGGACTGCTTCTTTCAAGACAAGAGCTCCTAACTCCACGGCTGAAACCTTCTTAAATGAACCACCAAAGCTTCCGCCGGCAGTTCGGACAGCACTGCCTATGACGATATCACTCATGAATGACCTCCCTTCTCTTCAATTTCATTTTTGGTAAGATATTTACGGATTTGAGGATTTACCATTATAGTTATCGCTTCTCTGGGATGTCAACAAAAAGACTGATTATTTTTCTTTCTTTTGTTTTTGGAAAAGCTTGAGAAGGTCGGAAAGTTTCCCTTTGATGTATCCTTCCCTGGCAAAATACGGGCCTTCTTCGGATTTAATCCACTTGATGTACTTTCCTCTTTTCAAGCCTTGAGGATCTTTGGCCAACCCGATCTTGAAATCGCCGTCCTTAGTCTGGATGATGGCCACATTGACCTGCTCCTCTTCCGGAGATTTATACTGAGTGGCCGCGATTATCTTATCCTTGCGTGGAGACTTCTTGTAGATAACGTGCTCATCCGGAATAGATTGCGGCAGGTTCTCTTCTCTCAGGCCTTCCCGTGCTTGAGTCGGTTCAGCCCTCTCCACAATTCCGACAATGCACGTATTCCCGAACCCGCTCATGTTGAACCAGAGCCCGTAATTCAGGTCTTTGTACCCTTCTTGAAACATGTTCTTGTACTGATTGTGTCCCCGCAGCTGAAAAACAAGCTCCACAAGCTGAGCCCCTCCCGAGGCCCCCAGAGGATGCGTTCTGGCTAAAAATCCGCCTGAGCGGTTGACATACACCCTTCTCCCTTTTCTGTTTTTTTCCTCGAGAACCAGCCTGTGTCCCTGCCCCCGATCAGCCATGGCCAGGTCTTCAACCGCTATCCAGGGGACGGATTTGAACGCATCATGCAGTTCACAGAGGTCAATCTCGTGAGGATTGAGGTCCGCTTCCTGGAAGCATTTTCTTCCTGCCAGCACAGTCGCCCCAAGGGAGATCAGGGTTTTCCGTTCCGCTATCTTGATGTTGTCAAAGGCAGATTTAACGCTCGTTAATTTTATATCTGTAGGAGTCGGCACAAGATAGACGGCTCCGGCTCCGTTGTACGAGCCGCTGCAGTCAAACTTTGTGAGAGGTTTGGCTACAACCCGGTTGATCTCAGGATCGTCGTATTCTTTCCGGGAAACAGGTTTTTTAAAATACGCATACTCGTTAAAAGACCCGAACCCCAGGCTCTGAACACTCATCTCGTAACAGATATTCCTGAACTCCTTCTCCGAAACCTTGTAGGCATCCATGTACTCGTAAGAAGCTAAGGCAGCGACTGCAGGCATCTCTCCTAACCCACGTTCTCTCTCTTCTTCGGCAATCACAGTCGAAATCTGAGAAGGGATCTCTTCATTCTTGAGTTTCCCCTTCATCTTTTCGCCAAAACAGACCATGACCTTAAGCCCGGAGGATGCCAGCCGCTTCCCCAGCTCTACAGCCGCGGCACCCGTGGCAGAGCCCAGTTCCACATGGTAGATCTCGGTATCCCTGGCCAGCTTCATCTCGATCCCGACCAGAGAGTCGAGTCCGGTCTGGCGGGCAAACCCGATGGGGTCCATACTGCCGATCACCAGGCAGTCCGGAACAAGGTCTAACGTGTAGGCGCAGGAATTCTGGAGTGCTTTCTGACAGGCATCAGCCAGGATCACTCCGATCGGCCTGAAATCCTTTCCGAAGGGAGTGAGAGATACGCCGGCGACAAAAACATCAGGCATGGAAACTCGAATCCTTTATTTCCATTATTTCCATCGGTTTTTTCTTTTGCCTCTTTCCTTTTTGTGTAACCATGCAAAAGGGCTGAAAAGTGATTTTACCATATATCATTTAATATCTTAAATAAAGTCGAGGCAAGTCAACAGAGAAGCGCAAGACAGGCAAGCTTAAAGAAATTAAATTCCGGGGAAAATGACTAATTTGTGGTTCAACGACTCAAATAACTCTATGAAAAGCCCTGTCAGAAGAGAAATCCGGTTTCCCGGCTTTTCAGGTAGAGGACGATCATGCGCAGAACCATGAAGATAATCCCGCTTGCCAGGACCAAGGCATAAAGCGTGAGCAAAATCGTATTCATGAGAGGCATTTTTCCCATGGTCACCTGAGGGAAAAGGAGGTCGAATATCGTCTTCCCAAAAAATATGAGCAACAGAGCGATTCCAAAAGCAGACCTGTACAAATATTCCTTTGCGTTTTCCATCTGGACTGTATCGAGGTTGATCAGGGGATAGAGCAGCCACGCCGCGATGATCCAGAAAAAAAGAGTGAGCACCCAAATCCCTTTTTTCTTTAATCCTTCTGCTTTTGTATGGTTCATTTTCCGATCATATTCTATTTCTTAATTGATTCAGGTGGTAGATGTCATTAAGCCACACAATTGGATAAGGATGACCATTTCTCTGGATTTGAATTCGACATCCCTTTTTATTATCTCCTCAATACCAGGCAGAAGACTAATATCATAGAGTCAATTCTTAGTCAAAGGCTTGAGTGAAACTCCCAGATGAGGATTAATCACTTTTTTATCCTGCTTATCTTCTATGATCATATTGCCCAGTTTTTCACCATATTCTGTCAATACATCGGTCTTCGATGTATCATCCATCTCGATGTGCTCCTCGAAGTCAACCTGGAAACGGCGGAAATC
>CAZSGR010000262.1:0-1847 GCA_964606185.1 uncultured Eubacteriales bacterium
CTCCGGAGGAGCCTACTCCAGAGAAACCTGCAACTGCCAGGCCGGATCCAAAGAAAAAGATTGACCCGGCTGAGTTGAACAAAGTCAAGATGCTCTTCAAGTATTTTGACACGGGATTCTCTACCATGAAGCTTTATCCCCCCGGGAATCCTTCAATTGAGAGATCCGTGGGCATTTTTTCAGAAAAATTAAAAGAATTTCTCGATGAGTACAAGGAATTCCGCATTGGAATCAAAGAGTTTGATTTTTCCTATAAAGGTGAGATTGCCTTTCAGGATGAGGAAAAAAAGAGAAGCCTTCCCTTCTTCCTTTTTAAGGATGGAATGAGGGAGCTTACGTTTTACAAAGGCCTGGAGAATAAAGAGCTTCAGTATTTTCTGGACACGTTAAAGGAAGCGATCGACCTTCCTTCAGAAGAGAGTGATGCGGTCGGTCTTCTCTGGGAAAAGGATTTCATCAACATTCGGTATTATGCGCTCGATGAATTCCTGAACTTAAGCATCGGTGGTAGCGAGAAATCACTCGATTTTGATGTTGACCCGCAGAAATTCTCAGAAGGGAAGCTCGATCTGACGCCGGAAGATTTAGACGAGTTCAAAGAAAAAAACGATATGCTCGTTTTTGGCCCACAAAAAGAAGAGGAAGAAGGAGGGGGTGAAGGAGAGTTGGAAGGAAGCTTGGGATCTGATCCTCGAATACCCACAGTCAAACCGGAAGAAATGCCTGAAATAGAGAAGCTGATCGCGCTGGACAAGAAGGTCTCTCCTTCAAGCGAGCTTGTGGCCCTGCTTTTTGAAATCCTTTATTACGAAGAAAATCTTGACCGGTTCTCAGACGTTTTAAAGATTTTAGAAAAATATTTTTACGATATCGTGCGTGAAGCTGATTTCCCCCAGGCGTTAGCCGCTCTGCAGAATATTCACGATCTGAAGGAAACTCTCCTGGATAAATCTCCGGATAAAGTCAGCCTGCTGGATAAAGCTATGAAAAACGCCACGGATGAACGCTACATGTCTATTTTAAAAAAGCTGTACATGGAAGATAAGGTGAAGGATTATGAGCCTTTCTTCAGTTATCTGGAGTTTCTGGGACCTGGTGCGATTTCAATCGTGGCCATGGTGTGGGAGAATCCAAAAGGACCTGCCTACAAACAAAGGGCTTTGGACATTTTAAAAGAAGCAGGGAAAAAGGACATCTCGGCTCTCATGTACTTGGCTAAAGGGAGCAACGCGGCTCTCACCTTGGAAGTCATATCCATGCTGGAGACAGTAACCGATTTAAAAGATCTTCATTTTCTTAAAGATTTTATCCAGCACCCGAATGAAGACATAAGACTTGAGATCATCAGAATTCTGGGTGTTGCCGGCAGCGCAGAAGCCAATGAAATTCTTCTGCAGTTTCTGTTTGATGATGAAGTTGAAGTGCGTGCCTTTGCCTCGGAGAACCTGAAGTATGTGGGCGATAAAGAAACGTTTGACTTTATCTTGGATTTGGCTGCAGATAAGGAATTCAAGAAGAGAACGAATATGGAGAAAAGAGCTCTCCTGAATTTCCTGGCGAGTGCTCGGAAAAATGAGGTGTATGACCTTTTTCGCTCCATCTTGAAAAAATGGAGTTTTTTCTCAGCCCCCAGTCAGAATGAAACGCGGCTCGCGGCTGTTTCTGCTCTGGAAAAAGTGGCAACCCCTGAAGCGAGACAAGTTCTTGAGGAAGGGACCGGGGTATTCGGCAGAACCGTCCGCGAGGCATCCAGGCTTGCGTTGAGCCGTATGGCTTCAGGCGAAAAGCCCATTTCTGGTGAAAAGCCGCCTCTAGGTGAACAGCCACCTTCAGATGAAAAACCACCT
>CAZSGR010000262.1:1947-3561 GCA_964606185.1 uncultured Eubacteriales bacterium
TGAAAAACCACCTTCGGACGAAAAGTTCCCTTCAGGCGAAAAGCCGCCTTCAGGCGAATAAAACATGACAAGGATTTGAATGAAATGGTCGAGGAAAAAAGGCAGCGATTGGCGCCGAAATACACAGAAGAAGAAAAAAAGACTCTTTCTAAGACCATAGAAGAACTTTTTCTTCGCATAACTTCGACGTTGAAGCTTGCCCAGATCTTTGAGCCCAATAACGAGTCTTTTATCCAGCAGCTCAGGCCGCTTTTTTTCTTAATCCAGGGTATGTTGAAAAATTTGGGAAAAGCTGTCTTGCAGTTTCGGGGAAACGCACTGTTTTTCAACACGATCCGGATAAAGATTGATTTTTACAGCTACCAGAGATTCAAGTTTTTAGTGGGTGAATTCAAAGAAGATGAAATCGAGGCGATCGGGTTCGAACCCGGTTTGACTGCGGAGGAGTTAACGCTTTTCATTGTGATTCTGGCTAAAGCAAGAGAAAAGAAATTGAGACATTTTGAGGATTTTACAGCGGCCATGGAGAGCTGCGGAATAAAGAATATATTCCTGGAGAAACTCCATCCTTATGAAACAAGCCTGAGAATGACTCCTGATGAGATCAAGCGTTCGTGCAAAAAAGTCTTTTTAAAGAGCATCGTGCATCTCCAGGAAGTAATGGATAGAGAAAAAAAACACGAAAAGCTTCACTTTAAGACAACGCGCAGACTGATCCAGACCATTATCAACCTTATCAGCTATGATGAATCATTCATGCTCGGTATGACGAATATCAAAAACTATGAAGAATACACGCTCAACCACTCGATAAATGTGACCATTCTGGCTCTTGCCTTCGGAAGACGGTTAGGTCTCGAGAAGACAGATTTGGTGGAATTGGGCATGAGTGCTTTTTTCCATGATATCGGGAAATTGGAAATCCCTTTGGAGGTTCTGAATAAGAAGGGCAAACTGGATGATGAGGAATGGAAGATCATGCAGGAGCATCCCACACGAGGCGTGACGAAACTGGTTCTTCTTCAAGACTTGAGCTATTTTCCCGTAAGAGCACTTTCTGTTGCCCTGGAACATCATGTCTGGGCGAATCGTTCAGGGTATCCGAAAAACTGGAAGAAGAAAGACCTGAATTTCTTCAGCAAGATTGTGAAAGTCTGTGATGTTTTTGACGCCATCACGACAAAAAGAATCTATCGAGATTTCTCTTTCACCAGACAACAGGCCCTGTCTATGATGTTTGAGAATATTGGGGAAGAATACGATTCTCTGCTGCTCAAAGTTTTTGCCGGCATGATAGGCGTTTTTCCTGTGGGGAGCCTTGTGTCTTTGAACACAGGGGAGATTGGTGTTGTGGTCGAAACACACCCGGAGGAAGCTCTTATGCTCCGCCCCAAAGTGAAGCTGATCGCGGATAATAGCAAAAACAAGATTGATGGAGAGATTGTTGACCTGACAGAGAAGGAGGCAGAGACCGGTCGGTTCAAAAGAACTATTGTGAACACTTTGGATCCTGAGAAGTACGAGATTAACATTCCCGATTACTTTTTAAGCCAGGCCGTCGGCTAAAAAAGGGGACAGGCCCACTAGTGTCCGGTTAAACACAAAATAAAAAAT
>CAZSGR010000263.1:0-3538 GCA_964606185.1 uncultured Eubacteriales bacterium
GCCTGGATTCGGTCAAAATGGGAAATCAGGACCGTGTATTTAAAAGCGATCTCCCCGGAGACTTCATCGACAAGAGCTTGAATGAGCTTTTTCGAAGCGAGAGGATTCTCGGCCTGGGCTATGGACGCACACAGAATCATGATAAATAAAAGATTCAAAACTTTTCTCATGCTCTTCATAATTGACCTCCTTTCATCCTTGTGGAATTAAAACTAAATCCATTCTCAAAAAAAATCAACTCTATTTTGGCATATATGATGAAATACTTCCCAAATAAGAGCATGGCGTAAAAAAATCCGAAGAGAGCTGTGACATTCCTGTGTATTTCTTCCGCACGAATCACACTAATAAAAGAGAATCATTAAAAAATGATGTTTTGTGTTGCGAAAAAAACATGTCTTTAATAATATGGAAAAAACAACCATGAGGAGGCCACGTTGAGAAAAATATTTTTAACTCTAAGTTTACTCCTATCACTGTCTTTTTCCCCTTTACTCGCCACAGCCCAGTCAACCTTCTGCAAACAAATCGCTAATTACACGATGGATGTGACGCTGAATACGGAAACTCAAATGATAAAGGCCTCAGAAATCTTCTCCTGGACGAATGATACCAGATTCCCTGCGAATGAGCTCAGGTTCCATCTCTACTGGAATGCCTTCCAGAACAACCTGAGCACTTACCTTACAGAGGCTGCAAGGAGAGGGAGAAGCGTCTCCGATTTCAGGCAAGAAGATTGGGGATACTGCCGTGTGGAATCCGTCAAGATAGTTAAAAATCCGTATTTCGCGGATTATGATTTAATGCCTTTCATGGAGTTCCAGTCTCCGGATGATGAAAATTTATTTGATCAAACTGTTTTTTCAGTCACACTTCCCCAAGCGGTAGAGCCAGGCCAGACGATCCTCCTCCAGATCGAATTCGAATCAAAGGTTCCCCGTCCTATCTCCCGAACTGGAGTCTACAAGGATTACTATTTCATTGCGCAGTGGTTCCCGAAAATTGGTGTCTTTGAGGACGGCAGATGGAACTGCCACCAGTACCATTCCTCCAGCGAATATTATGCTGATTACGGCACCTTCGATGTTAAGATTACGCTCCCTTCCTCTTTCATGGTGGGAGGCACAGGAGAACACCAGGAAATTATCGATAATAGAGACGGAACCACCACCCACCATTTCCACCAGCACAGCGTCCACGACTTCGCCTGGACAGCCAGCCCCCGGTTCCTCGAATACAAAGAAAATTTTGAGTTTGCTCCAGGAAAAATCACAGAGATCACTCTCCTGCTCCAACCTCAACATAAAAATCTCAAAGACCGTTATATGAACGCTGTCAAAAATGCCATAAAATACTGCAGCCTTTTCTACGGTGATTATCCTTACACGACCGCAACCTGTGTGGACCCTGCGTATAACAGCCGTTCGGGAGGCATGGAGTATCCGACGTTTTTCACCGGAGGAGCCTATTTTCTCACCCGGAAAGGCATGTCCAGCCCCGAAGGAATCACCATCCATGAGTTCGGGCACGGATACTTTTACGGCCTTGTGGGGAGCAATGAGTTCGAAAACGCATGGATGGATGAAGGGTTCACTTCTTTCTTGGATACGGAAATCTACTACACGGCCTATGGAAATCCTCTTTATAGCCGGTCCTATTTCGGGATTCCTTTCACATTCAAAAATGTTGAAATCCCCATCGAATCTTCAGGAATCTCCGGTCACCGCCAGACCTATAATATGGATGAGATGCAGCGTTTCGCCTGGGAATTCCTGGAAGGGGGAAGTTACGGAGCCAATTCCTATTCAAAAGCCGAACTCATGTTGAGAACGCTAAAAAGATTCATGGGAAAAGACCTCTTTTCGAGGATGATCAAAGACTACTCGCAGCGTTTCTGGTTCAAGCATCCCCATCCCCAAGACTTTTACGCCGTGGTCTCTGAATATGCCGGCCAGGACATGAGCTGGTTCCTGGACCAATTCGTCTACGGCTCCGAGAAACTCGACTATGCCATCGGAACAATCTCCAGCCAAAGAGTCAGGCAGCCCCAGGGATGGTTTGACGGAGAATACATAAATCGCCAAATCAAAGACAGCCGTTACCAATCCGAAGTCATTGTGCGCCGTTTAGGCGAAGTGAAACTCCCTGTGGATGTACTCGTCGTTTTTGAAGACGGAGAAGAAATCAGAGAGACATGGGATGGTCAGTACAGATGGAAGAAATTCACATACCAGAAGCCTTCCCGAATAAGCAAAGCTGTTGTTGACCCGGAATTCAAACTCGTGCTGGATATCAACCGGACCAACAACAGCATGATGAGAAAGCCCGACAAACTGGCTCCCTTCAAGTGGATCTCTCACTGGATGGCCTGGCTCCAGCATGCGATGGAGTTCTTCACACTACTGGGTGGCTGATAAGGAATAAGGAGGAAAAAGATGAAAATATTCTGGAATTTCGGTAGAGGATTCATGGCCACGGGTCGCGTCCCAAAAATGGTGCTTTTCCTGTTTATAATCAACTTATTTTTCTCCCTTCTTCTCGTAATCCCGATGTATAACTCCTTAAAAGACTCATTCGGTCGAAGCGAAGCGGGATCCAGGATGGCCAAAGGCTTTGACTACATCTGGTGGGAAGAATTCCAGGATGAAGCCAAAGGGCTGGAGACAACTTTCTCTCCTTCAGTCATCGGAAAAGGCGCAATCCTCACCAATCTTGAAAGTCTTATCCAGATGAGATTCCTCTCTCTGCCCCCTATTCTGCTTGTGTTTGGACTCTTTTACATCATCCTCCACACCTTCCTTGCCGGGGGGATCCTGACAATTTTCAGCCAGGATGCTCCAGGATTCACGTTGAAGGAATTCATTCAGGGGGCCGGCTCTCATTTTCTCCGCTTTTTCGGCCTCATGCTGTTTTCCTGGGTATTTATTATTGCCATCGGCAGTTTACTTCAAGATGCGTTGATTTCCATTTTATCCGGCATCTCATCGAACTCACTCTCTGAAGTCACCCCTTTTTTCATCGGGCTCGGCATCAACGCGTTGATCTTTATTCTTCTCCTTTTTATCCAGATGGTCTTTGATTATGCCCGAATCAAGGTCGTCCTGGAAGAGAGCCGCAACATTCTCAAATCCACTCTTGAAGCTCTCGCTTTTGTCTTTAAATATCCATTTTCCACATTAGGACTCTTCTATCTGATCTTTCTCATCCAAGTGGCCGTGACAGTGATCTATATCTTGCTCAAAGAAATCATCCCTCAATCCAATTTTCCTTGGGTGCTTGCCGCATTCATTATCCAGCAGTTGTTCATCTTTGCAGTCATATGGATCAGATGCCTGCTCTACTCCAGCCAGATGCAGTTGTACAAGTACATGAAATAACAAATTTCTTCTAAAACCGTGCCAAAAAAATACCTATCAAGTTGTTTATACATCAAGTTGATGAGCCAGAACTAAAGAGGGATGAATCTCGTATAATGATAAGGAGTCCAATTCTAATCTTATCTTAGCCGGGATGAATGAATTGAAAATAGCATCCAGAC
>CAZSGR010000264.1:0-3507 GCA_964606185.1 uncultured Eubacteriales bacterium
AATGACTAAAATACACGGAAATGGCATCGCTCCCTTCAGATTTTTAACGCCATTCTCTCACCGTCCTTCTCGGCATATAAGCGAAGGGCAGTGGGGAGAAAACCGTTTGAAGGCTGAGCGGGCATGGTTCCTCACCGAAGAGGTGAGGAGAGCGAAGCCTGAAACCGAGCATCTTTTGCCTGATTTGTGGTCTGTTCAGTGGACACAAATCAGTGGGGATTCCAAGGGGGTAGGCCCCCTTGGTCGCAGGGCAGGAGTGAACGCACTGCCCGAGAAGGGGAGGCAGAGAGCCGTTCGGAGTGAGGCGAACGTCGGAAGGGGGAAAGCGAAGCTGTTCCCCCTCCGAGGTGCTCGTAGGGGCAAAAGTGGCGTGTTTTCGGTATCCACTGTCCTGAGCTTTCTCAAACATACTCGGCGGCCGATTTCATCGGCTTCCCTCAATAGACGGTTCGGAAAGGCTAAATCTTCAAGGCCGCTTCTTCCATTCCCGTGTATTTTACCCACACAATATGGAAAAGAACCGTTTAATGTAATTATTTCTTATCACAGCCGTTTAATTCAAAGAACAAGGCTTCCAACCCTCTCATTCTTTCATCGCCAGGTACTCCAGAGCCAAACAGGTCATCAGGAGTGTTGCCTGGGGTAAAGCTTTCTCATCCAGGTCAAAGGCGGGATGGTGATGGGGAAATTCCATCCCGTCTCCCATCCCGAAGAATAAAAAGGCCCCGGGAACTTTCTGGAGAAAATAAGCAAAGTCCTCACCTCCCATAACCGGGTCGATCGTTTGAATCCTGTCTTCTCCCAGAGTTTTGCCGGTTACTTCAAGCACAAAATCAACCATGGCTTCATGATTAACAAGAGGAGGATAGCCCTTTTCATACTCAAACTCAGCGGTGGCGCCAAAGGCTTTACAGGTCTCTTCGACTATCTCCTTCAGGCGTTTCTCTGCCAAGGATTGTAGTGACGAGTCAAACGTTCTGACAGTACCGGTCAAATACACTTCGCTGGGAATGATATTATAAATCGTCCCGCCCTTCACTGTCCCGAAGGAAACGACAACAGGTTTAAGTGGGTCCACATTGCGGCTGACAATACTCTGGATATTCACCACAAGATGAGAAGCGACAAGGATGGGGTCCACTGTCGTTTGAGGCATGGAGCCATGTCCCCCCTTTCCCTTCACAGTGATCGAGAACGCATCGGGCTGGGCCATCATCGCTCCCTTCACAATCCCCACAGAACCGGTCGGAAGAGGCTGCCAGAGATGGAGCCCGAATACGGCATCCACTCCCTCTAACGCTCCCTCCTCGATCATTTTTTTGGCTCCCCCAGGGATTCTCTCCTCTGACGGTTGAAAGAGAAAAACGACATTCCCCTTGAGCTGTTCTTTTCTCTGAGAGAGAAGCTCTGCCGCTCCCATCAAGATTGCCATATGACCGTCATGACCGCAGGCGTGAGCCGCCTCTGGATTCTCCGATATGTATTCCTTCTCTCCTTCTTCTTTAAGGGGCAGAGCATCGATATCGGCCCGCAGAGCCACTGTTTTCCCTCCGGGTTGGCCTTTAAGGACTCCGCTCAATCCTGTTTTGGCACAGGTGGAGACAGGGATGCCCAGATTCTCTAAAAACTTGCGAATAACAGAAGATGTTCGTTCTTCTTCGTAAGCGATTTCCGGATGACTGTGAAAATCACGGCGCCATTCGATTATTTTTCCGGTTAATTTTTTCAAATCTCTTTTCAGCTCATCAATCATTTGAATCCTCCATTTGACGGTTTGGTCATGCGGCTGACCATTACGGTTATGAATGAATTCACCGCAAGGCCGACAAATCCCGCATTCATCCCCAAGAAAGGATCGTTTTTGCTCAGGATGAGGATGAGGACCACGGTCACTCCCGCAATCAGTCCACAGAAAACTCCTGGCTTAGTGACACGTTTCCAGAACAGCCCCAAAACAACCCCGGGAAAAAACTGGCTGACACCATTGTAACCAAATATCAGAAGTGGGACCAACTCATTCGGGAAAAATATGGCAAACCCAAGAGCAAAGGTCATGATCACCAAAACCATGAGCCTTGAGAGAGTCATGACTTTTTCCTCACTCATCTGAGGCCTGAAACCGGCCTTGTAGACATTCTTGGCTAGAAGAGTGGATGCGAAAAGAACAAGGATCGCGGAGGGGACCATAGCGGTCACCGCTCCGGCAGCTCCGACAAAGCCCATGAACCAGGAGGGATAAGTTTTATTGACCAGGGCCAGGAAGGCCATATCCCCGTCTTCCAATCCAGGAATGACCAACAAAGCGGTGAACCCGACCATGAATATGAGAAGAATCGGGATCTGATAAAAAGGCATGATTATGGCATTTCTCTTGATAATCCTGGCGCTTTTGGCTGAAAAGGCCGAGCCAAAGACGTGGGGCCACATGTAAAAACCCAATCCCATGACGAGCAATGTCGACATGATCCAGAGCACATCCATCTCCGGAACAGCCCCAGGAAAAACGAGATAATCAGGTTTCTGTTCGATCAACTTCTTAAACATCTTTCCGAATCCCCCGAAATAGATAGTGGGGACTCCGATGCCCACGATAAAGACCGCGAGTATCATCAGGATATCCTTGACAATGGCCACCCAGGCCGTTCCTCTGATCCCACTTGTGTAGACAAAAGCGCAGGTCAGAACAAAAGAAATCCCAATGGCGATTCGAGGATGGACAGCTCCATTACTGGCCACTTGGACGATCAAACCAAGGCCTTTGAGCTGAAGCTGGAGGTAGGGAATTATGCAGACAACACCGATCAAGGCTACGAAAACACCCAGATAGCGGCTGTCATACCGTTTGATGAAAAAATCAGGCTGAGTATGGAGTCCGTAACGTTTTCCGACTTTCCATAAGGCCGGAAGCACAAAAAAGGAACACGTATAGGCAAGAGCACCGTATATCAGAATGTAAAAAGTCGGAGCTCCCTTGGAATAGGCCCAGCCGCTGGCTCCCAGAAACGTGAACGTCGTGTAGATCTCCCCGGCCATGAGAAGCCAGATTATAATGATCCCGAACTGGCGTCCTCCAACAGTCCAGTTCTCGAGGTTCATCTTGACTCGCCTTCCCGCATAAATGCCCAAGCCGGCGGAAAGGATGATCGCCGCGAAAATAATGATCAGAGCGAGGTTCAACTCTCATCCTCCTCTTCAGGGGGATTGAACTTTTTTTCCAGGAGATAGGCCACAAAGAGAATAAGAGGAGTCAGAATAACCCAGGCAAGAATCCAGAACAAAAGAAAAGGCAGTCCCAGGATCACAGGCTTAATCCGGTTGACCAGAGGTAGAGCAAATACAAGAGTGACAAACGGAATCGCCCCAAGAATCAAAGCCAGTTTGGTCCCTTTGTGCATGAGAACCTCCTTTCTGAGAGTGAGCTCATTATACCAAAAGGAGAAAAAAAGAAAAAAGGGGACAGGCCCCTTTTTTCAAGGATTGTCCCTTTTATTCCTCATACAAAAAAAG
>CAZSGR010000265.1:0-3504 GCA_964606185.1 uncultured Eubacteriales bacterium
ACCGCCTTACAGAAGCCCAGAAAGATGCCGTCCAGTACCATGAAGGCCCCCTTCTTATCATCGCCGGACCAGGATCGGGAAAAACCGAAGTGATAAGCCGCCGTGCCGCTTATCTCATAAAGAAAGAATACACAAAACCAGAGAATCTGTTGGTTACCACTTTCACCGAAAAAGCCGCCCTGGAGCTTAAGGACAGAATACAGCAAAATCTTCCGGAGCAAAATGTCGAACTCATGCAGGTATCGACTATTCACTCCTTCTGCAACGCCCTTCTTACTGAGTTCAGGGACGCCAGCCCTTGCCCAAAAGGATTTCACATCCTGGATGAAGCTGCACAACTCCTCTTCGTCTATTCCCACCGGAAGGATCTTGGATTGGGAGACATCATCAAAGGGAGGGAAAGTGACTTTTTCTCTGAGGTACTTGGCACCTTCAACCTGGCTACTGAAGAACTGGTCAGGCCCGACAAGTTTGTTGAATACTGTGAGAAAAAACTGGAAGAGGCGGAAGAAGATGAAGAGGCCCTTTGGGAGGAGAGGGCAAGTATTGCCAGATCCTATGAGCAGTACCTCGATATGCTTGTTGAGTCCAATGTGACCGACTTCAGCAATCTCCAGCGGCACACCCTGGAGATGATCAGCAAACACGAGGAAATTCTCCGGCAGATTCAGTACCGGTATACGGATGTTTTGATAGATGAATACCAGGATACAAACGCGGTTCAGGAATTGATATTGGGGAAAATCGCCGCACCCCACATGTATTTGGCAGTTGTCGGGGACGATGACCAGAGCATCTACCGTTTTCGGGGGGCGACGGTCAAGAACATCCTGAATTTTAGTGAAAAATACGAGCCTGTGAGAATTGTGATGCTGGAGGACAATTTCCGATCTCTGGAACCGATCGTCAGCCACTGTTCGCGGTTGATAAAATGCAACGAAGCCAGATCTGACAAAAACCTGCGCTGTGTGAGAGATGATATAAAAAACGACATTCTGCTGGTGCATGAAATCACTTCAAAGGAAGAAGCCGAATCCGTTGTTGATATTTTGCAGAAAATGATCTCAAAAGGAATCATCAAGCAGTACAGGGATGCAGCCATTTTATTGAGAAGTGTCAGGTCCCATGCCGGACCTTACTTTGAAGAGTTAAAAAAACATCAGATTCCTCATGTGGTTACGCGGGACGGCAGATTTTTTGATAGGGAAGATATCTCCGAATTTTGCCACCTTTTCACCTATCTCGGGGCGTCAAAGCCCTGGGGAGACAAATTCCTCAGATGTTCTTTGATGATGTTTACAGGGGAAACGAAGGATGCATTAGAACAGTTCAAGCAGGACCTGGGATCGATAACCAATGAGGAAGAACTTAAAGAAATCGGTGTTTCGGATGAGCTCGATAGAAGCAAAATCTGGGAGATGATCGCCCTGAAAAAGAAGGTCCAGAACCGGGAGCACAAATCTCTGCTCGAAGTCCTGTATGAAATCCTCCGGATATCAGGATATTTTAAAAAAATCGAGGATGAGAAGGATGCCGAAGCAATCAAAAATTTCGGAATATTGACAAGGATTGTTGGGGAGTTTGACGAGTATGGGGGAACGACAGGCCTTTATCCCTTTCTATCCTATATGAAAATGCTCAAGCAAAGTGCGCTTGATTCATTTGTCAGACCCCCTGAAGATGCCATTCAAGTAATGACAGTTCACCAGGCCAAAGGACTTGAGTTTCCGGCGGTGGTTATCGGGGCAGCCATGGAGGGACGTTTTCCTACAAGGATGAGAAGAAAAAAATACGAGATTCCTTATGAGCTGATGCAGAGCGGAGAGCCGGAGGTTGCGGATCATCACCTGGTTGACGAGAGAAAGCTTTTTTACGTCGCCGCAACCCGGGCAAGAGACTTTTTGATCATCGGCACCTCTGATATTGTAAACAAGAGAGGTGGAGGACCTTCGCGTTTTGTTCAGGAGCTGCTGGGAAAAGATACGGAAGGAGCCCTGGAGAGAAGCAGGAAAATACTGGATTCAAACGATATAGAAATTTTCTCCCAGGAAAAAAAGTCACAAGGGCCGAGGATGAGGCTCAGTTACAGCAGGCTGGTCCATTTTCTGCAGTGTCCAATTCGGTATAAATATTTTGAGATTGACGGGCTCGAGACGCCAAGACAAAGTTATATGTTTTACGGGGCTTCGGTGCACAGGGCCCTGGAAATGATGCATAAAGACTTGATTGATGGGGAGAAAGTGCAGGCAGAGGATATTGAAAAATATGTGGATGAGGCCTGGCTCCCCTCTCCATGGATGAAAGAGGACGAAGAAGAAGCTCTTAAAACCGCTGCGGTTAGATGGCTGCAGGTTTATTTTGAGAAACATGGCTCGACATTCCCCCTGCTGTTTAAGGCCGAGGAAAAATTCTCCTTTGATATGGAAGACGTGGTGATAGCGGGCAAGATTGATTTGATAAGAAAAGCAGGCGGGGATGGAGAGGCCAGAGAGATCGTGGATTTTAAGACATCTGAGTCAAAGACAGCTTGGCAGGATCAGACGGATCTCCAGATGAATCTATATGCCATCGGGGCGGAGTGCAGTCTTAAGATGCAGATCGAGAGATGCTCGATTCACTTTTTGAGTGATAATAAGGTGGTGTCTTGTGAATGGGATGAAAAGAAGGCGGAGGAAGCAGAGTATTTCCTTAAGGATATGATCAACAAGATCAAAGAGCAGAAATTTGAGCCCAGGCATGATTACTGCCCATTCTGCAGGGAATTCAAAGACATCTGCCCATACTTTGAGGGCAAAGGAAGAAAAGCATAAAAAAAAGCTTATGAACGAGGTCCAAGAATGAAAGATTTCTACGAAAAACTAAAGCAGGATATCGAAACATATGAAGGCCGGCATGATGAATTTATCTATTTTACGCCGGAATGGTATAAGCTCATGACCAATCTGCTGGATGATGCGCGACTGCCGCATAGGTTAAAACCATTGGTTTCGTGTGCGATTGCTTATTTCATTATTCCGGCAGACATCATTTCAGAAGAGATCCATGGACCTTATGGATATATCGATGATATCTTTTTCTGCGCCTTTGTAGCTAAGGAAATTGAGAAGCGGACCAAGGATGAGGCGCTTCTGGTGGAAAACTGGGAAGGTGAAGGGGACATAATGCAGCTTGTTGACCAGATGCTTGGGGGCGAGGAGGAACTGATCGGTGAAAAAAAGAAACTTATCCTGGACTATACAGGCTGCACTCAATTATTGGAACTTATGGATAAGTAGATCTTTAGGCTAATGAAATCTTTCTGGTACATGAGATTCTTTATGATCATCTCAAACTAAAAAATGCAAAAGAGGCGGATTTGAAGGGAAATTGATTATTTTAAGGACCAAGGATTGGATAAAGACAAAGAAATTAAGAAGATATATGTAGCGGAGGGGTAGTGCTCGGTTTCTGATAATTTTTATAATCTCTTCCCTTATTATGATGCGGGAGAACCGAGTGAGGGGA
>CAZSGR010000266.1:0-3448 GCA_964606185.1 uncultured Eubacteriales bacterium
CCTTCCTGATGAAAATCAGCCGAAGAGATTCCCCAGGCAGGATTTGTCCTCAGGCCTGAACAGTATTCCTTCAGGGCCTTGTCCCAGAGATTCCCTGGTTCTGTAACAGTAATACTGTCTCCATACAGAGCTGCAAAACCGGTGTAATTTTTTGATTCTGTTAATACTTGTGGATGAGGAGGAGTATCCTTGAAAATAAAGTCAATTTTTCCTTCACCGGATTTCGTCTCCGGATGGTTCCAGAAAACCATCCCGCCCCGAGAATTCACGTAATCTATCACAAGCTGGTAAGGCGGAATTCCCTGGTATCCATGATACTGATCATACGGAGAGCTTCTGAAAGGATGGTTATTGAGCAGAAGAAGCAGGGAAAAAAGGGATAAAACAATTCCCCCCCACCTGAGGGTTCTCTTTTTTGTGATCAGATAAATGCCGGCGGCAAGAGGGATGAGTATAAGGAAAAATCCCACTTTCATCCGGGATGAAAGGTATTTCGTGGAAAAGCCATTGTGGAGAATCGGTAATTCTTTAAAGTCCTCCGGTTTGTCCAACCCTATGATGATGAGATGCTTTTCCCAATCGCAGACGGTCAGATTTTTTCTGAGATAACTTCCTTTCCAGTAGTAAAAAGGAGCAGATTCTGCGCCCGGGATAAGGATCATTTCTGGATATTTTTTTGATGCCGATTGGATTGCATCCAGGTAATTTCCAGGACCTGTTTTGTTGATTGAAGGTGTCTCGACTCTCTTTTTAAAGATGTGCTGAAACGGGCGTATGCCGTACTCCAGGGCTTTGCGGTCATGGTCAGTGATAAAAAGCGCATCGAATCCCCTCTTTCTCGCCAGCTGAATGATGAATTCGAGGGTGTGAGACCCGTCGCTGAAATCTGTGCGGAGGTCGATGAGTCCAGGAACTTGGATGTATTTGTCAGTCTGGGCTGCGCCGGGACAAATCAATGTGGCCAGTACAAGGATCAAAATCAGGGCAGTTATTCTGAAATTCTTCATTCCTTTGCACGCTTCAAAGCCGGTTCAAAAGGTGAACAGCGTTTCCAGTAAAAAAGCATATTATCATATATGGGGACTTTCCCCAAGAGACCATGCCTTTTAAGGAAGAGGGCCAGTTCTTTATGCTCAGTAACTAACACTTTTACTGCTGATGTTGAAGATAAAAGTGTCATTGCGAGCGCAGCGTGGCAATCTCATAAGAGGCACGTGTCATTGTGAACAGAGTGAAGCAATCTCGTGAAAATAAATGCATAATTTCCATGCGGGATTGCCGCGCTGCGCTCGCAATGACATAAGGAAGGGATTGCCACGCTTCGCTCGCAATGACATCATTAAAATGTAACCGAATCTTTGAACGGGTACAATAGCCCCTCTTTTTTTTAATAAGGGCTGAAAGAGACAGTCTCCAAAAAAGAGGTGGTACCTTGGGGAACGTCCCCATTTGACTTCAATAGTTTGTTTAAGTTATTATTATCACTGAAATAAGCAGAGTTATTTTTCTTGGAAAAGAAGAATATGTATGAAACCTACTGGGGTTTAAAAGAGAAGCCCTTCGAGAATACACCCAACCCGAAATTCCTTTATTCTTCCCATGAACATCTGGAAGCAGTGACACGGATGACGTACGCGATCGAGGAACGCAAGGGAGCCGCGTTGTTGACAGGGGATTATGGCTGTGGAAAAACTCTCATAAGCCGGCGGCTTTTTGAAATGTTGCCTCACGATAAGTACGATATCGCACTGGTGACCAATCCATTATTGAGCCCCACGGAAATCATCAGAGAAATTTGCATTCAACTGGGCATAAGAAGTTCTCCCACCTGGCCAAAGACACAGCTATTGATGGAGCTGAACGAGAAGCTTTATCAGAATATGAGGAGCCACAAAGACACGGTTGTCATCGTGGATGAGGGACAATCGATCAAAGACATTAGAACTTTAGAAGAATTAAGACTGTTGCTGAATTTTCAGTTGAATGACCGGTTTCTTTTAACTCTTATTATTATGGGGCAGCCAGAACTTCGAGATATTATTGATAAATATAAACAATTAAAACAGAGATTGGCGATCAGGTATCATCTGAATCCTTTGAGCCAGAAAGACTCCAGAGCGTATATTCTCCATAGACTGGAGATCGCTGGAGCCAAGAATGTTATTTTTGCGAGCAATGTTCATGATATAATCTGGCAGAATTCAGGAGGAGTTCCAAGAGAGATTAACAGCATTTGCGATATGTGTTTGTTGTTGGGATTTGCCAAAAAAGCCAAAGGAGTAAACGCAGATTTGGTGAGAAAGGCCATTTCTGGATTGGATCATTAATCCCATGGTTAAATTATCTGACGTGTTGAGAAAAGCTCAAGAGTCTGAAGCCGAGGATAAAGACAAACCAGGTCTGATATCAGAAGCGGTCAAAGCGAAGGAAGCCCCGGTTGACATGCATGAGATGAAAAGAATATACGAGGATGCGATCGTTGATTTAAGGGAGTTCATGGATGATGTTGTTGAAGGGAAGAAAGTTACGGGGAAAAGAGTTTTCAGCATCGCAGAAAGAATAATCCATTACCTCCGCGTAGACAAGAATACGTTGGTTTCTTTTATAAACATTTTTGGGTTTTTGGGTGAAACAGATGACTATCTTTACTCCCATTCCCTCAATGTCGCCATATTAGCTGGAGGCATTGGGATGGCTCTTGAGTACAATGAGCAAGAGATCCTGAATTTATGTGTGTCCTCTTTGCTCCATGACCTCGGCCTGCTGAAAATCCCGGAGAAAATCATTAAAAAACCCGGGAAATTATCCAAGGGTGAGTTTGCCCAGGTCAAAAAACATTGCTCTTACGGCGTGGATCTTTTGGCCAATATCAGCGATATGCCCGAGTCCATCCAAGAGGTTGTCTATCAGCACCATGAAAAGATAGACGGGTCTGGTTATCCCGAGGGGAAGAATGGCCCGGAGATTTCCGAATCTGCCAAAATCATAGCCATGATTGAAGTCTATGAAGCCATGACACATCCCCGTCCCTATCGCGTTGAAAAGATTATTCCGTATGACGGTGTCAGGGAGGTTGTCCAGGAGGCAAAAAGGTCTTTCGAGCCTCGGTTGGTTAAAAAGTTCCTGAGGTTCATCACGCCATATCCCCTGGGAAGCTTTGTGCTTTTAAATAATAATGAGATCGGCCGAATTGTACAGACGCATGAAGACCGGCCCTTACGCCCTGTTGTCGAGATATTTTTTGATTCAGAGGGGAAACCTCCGGAAAAGCCGAAAAGAATTGACCTCACAAAATCTCCTGTTTTGCACATTGAAAAGGCTATGGATGACAGCCTCCTCTGATGTTTTAGAGAAACTGAGGTTTGTCTGTTTTGTGTATTCAAAGGCGTCTAGCGTTTAAAAAGAAATTCCTTGCGTGAAACACCCTGTTGAAGCTTGAACAGGAGGT
>CAZSGR010000267.1:0-3434 GCA_964606185.1 uncultured Eubacteriales bacterium
CGGATTTGAGCGCTGCAGATGAGCTTTTTGCTATCTGCCAAAGCACGGAAAACACGGAGCACATTCAGATGTCCATCCAAGGCTATGTCCGTCTGGTTGACGATGCAGAGCTTGATGACTGGAAAAAATTCTCTATGTTAAAGGAATCCCTGGAGATTCAGATGGGAGTCGAGGAGAAAAGGATCGTTCTGGCCGGTCTAGGAAATATCAAAATCCGTGCGTCCTTGAATCTAGTGGCGCTATTCTTAGATGATCCAGAGTTGAAAGAGGAAGCGGCCATGGCTGCTTTCAGGATCACATCTCCACGAAGAGGAGAGAAGACCGGGCTAACCGGTCCTGATGTGATAACCGTACTGAAGAAAGCGGCCGGGAGTATTGAAGACGCCTATGATAGGGAGCGGCTCGAAAGATACATCGAAACTCTTTTGAAACAGGAAGGCTTCGTACCGCTTTTTAATGGAAAGGACCTTTCCGGATGGAAGGGATTGGTTAAGGATCCGCCAACCCGGGCGAAGATGACGCCAGAGGAGCTGGAAAAAGCCCAGGCAGAGGCGGATGAGGATATGCGGACGCACTGGAAGGCGATTGAAGGAATTCTTGTTTTTGACGGAAAAGGCCACAGCCTGTGCACAGCCAGAGACTACAAGGATTTTGAGATGCTTGTCGACTGGAAGATTGAAAAAGAAGGGGACAGCGGCATATACCTGCGTGGGTCACCTCAGGTTCAGATCTGGGACACAGCCCAGTGGCCTGAAGGTTCCGGAGGTCTTTACAATAATAAAAAAGGCCCGAGCCAGCCGCTGGCAGTTGCCGATAATCCCATTGGTGAATGGAACAGCTTCCGGATCAAGATGGTCGGAGAACGGGTGACAGTATATTTGAATAATGTGCTGGTTGTGGATAACGTGGTGATGGAGAATTACTGGGAACGGGACAAACCGATCTACCCGACCGGTCAGATCGAACTTCAGGCGCACAGCACGACGCTTTATTTCCGGAATATTTACATCCGGGAGATCACTCCTGATGAAAAGCCCCGGAGCGTGAGCGAAGAGGAGATTACTGAGGGTTTTGTGCCTTTATTCAATGGCAAAAATCTCAAAGGCTGGGTGGGGGATACAGTCGGCTATGTGGCTGAAGAGGGGAAGATTGTCATTTACCCCAAGCGGGGGAGCGGGAATCTGTACACAGAGAAGGAATACAGTGACTTTGTGCTGCGGTTCGAATTCAAGCTCACACCGGGCGCCAACAACGGGCTGGGGATCCGTGCTCCGCTGAAAGGAGATGCGGCGTATGTGGGCATGGAGCTCCAGATCCTGGACAATACAGCGCTTATTTATCGAGACCTTAAACCTTATCAGTATCACGGCTCGATCTATGGCGTGGTCCCGGCCGAGCGCGGTCATCTGGAACCAGTCGGGGAGTGGAATACCCAAGAAGTCATCGCCAAAGGCACGCGGATTACGGTCATTCTCAACGGTGTGACGATTGTGAATGCGGATATCCAGGAAGCTATCGAGCAGGGAACGATAGATGGAAGGGAACATCCGGGATTAAAGCGGGCTGCTGGGCATGTCGGCTTCCTCGGCCACGGCTCTCATGTGGAGTTCCGCAACATCCGCATCAAAGAATTGAAATAAACAGTATAAAAGGTAAAAATTGGGGGCAGTCCCCAATTAAAGTTTGATTTCCTTGATTATCTCGCTCATCTTTTTCCAATCGAATTTTTGGGCCAATTCCCTTCCTTCGCTGTCTTCTATGCCCTCGTAGGAGAAAGCAAACACAGCTCCTGACCTTTCCTGCTGGGATGTCTGCTGGAGCAGAACAATGCACATGCCCGCTTTATCCGGTTTCTGATAGCTGTGGAAGATAAAAAATCCATCTGTCTTTTTGACATCCAGGACCGAATCGTTAGCTTCCACTTTGAATCCTTCATAGTACATCGGGTTCCACATGCCTGCGGCCTGATATCCGATCACAATACTTGCATCAAGAGTCTGGTCATCCTTCTCGTATTCCCGGCGCACGTTTATTCCCCTGAAATTCTGGAAAGTGACGTCATCGACTTCAGCCTCATCGGCTTCCCATCCTTCGAGATCGATCAGCCAAGGGACAAGATCCTCGGGTTTTTCGCACATTCCTATTACTGCGAGGAAAAAAAAGAAACAGAGGAGAGGGATAATCGTGAAGATTTTCTTGGATTTCATGATTTCTCCTTTCATCATGTAAATGCAGTAATGAATGACTTTGTAATATTCGAAATATTTGCGTCTATTTTATCATTAAAAGCAGTTTTGTCCATACAAAGGGGATAGGGAATATTTATGAATAAAAAAAAGAAAATGGAGGAATGACCTCCATCATTTTTCCCTTTTCAGTCATTTCATAAAAATAGAAAATCTATAAGTCCGAAAAATCGTAAAAATATTTTGATTTTTGTCATCCATTTGTCCTATAATTCGTATATATATACAGAGGAGGACCGATGAAGGATTTAACCCTGACAGAAGAAATTGTTTTACTGGCTGTTTGGAGGCTGAAAGAGGATGCCTATGGTGTAGCGATAAGAAAAGAGCTGTCTGAGTCCACACACAGGATTTTCCCTTACGGGACTCTCTACAGTGCATTGGATAAGCTCACAAAAAAAGGACTGATCACAAAATCTTCCAGTGATCCCATACCCAAGAGAGGCGGACGAAGACGGTATTGCTACTCAGTTACTCCTGAAGGGATTTCTGCCTTAAAAACAGCCTTGGAACTGAAAAGATTGATTTGGGACAGAAAGACAATCCTGGCCTTGAATAAGAGATAGCTCCATGAAAAACCAGAATTTAAATCCTCCCAGAATTGCCGAGTGGATTCTCAAAAGAATTGCGAATAGGGGAGAGTGTGAGGTCATTGGAGGCGATTTGGAGGAGGAATACAAAGAGGCCGCTGAGGAAAAAGGGATTAGCCGGGCTCGATTATGGTACTGGACGCTTGTTCTTGTTTCAACTCCCTCATTTATAAAAAGCCATATTTACTGGAGTGTGCAGATGTTCATAAATTACTTTAAAGTCGCGTTACGAAATATCAAGAGGCACAAAGGGTATTCCTTTATCAATATTTTCGGTTTAGCCATCGCGGTCGCTGCCGCTTTCCTGATATTTCTCTTCGTTTCTTTTGAGTTGAGCTATGACAGATTCCACGAAAATTCTGACCGGATATACCGCGTCAGGAACGATCGAATTTATAGTGATATACATGATAAAAGCTCTGGTTGTCCTCCGGCACTGGGCCCGACGCTGAAAGAGGAATTCCCTGAAATCATTGAGTCAGCCAGAGTGTATCCTGCAAGCTTTATGAGCAATATTGTTTCCTACGATCCAAGCGATAGTTATGTACAAACTGTTCAATTTAAGCTCAAAGGATTTGAGAATGCGAGAAAGGTTTCC
>CAZSGR010000268.1:0-3431 GCA_964606185.1 uncultured Eubacteriales bacterium
TTGCATTGATTTCTCACTAGACTAAACGTTTCAGCCATCAAAAAAGTTTATAACCGTGCGCAATAGAAAAAAACTACACAAACCTTTTTTTAGGATTTTCTTTTCTTGATCGCTTTGCTCGTCTTGGTCCCTTTTTTGGCTTTCTTCCAATCCTTGATCCGCACGCCCATGTCCTTTATGACCGGCTTCACGGATTTTGACCATTCCTTCATCTCCTGGGAAAGGTCGTCCATCGGAGAAGCGAGTACTTTGCCCAACTCTCTCAACTTCTTGCTGAGTTCATCCAGGGAAGGCTCTATGGCCTTATCAAAATCTCGTATCTTCCGTTCAGCCTTGTCTACTCCCTCTTTAAGTTCCTCGCCGATTTCTTTGAGTTTCTCTCCGATCTCAGTAAAAACATCCTTTTCCTTTTTGCTCATTATATTCTCCTTTTTTTTCCCAAACAAATTATAAAAGGGGATTCGCCCTGAGTCAAAAAAATAAAAAAAGAGCAAAAGGCTTTGAGGCTTATCGGACCGGAATGTGATAATAGCAGATGATGATTATGATTCGAACTTTTCTATCACTTCGGTTGTCCATTTCGCAGGCGGACAGGGATCACATCCCAGACAGGCGTGCATTTGAGCCTCTTCTTCTTTCTTGGCTTTTGGGAGAATTTTTTTGAATAGCCTTTTGGATGACGCATCATCAACTATGATGAGTTCTTTATTCAAATAAAACAGCAGCCCAAAATAGCATTCGCAGTCCAAACATTTCTCATACCCGGCATTCCTTCTCAGTTCCAGGATTCTCTGGCAGACTTCTTTTAAATAACTTTTCCATTCAGTCGATGTTCTTCTCATCTTCTCTTTTCCACATACTCTCTATCAAGTATTATAAGAGACATAGCAATCACATCTTCCAGAATATCATCCCATCTTTTGCCAATAAGCTCAAGACATTCATTTCCCAGGAGTTGGATCTCGGATAGGCGTTTTCCCGGATAAGCGGAGCCGGATTCCTTATTCCTCATATTCTAAAAAGTGCAGGTGAGCGAGGCGATATCCCTTTTTCTGCTTTTTCAAAAAAGGGGCCTGTCCCCTTTTTTGAAAAGTGGGTTGACTAAAGGGAAATGTGAAATGTAAAATTGCGGAAGTACAAGAGCATGTATCTACAGATCGGAATCATCTTCTTTGTCATGGTGGCTGCCTATGCTCTGGCGAAATGGAAGAAGCTCTCGGTTGAAATAAGCATGCTCGCCGCTGCTGTGGCTGGAGGCATTGCCGGAGCATTCACGAGCACCCCACAAATAGGACAACTGGCCCGCCATCTAGTTGAGGGAAGCTTTACTTATCTTGATGTCATCCTGGTCTTTTCCACCGCCACGATTTTCATGGCCATCGTGAGTGAGTCCGGCGGCGTAAATTATGTTGTCAGAGCCACGATAAAATATTTTTACAATGTGCGGATTGTCGCCTTGATCCTGCTCATGGTTATTGTTTTGATCCCCGGTGCACTCACCGGGGCTGGCAGCGTTTCGCTGCTTGTGGTCGGTGCGCCGGTCGCACTCGCTCTTGGGTACCTGGGCATAGAAAAGAAAAGAGCGGCAGCCATTCTCTTTATAGTGGCCGGTTTGAGCGCAGCCGCTCCTCCGGTCAACATCTGGGCGATGATCCTTTGCGCGGGAACCGCCATCCCCTATGTGGGCTTCGAACTTCCTCTCGGTATTCCTGTTCTCATCCTGGGAACCTTTACGGTCCTTTTTCTGGGATGGAAGCGGAGGGAAAAGCAGAATCTGGAAATTGTCCTCAAGGAAATGCCTGAAATACCGCCGCGCATGAGCTGGTGGAGAGTGCTTCTCCCCTTTCTCGTCTTCTTTGGATTGGTTATCGCCTATCGAATGTGGCCTTTTTCCACACCGATAATGGGCCTGGCTCTGGAATTCGTCATTGCTGCGCTGGTTGCCTGGCTTGTGAGCCCTAAAAAAATCAAAATTCTGGCCATCTCAAGAGACACGATGAAGAGGCTGCTTCCTCTGCTGGCCACTATGGTCGTTGTGGGCATGCTGCAGCAGATCATGACTGTAACCGGGGTCAGAGGCATGATTTCCTTTGCGGTCATCAGCACTCCACTCATCCTGCTGTTCATATCTCTCGCTTTGATCATTCCGGTCTCAGAAGGAGTCTTGACTTATGGGGGGGCGGCAATCATCGGGATTCCTCTAGTCTGGTTTTTAGATTCTATTGGCCTTCATGCGACTGTAGCCATAGCCGGATTGAGCCTGCTCTGGCCTTTAGGAGACGGGCTTCCTCCGACTGCCCTCATCGGAAGGCTCAGCGTGATGGTCTCCGAGTATAAAGGTCCCTACTGGACATTCCTGAGAAGCACATGGGTTCCCTGGCTGGTGATAACAGTCGTCGGGATCTTGATGATTATCTTCAGCGCCCGCCTGGAGTTTCTTGTGAGATGGAGTATGTGAAGGAGGCTTTGAGATGCCGTTGATAATGATAATCTACTATGTCATCTCCGCCTTTATAGCCGGTATGCTGGTCTGGAACTTTATCAGGGAAAAAAAGAATGTGAATGATATGCTGCTTTATTTACTCGTACTGATCCCGCTCGTACTGAGAATCCTGCGGGTCAAATAGAAAAAAAATGAATTGGCTTTGAAAAATGGATAACAAAATGTCTCGTATATGGACTATCAAAGTGGTATTTCTCCTGGTTGTGACCGCTATTATGGTCATCGGCGGTCTCCAACTCTATACGCACAGGCATTATAAGATGCCCATCGTTAGCGGTCCAGGAGTCACAAAAGTTGCCCAATTGAGCGAATTTTCAGAGGGATTGAAAGGGACTATGGCAGATACCGATGTTTTTTTCCTGGAAGGAAAAGAAGAAGGCGGGAAAACTCTCATCATGGCCAACACCCATGCTAACGAACCGGCCGCAATCCTGGCTGCCTTGATATTCATCGAAAACGCAGTTGTCGATAAAGGAACTCTCATCATCATCCCCCAGTTCAACCACAGCGCGAGCCGGAACACCAGACCCGGGGACGGGTACCCTCTCTACTTCGAGATCCCAACCGAATGGGGAGCGAAAAAGTTCAGGATGGGAAACCGGGACGCCTCTGCCCTGGACCAATGGCCTGATCCGGATGTTTACATTCATTATCCTGATAAACAGCTTCTTTCCTTCATTGATGTGCGGAATACGAACAGAACATGGCCGGGGCGCGCAAACGGCCCCTTGATGGAGCGGGTGACACACGGAGCCATGCAGATCATGAGAGAAGAAAACGTGGATATGGCCGTGGATATTCACGGAGCGGAAACGATGTTCCCGGTGACGAACTGCATAGTGGCTCCAGACAAATCCGTGAGAATCGCCACAATGACCTCTCTCACTGTCAAGGCCAGGGAAAGATTCGAAAGCCATGTCGAGCCTTC
>CAZSGR010000269.1:0-3422 GCA_964606185.1 uncultured Eubacteriales bacterium
GACAGCAGAATCAGATGTCAAGAACCAAGATGATTATCCTTGATCTCCTGCCGCAGAAACGACGGTTGATTGAGATGAGATTTGATAAACACTCGTAGTTCCGCAGGGCAGAGAAGGTTGATGAGGGAATGGCGTGAAAAATCTGAAGGGAGCGATGCCATTTCCGTGTATTTTAATCATTAAATAATCTACACAAAATGGAAGAGGATCATTCAATCGAATTGGATTCTCAGCCGATCATATCCAGGAAGGTGTCTATCCGGCTGTTGAGCTGGCCCTCGAAGTAATTCTGGCTCGAGGCACTGTCGCAATCTATGCTCACAAAAGGAATTCCTTTTTTCTGGAATGCGTCTTTTATCACTCTCAGTCTGGCATAATTCCATCGGCAGCCCCAGTGAGCATAATGCAGCACTCCGTCCACTTTATACTTCTGGGCAAAGTCGATAAGAATATCCGTGTAGCTGTCAATCGGCCCATTGACGGAATTCAACACCAACCTCTGTGCGACGCTTCTGAAGGGCTGTTCCGGATCCAATTCATTCCAATAAATATGGTTTGTCTCTTCGAAAGCTATCGAAGCCTTCTGTTCATTTTCCAGATACTGGAAAAAACGACTCTTAAAATAAGGCCGGACGTGAAGCCAGAGGAGACGGTATTTTTCTTCGCCAATAGGTGTGAATTTTTTAACCACCCGTTTTTCAAGCTCCCTGGCCATACTCCGATAAATATCCACAGCCTCCTTTGAACCGAATCCAAGACCTACCATATACAGATAGGCGAACGCTTCGCTTCCTCTCATCGGGGAGGGCACTGCCTGACGGAGTTCATTCACACGGAGGGCATATTCGCGAGCCTGATTCGAAAGTTCAATGGCTTGAGCCAACTTTTGTTTGTTGAGTTTTCGACCTGTAATATCACTCAATTTATGGGCCATCTCTTCAAGCTGTTTCGCCACATACAAAACAGCTTCTTCTCCTCTCTCCTGAGGGATATCCATCAGAAAATAAGGACAGTCATAAACTCGGCTTGCAGTGGAATTCACTTTCGCTCCCGCATCACAGAGATGAGTCATGGCAATAGCAGCTTGAGGCTGAGGAAACAATTTGTCTATGACGGCGCCCACACCACAGCGGAGAATAGAGCAGGTCTCCGGAGTATGGAAGTTCTTCTCAGCAATCCCCAGAAACTCATCACTCAACCCAAAACCGGCTAGAGAAGTCGCAGTCGATTCCACGCATATGGGGATGATATCCAGGGCATATAAAATCTCAGAAGGCGCCCAGATGGTTGTCAGAACATACGGCTTTTCTCCTTTAACGGCTTCATGATTCAGGTCGAGCACCATGTCTGTCATTTTTTGAGTCGCTCTGAGACGGGTTGTGTCTTTTCTCATTTTGTTCATGAGTTTCGACTTTACGTAAAAACTCTCCTTCTTCAACATATCCTTAGTCACTTTTAGCTGGTTTTTATCATTCATCTTTCTTGGCCCTTTCAGAGCATTTCAACAAAAGCTTCAATCCTCGTTCTTATCTGGCCTTTATTTCCACCTGTAAAATCCTCCTCTATCTGAAGGACCGGTAATCCTGCATCCTGGAAGAATTCATGGTAAAGAGGATAATCATACAGGTGATTGTCGCAGAATTTGATTGTCTGGTAGATGATTCCATCGACTTGAAAATCCTCGACAAGCTTCTTTCCCCTTTGCAAGCGGAGTTCAGTGTTCTTCATCCGGGCACAGGGAGCTTTGAGGAGATAACGGGAGCTTATGGCTTTGATGGGATCATCTCCTTTTTCGACATTCCCTTCGAAGTAACGGCTTCCGGAGCACAAATCATCACAGACAACAGAGGCTCCCGCATCCTCTACGATCTCAATAATCTGAGAGTTGGCAAGGAGAGAGCCGACGATCATGATTCTTGGCCCTTGGGGCAGAAACATTTTTTCTTTTTGATTCTTTATTTCCTTTAAAAAACTCTTGAGTTTTTTATTGAAGCTTTCCTTGGACATCTTCTGGCTGGCCTGTATGACTTTGAAAACAGCCATTCCTTTTATTTGAAGCTCCTGACTCTTTCTGAGCTCATAAAGTTTTGTCATCAAACTCCGGCTCTCATTATATAAATCTATCGTTCTCCACAAAGCAGAGTCTTCTATCTTGCGGCCGAAATGAGTTTCCAGAGCAGCCCTGAGCTTTTGAACTTCCTTCGTGAAATACTCCAGGGCCAGAGGCCCTGTATCTTTTGGAACATTCATGAAATGGACAAACGGAGTGGCGGAAACATAATGCTGCCAGCTGTGATACAGACCGCGCATCGCATCACAGGAATGGACGATGACGATTCCTTTGAGCGTTGGATCCTCTGCCTTCAGCCCAAAATCCAGGCAGCTTCGCACATAAGGACAGAGGTTATGATGGAGATAGGTATCCGCCAGCTTAGTGGAGGGTGTCTCCTCAAGGATACGGAAAGGATGAAAGCCTGCCGCATGTATGATTTCTTCTGGGGTATAGGTGCAGACCCAACCGATCTTGGGAAGGTCAGGATTCAGGTCCTTTTCTGAAAAGTCGATATCCACCATGAAAGGAATCTCTTTAAAATCATTTTTTACTTTTAATGCAAATCTTTCCTTAAATCAAGGAGTAATTCTTTTTTCTAATTTTGTTGTTTAAAATGGCCTGAATGCAATGAGATGCATCATTTCTTTCAAGGCCCTGTGAATTCTGAAGAAATTTTTCAAGCGTTTCCTTACCTGTTTCTTCAAATTTATTTTGATTTCGACTTGACAATCAACTGATTTACTGTTATATTAATGTAGAACAGTGAGAGAAGAAAAAATTAATCCTTTTGAAATCAAAGTGGATGTCAAATCCGCACTCCCCGTGTACGAGCAGATAAAGCGAGCCATCAAGCTAGTTATTCTTTCCGGACGGCTGGAAGAGGGTGATCAGCTGATGTCAATCAGGGAACTGGCTTTAAAACTCCGGATCAATCCCAACACTATCATCAAAGTTTACTACCAGCTCGAAATGGAAGGATTTGTCATTTCGCGTCCCGGGGCCGGATACTTTGTTAAGTTTGACGGCAAGAAGATTCAGAAGGAAAGACGCGAGCTTTTTGAAAAGGCAACAGACGAGTATATCTCCAAGGTCACGGATATGAGATACTCTTTGGAGGATATCACTCAGGAGATAAATACCAGAAAAAAGGAGGGATCATGACTGAGGCATTAATCAGTGGCAATGTAGTCTGCGCGTTCATCTCGGCCAAATGGGCAATGGAATTAGGATTCAGCGAAGGACGTCAGATACTATTTCTTTTTGGTGGATTGCTCATCGGTCCACTCATGCTCCTCATCCTGTACATCCGTCTGCAGTATAAAGATAAAGCGGAGAGAAAGCTCCAAAAAGAAACATCGTAAAGAGAAAG
>CAZSGR010000270.1:0-3416 GCA_964606185.1 uncultured Eubacteriales bacterium
TCCTGAATTATTCATAAAATCGGCCGACTTCCAACGCATATAAACTTTCAAGGATAACCAATCATCATATGTCGGCATCTTTTACCCTATGGGCGAGCAAATCTGACGACCTTTTCTTTAGAAAAATTGTCATCGCGAGCGAAGTGTGGCGATCTCATCATATCTCGCTACCATCATGAGATTGCCGCTGTCGCTTCTCTCCTCGCAACGACGTCTACGGCGACCTCGACTCGTGAATAACCCAGGTGCCCTGAATTATTCGTAATATCCAGTGTCGGCATATTTTATGAATAATTCAGGTTATTTAATTATATCACAAATCCTTTTTTTTAGTTGTCGCTCCCTCGGACTGTCCGATCCTCTCCAGCCGACTCATCATATCCTTGAACCGGATCCGGTTCCGAGTTTTCTTATTTACCACACTGATTCCAAAAAGCCAAGACCTCTTGACGAGAAACTCCACTCCTTTCTCCCTGATGGTTCCTCTCAGCGTGAACATGTCATTCTTCAGCGAGCAAAAGATACCGATCTTTGCATACCCGAACTCGGAGATAAATTTGGTGAAGCCTTTATTCGAGGCCACTGCAGATCCTTCTCCTGAACTGATAATCGACAGGTCGTTGACCGCTCCCAGGCTGAATTTCTGAGGGACTCCTTTTGTCTTGATCGACTCCAGAGATAAGATGAACCGTTCCGGCTGTCCGTAAGAGATGGCGAGGTCTTTGATCTCTCCTTCCAAAATGCCAGTCACCTTGCCAAACGGAATAGAATCTGTCAGCTTTTCTAGATTCAAATCATCAAATTTTACATCGCAATAAATCGTTCTATTTTTGGTAAAGGGCTTGGAGACGTAAATATTCTGGACCAAAATATTGGTATCAAACATCTTAAACACTGCCATTCCCTCAGCGATAATCTCATCGGGATTCAATTCGACACGAGAAAAATCCATCTGGACTGCACCGCTCAGGCTGAATTGCTCTGACTGGATAGGAAGCTTCGACAGGTCCAAGTCACTCAAAAAAAACGAGAGAACACCATTGATGCTTGGAAGCTCAGGGTCTATGGTAAACTCAGCCTTCCCTAATGCCGCCTTTCCTCCAAAAACATCCAGCGCCAAAGGCTCAAGCCTGAATCCGTTTTTTCCAGCGTGTATATCAAGCTGGAAAGGTGCCAGGGAAAGAGCCGGGGTCTCGAATTTATTGACTCTGAAATACCCGTCCTTCACGGTGGAGTCTTTCCCGTTGCTTTCTTTGACCGGATTTTCATAATAAAAAGGAATATCAACCTGTATTCCGTCTATTAAAAGGTTTTTATCCTCGTTCTTTACAGAGCCATCTTTGATCCAGAGCTGTCCGTCGAGTGAAAGACCACTATTCTCCATTCTCATGCGCACTTTTGCTTCCACATCGCCTCCGAAATCCAAAGCGTACTCTTCAATCGGTTGCCCCTGAGATAAGAAGGAATACAGCGAACCGAGGCTTAATTTAGTGGCAGAAATACTCAAATCCATTAAGGAAGGTTCTTGAAAGCTCATCGAACCCTGAACATCTATTTTTCCCTCAGAAAAAAGAGAGGTTTGCATGGACAAATCATCCAGCTTATTGAGAGGGATATGATAGACGCCGGACATTTTTAGCTGGAAAGGACTCTGACTCCAGTCCACGTAGTATGCATTCCAGAGTGATTCCCCTTTGGAAAGGTCCAAATCAACCGAAAATGCCATATGCTGCTTTAATGAGTTGTACTTCCCTTTGAAGACGGCCTTTTGATGAAGAGATTCGCTCGCGAATGTGAAAGACTCATTGTGGAATCCTACGCCTGATAGGTTTATTGTGCTCCAAAAATCCCACTCCTCCTCGGTCTCTGGAGACCGATTCGCCTGGACATCAAGATCAAAATGACCCACTGGCTCCAATTTCAACACGCTTTCGGGGATAAATGATGAAAACAGGTTCAAAATTTCCGATGAATCCAATTTTGAGCCTTTCAGACGGACCGATTTCTCGCCATGAGGCTGAAGGTCAAGCACCGCATTCATCTGAACTGGCGTCAGAGGAGGAATCTGGATGTCCAACCGGGCTAAATTCACTTTCCTGCCAGTGATATCTATGTTGCCTTGACCGTCAAATCCGACCGTCTTCAAATCGACTTTCCTGTCCTCTGCAGAATAAGAAAGGTCCAGGAGGCTACCTTTGAACTGGGAGACTTCCAGAGAAGAGCTCGTCCCATCGAGTGAAAACCCCAGAGAGAAGCCCTGGATGTTTAAATCACCCCGAGACAGACTCCCCTCTTCCATGTCCAATGACCCGGAAAACCGCATGTGAGGAAGCAAAGCACTTGTCACATCGAGTGACATCCCCAGGGAGAAGTCCTGAATTTTTAAATCATCTCGAGACAAACTTCCGTCCACGATCTCTAATGACCCGGATAACCGCATATCAGGAAGAGAACCGCTCGTCCTGAATTCTCCGGAAATCGAGCCTCCGAAATCGAAAACAGAGGTCGCACAAAGGATTTGAGTGGGTTCGATTCTCATCATCCCCTTGAGGTCTGTCTTTTGTTCTGAGGGAGTGCGCGTGAATCGGTATTCTCCTTCCAGATACGCAGATCCCTTTACTGCGAAAAATTCTATTTGAGAAGGAATATAGGGCTTCAAATAAGGCTCGAATAATGTGTAGGCGTCACTCAAATTCTTAATATGGATTTGCGCAGAAGAAACGAGAGAGGATTCCTCGCTCATATCCATTACTAGAGAAGAGGAGGCCTCAATAAGGGAAGGAATACTCACTGTCAGCTGTGGGAAAGAGACGGTCTTTTTTTCCAGAGGGAATTCACCCTTCATCCCGACAACGACCTCTGACAGTTGGAGTGACTCATCCCTGAAATCAAACTTCGAGGGAGTGAGCACCACATCTCCTTCGAAGTATGGTCGCTCCAGAAACGAAAACTTTCCTGATGACTGAATTGCACCTTCCAAAAAGAATTTTTGGGGCGCACTGTCTATTTCGATTTTTTCACTGCTCAGAGAATAGATAAATTCTCCTTCTTTTTCTGAATCAGACAAGAAGAAACTGCATCTTCCCAAATCAAAGCGGCTTGCGGGCATGATATACTGGATGGAAAAATCCTCCAAATTCAATTTTTCCAGATTGCCTAAGGCATCCTGGATTTGGCGCATGATCAATTGATAATCTATCGCCTTTTCTTCTATTTCCTTAATATGGATACGAAAGGCTGCATCGGCCACATCGACAGATTGAAGAAAGGGTTTTTTCCGGCTGACTAACCGGCCAAACCAGCCGTTAACGTTCAACCGACTGATGAAAACATCCACCTCCATTCCACCTATCACCTGAGAAACTTTGACCGAATCGGCCTGGACGCGCAAAGGGAAGAGGCCATAGTCGAGCTTT
>CAZSGR010000271.1:0-3346 GCA_964606185.1 uncultured Eubacteriales bacterium
CGAAGATCGTGACGATGTTATCGAAAGAATTTTTAAAATGGGTGCTCATCGCCAATATCATCGCCTGGCCCGTGGCGTATTATTTTATGGACAAATGGCTTCAAAACTTTGCCTACAAAACGGACATAAAAATATGGATATTTTTGCTGTCGGGAGCTCTGGCATTCATTATCGCCCTCCTGACAGTCAGTTATCAAACCATCAAAGCGGCAAGCGCAAATCCAGCGGATTCGCTGCGGTATGAGTAAATTAGGATTCATTATCTGGAGGCCCGGGGGATGAAAGCAAAAAGATATCCGCCTCTCTCTTCAGCCGCCCTAAGGAGCTCAAGCTGGATAACCTGCGGAGGCGGAGGACGTTTGGCAACACATGTCATCTTCAGGTGGATGATTAATAAAATTACCGAAAGAGTCTGAAGTTCGATGCCAGTTCAGTCTTTCAACCGTTTATTCTTAATGACGCGAAAAAGACTGTCCCGGTAGTGATCCCCGATGGGAATCCGCTGGTCTTTGATCTTCACTTCCTCTGTGTCGATCAACTCCACATGGTCTAAATTGATGATATACGATTTGTGGGTGCGGTGGAATTGAGGCGGGAGGATTTCCAGTGCCTCTTTCATCGTGAGCAGCGTCAATATCTCCTTGCTGAGCGTAACAAATGTGAGGTAATTGCCTGTTCCTTTGATATAGAGAATGTTGCGGATTTCGAGTTTGTGGTAATCTGTACCGCTCTTGATGAATACATAACCGCTGTCTCCTCTGAGAGGCAGCCTCTCCCTTCTGCTCTCCTTATACCGTCTAAAGGCTTTGTTCACGGCTTTGAGGAACCTGTCGAACTCGATGGGCTTCAGCAGATAGTCCACCGCGTCATAATCGTAACTATCCAGCGCATATTCAGAGTAAGCTGTCGTGAATATGACAAGAGGGTGATGCTCAAGAGCATTGAGGAATTGAATCCCGCTGAGATCCGGCATGTTGATGTCCAGGAAGAGCAAATCAACGGGATGGCTCTGGATATGATTCAGGGCTTTCAACGGGTCCCGGAATGTTCCGGCACACTCCAGGTCCGGGAACTTCCCGATGTAATCGCTGAGTATCTCGACAGCCTTTGGCTCATCGTCTATGACCAGGCACTTCATCAGGACTCCTTTTTCTTGTTCTCAAGAACCAGCTTGACTTCATAAACATCTCCGGTTTTGTGCGTAGTCAGCTCGTGGGAATCCGGATACAGGAGTTCCAGCCTGCGTTTGACATTCTGCAGTCCTATTCCTGAGTTGAATTCGTCTTTTCTACTTGAAGTGTCATAGCAGCTATTCCTGATGGAGAGTTGGAGGAGCTCCGGCTCCACTTTTAATTGAATATGGATGAAGGAGGGGGCCTTGAGGCTTATGCCGTGCTTGAACGCATTCTCCACGAAAGGAATCATGAGCATAGGAGGAATCGGGGCACTCTTTGTCCGACCCTCTACTTTGAAATCAATGTCGATTTTATCCTCTTTGGAGAAACGGAGCTTCTGGAGTTCGATAAGCCTTTTTATCTGGTCGATTTCCTTATCCAGGCTGATCCTGTCCACCTGGCTGTCATGGATCATGTAGCGCATCAGATGGGATAATCTGGCGATCCCGTCAGCCGTGGCTTTCTCCTGTTTTCGGGCCATTCCATACAGGTTGTTTAGAGTGTTAAACAGAAAATGCGGATTGATCTGTGTTTTCAGCAACTCGAGTTCGGTCTGGACCTGTTTGGCTTTGATCTCCTGGAGAAGAAACCTCTCGCTGATGCTGCGTTTAATGACTTTGAGAGAAGTGGCAATAAGGACAATAAAAAAGATAAAAAGCGCGTTGCTGTAATAGTCAGTTTTCTCGGTAAAAACGAATAGGGAGAATAACGTAAACAGATAGATGTAAAGAATCACTGCCGGGATGAACAGAGCAGCATAAATCACATACTTTTTTCTGTAGAAAAATTTTTCGAGGACAAAGAAATGAAAATATACCGGGAAAAGCCCCAGCATGATAATTCTCAGTCCGGTCATGGCTTTCATCGAGAGTGTCACGCCTTTTTTTTCAGGCATTATGAAGGTGAGAAAAAAGAAGAACGCCCAGAAGCAGATGTGGTAGGCAACCCGCGCGGTCAGGATTTTTTTGAGGAAGCTTCTCCCGGAAAGAAATCTCATGTCCTTAATTAAAGTCTAAATCCGGCTTCTTTTCAAGGGGCAGTCGTACAGAAAATCATGCAATTCATCAATTATTCCCACCCGTTCGTCAATTCTCTCTTTTCTCCACTTTGAAATGCACTATATTTTAGACTTGATGGCAGGGAATGTTATTTTCCTGGGGAGATGGATTTCAATGTGCGGAAATCGCGGTATTCGATATGCCAAAACAAAAAAAAGGAGGATGTAGCCATGAAAAAGCTGATTACAATCATATCAATTATGCTTGCATCATTTGCACCGGAGATAATTTCAGCTCAAACAGCAGAGGAAATTATCCCCAAAGTCATTCAAGCCCATGGAGGTGGGAAAAAACTCCGTTCAGTCGGGAATCTTGTAATTAAGGGAAGAGCTCAGAGACCGGACAATACCGGACCTAAGGTGACATTCCAGTTTGTGCTCCGATATCCCGAAAAATTCCACAAAAGTTACAAAATTCAATTGAACGATAATCAAAGCACTCAAGCAGTATTTGCCTCTAACGGAATGACTCACTGGAATGTCAATCCCATGTTTGGAATAGAAGAACCGGCAGAATTAACTTTCTTTGATGCACTCGAAATAAAACACGAGTTAGATAACCTTATTCCTTTCATTGAGAAAACCAAAATCCGTGCTGTTGAGTATAAGGGAAGCCATGAAGAGGATAAAAAGGCATATTTCATCCTGAAAGTTGAATACAAAGACGGTTTTTCCGCTGACTATTTTATCGATAAAGAATCATTTTTAATATCTAAAAGGCGACAGATCCATCGAAGTGATGAGGGGCAAGAAACAGAACAGATATTCACGATCAGCGATTATCGTGATGTGGATGGCATCAGATTTCCTTTTGAACTAAGAACGAATACAGCTAGCCTGGTATACACCATAGATAGCTATGAGATTAACATGAGTGATTTGGATGATTCCATCTTCGAGATGCCAAAAAAATAGAAATAGACTGGAAGAACCAAAGCATGATAATTCTCAATCCGGTCATGGCTTTCATCGAGAGCGTCACGCCTTCTTTTTCAGGCGTTATGAGGGTGAGAAAAAAGAAGAACGCCCAGAAGCAGATGTGGAAGGCGACCCGCGCGTTCAGGATTTTTTTGAGGAAGCTTCTCCCGGAAAGAAATCTCATGTCCTTAATTAA
>CAZSGR010000272.1:0-3283 GCA_964606185.1 uncultured Eubacteriales bacterium
TACAAGGGGCCTTTTAAGAATTTTCTCACTGGTTACCTCATTGATATTCTTCTTCCATTTTTTCTCTATTTTTTATTTACACTGCATATCATTCCGACATGGCAGAAAATTGCGGTTGGTGCTGGCATTTTTATTTTCGGATCCGTCATTGAATACTTGCAGTATCGAGGGGCAGGAGTATTCGGCAGTACATTTGATCCTTATGATTTCGCCGCCTATTTCGTCGGGATTGGTTCAGCAATATTTTTTGATTTAATCGTATGGGATAAAATCATATGCAAAAAGCTGTCGGCATAATCCCAACTTTTTTTTGAGGGAAAAGTCCCTGGCTCGATCCACAGAGTAAAATTATGAGAACAAAAGGAATGATGCTTTTTCCCATTAAACAGAATCTGAAAATTGCTTTGAGTTTTTCAGTCATGCAAAATCTTCTTCATAATATTTACGAATCTTGTGCGGCTGATTGGATGGTCAGCCAGTATCCGGCCGTTATAGATGATGGCAAACACGGCGAAAGGAGTGGGAGCGTTCTGGGCGTCCTGATGAGTCTTGAGTTCGATTATATTGGTTTTCAATTTATAAGTGTTTTTGGCTGTTTCGGCTATATCGTCAGCAAACTTGATAGAATGAGGGCACTGGTTCGCGCGGATGATGGTCAAACCCTCCCCGTACTTTTTCAATTTCTCATCCCAGTTATCTTTAAATTTTGGATTAGGGGAAGATTTGTTGAATTTTTTAACCAGTAGCTCATAATCCGGCGGAGCTTTATCCATGACATCGAATCCATTTTTTAAGAAGATATCACTTTTCGCCAGCCAGGGCCGTTTCCGGGCGAGGACAGCCACTCCCTTCATCTTTTCTTTTTTCGCATCATCAATAGAGACCTGGATAAGAAGTTTGCCGTACCCTTTCCCCTTGAATTTCTTGTAGAAAGTCCAGATGCAGTGGATAAACATGTAGCCTTCGGCGTCGACCGCCCGCCAGGCGTATCGACCGGGAAGGTATTCGATGTAACCGAATTGTCTGTTATCCTCTGTGTACAGCATTTTCGCGCGTAAACCTTTCTGGAAGTATGTTTTCAGCCAGTTCGTCTTCCGTTTGTATCCTTTGTGCTCGGTGTTCTTTATTCCACAGCAGGGTGATTCATAGATATTTTCCTGGCTGACATCCGCCATCCTTATTTGTTCTGCCATGATTCATTCCTTCTTTGATGTTTTGTCCATTATACAATTTATTAAGCATGTGGGGAATGTTGTTTGACAGAGATGTCACTCAATACACCCACTTATCAGCAATTATTTTAACTGCCCATACAGGTAATGAGTGTTATTTTTTATTCGTTACGGAGTGAATTTGCAGGGTTAACCACGGCGGCTCGAATTCCCTGAATACAGACTGTCGCCAGGGCTATCGCCAGCGCTCCAGTCGCGGCCACAAAGAACACGAACAGGCTCATGTTGATCCGGTAGGCAAAGTCCTGCAGCCAGGTGCTCATAGAATACCAGGCAACAGGGGAAGCGATGATGATTGAGATCAGAACAAGCAGGATAAATTTTTTTGACAACATGGCCACAATATTCGGCGTTGAGGCACCAAGAACCTTTCGGATTCCGATCTCTTTTGTCCGGTTTCGGATGACAAAGGATGCCAATCCAAACAGGCCGAGACAGGCAATTATGAAACCCAGGGTTGTGATAATTCCAAGAAGTTTTCCCATTCGATCTTCATACCTGTATTCCCGGTCAAAACTTTCATCCAGGAAGGAATACTCAAAAGGAACGCCGGGAAAATGATCGTCCCATGTGCTCCGGATAAACCGCATGAGATCGTTCATGTTCTCCACACGAAGTGAAAGGGTGATGGCTTCGAAAAGGGAATTCTCAATATCCATAACCAGAGGTTCGACAGCTTCCTGCATACCCCGGTAATGGAAATCATCGGTGATACCGATTATTCTCTTATTTATTCTGTGATAGGAGGCCATGAAATTTTTCCCCAGAGCTTCTTCGGGCGAGGAAAATCCCAGCGCTTTGACTCCGGCCAGATTGACCAGATATCCTTCTCTTTCGTCATTTCCAAAGTCTCGCTGGAAGGACCTTCCGGCGACTATCTTGATCCCGTATTCGGATATGAAATCATAGTCCATGGTGATAACCTTGATGAATGGAGCGCCTTTGAAATCCTCCATTCTCGGTGTCATGTAATAGCCGGAATTCGTCCTGTCTCCTGGAATAGAGGAGGAGACAGTGGCCCCAGTAATCGAAGGATTCTGGAGAAAATCATTTTTAATCGCCTCATAATCCCGTCTCAAATGCTCCATGTTGCTTTTAACACGAAGCACAAGTTTTTGCTCCAGGTTAAATCCCAGAGCCCGTCCTTTCATGAATTGGAGCTGTTTAAAAACAGTGAGAGCGCAGATGACGAGAAAAATGGAGATGGCAAACTGTCCGACGACAAGGAGCTTCTGGACTAAAGCTCCACGGGAAGTTGGGGCCAATTTTCCCTGAAGAACAGAGACAGGACTGAATGCTGTAAGGATGAAGGAGGGATAGATTCCGGATCCAATGCTGACAAAAAGAAGCAACGCTAGCAGTGATAAAAGCACAACAGGTTCTGTGAGCCCGGCCAAGGTCAATTCTGTGCCTGCCATCTGGTTGAAAGGGAAAAGCAGCAGGGAAGTCAGCCCAATGGCAATAACAAAAGCAACTATCGTAATCAGAAATGATTCCCCAAGGAATTGCCACACAAGCTGCCGACGCTGGGCACCCACCACCTTGCGCAGGCCAACTTCCTTGGTCCGGGTAGTGGAAAGAGCGGCGGACAGGTTGATAAAATTCATGCACCCGATGAGCAAGATCAGAAAAGCGATGATGGAGTAAATATAGATGTAGTACCAATTGCCCGGGGGTTCGATTTCTCTCATAAGGTGGGAATACATATGGATTTTGGTCACAGGCTGGAGAAAGAGCTCGAAGAGATCAATTTTCCGGTTAATTCGTTCAGAATACATCTGAGCATACTTTTTAGCGGCCTGTTGGATTTGCTCTTCAAGATCCGCGACATTTGTATCGGGGGCCAGTTTCACGTAGGTGTATTTTGTTTTAGGGTTGATCCAATCTTCCTCAAATGAAGACAGGTTGCTTCTCATGGTCTCCATGGACAGGAACATGTCGTATTTCAGATGAGTGTTGGCAGGTGCGTTTTTTATGATGCCTGTTACCTCGTAATCCTGGAGCTCTACAATACCGGTATCATAGTCGATCTCGATCTGGAGAGTTTGCCC
>CAZSGR010000273.1:0-3240 GCA_964606185.1 uncultured Eubacteriales bacterium
GTTTACTTTCTTCTAATTTTCTTTGAGCATCCGGAGGACTTCTTTTTTAAAGTCCGGATGGACTTTGAATCCCAGCGCTTCTGCCTTCTTCAGGTATTCATAGGCCTGGGAATATTTTTTCTGATAATAAGAGATGACTGCGAGATTGTTATAAGCCTGAGCATAACCGGGATTGATTTCGATGACCTTTTTGTAATGAAAGGCTGAATCCGGGAGAAGGTTAATTTTGAAATAAAGATTGCCGAGATTCATGTGGGCTTCAAGGAGTTCGGGATTCAATTCAACCGCTTTCAGGTATTCCTGTTGGGCCTCTTCAATCCGGTTTTCTTTTTCGAGCAGGACGCCCAGAAGATTGTGCGGTGCAGGAAGCCCTGGATCGAGAGTAATGGCTTTCTGACAGGCCTCCTTGGCTTCTTCAAACATCTCTTCTTCAAAATACGCATAGCCCAGGTTGGAGTAAGCACTCGCATAATCCGGTTTGATTTTAATGGCTTTTTGACAGTTTTGTATGGCCTCTTCAGCCATTCCTTTTTTCAGGTAAGCACTGGCTATGTTGGAGTAGGCTTTAGAATAGTTGGGTTTCAGCCTGATGGCCTCTTTGAATTCGACGATGGCTCTATCATACAATTCTATTAATAAATACGCCCGGCCAAGGTTGTGATGGGCTTCCTCGAATTCGGGATCTGTTTTCAAGGCCTCTGAATATTCCTGTATGGCCTCATCAACCCTATTTTTATGCATATAGATATTGCCAAGATTGTTGTGGGCGCTACTGAGTCCGGGATTCAGTTGGAGAGCTTTCCGGACAAGAGGCTCTGCTTCTTCATAATTATTTTTAAGGATATACGCCCCGCCCAGAGTGGATATTGCCCTGTCGAACTGAGGATAGAGTTCCAATGCCTTCTGGCACATTTCAATGGCCGGGTCTGCCATTTTTTCTCTCACATAGATAAGAGCTAAATTGGCATACGCTTCAGCAAAGTTTGGGTTGAGCTCGATAGTTTTTTGGTAGGCATTTATGGCCTCATCTGTCAGGCCCTTTTTTGCATAGGCGATGCCAAGATTATAGTGGACTTCTGAAAAATTGGGCTGAAGACGGAGAACTTTCATGTATAATTGTATGGCCTCCTCGACTTTTCCCTGTCTTCGGTGAGCTATGCCTGAAATGTTGTATGCCTCCACAGAATTGGGGTTGATTTGAATGGCTTGATAGCATTCTTGGAGTGTGGATACGTAGTCTTTTTTTTCCAGATAAAAGATGGCCAGTAAAATATGGATATCGGCTTCTTTTCGGTTTAATTTTTTTCTTTGATTGTACACAGCGATTGCCTCATCCAATTGAGTCTCGGGCAAAGGAAAGACATGAGGATTAAAATTCCTATTCCTGTTCAGAATAATGATACTTCTTGTGAACTCATCAAATTTTGGCCCAGGATTTTTCCTGTTCATGATTGAGCTTTTCTCATCGAGATCGACAGCACCAAAAAGGTGACAGAGTTCATGAAGGAGCAATGATTTCATGAACGTTTTGGATTTCGATTCCAAGAGTTTAGGTTCATTTAAGAGAATGTACCCATGGAGATACGTGGCTGCCCCAGATGCACTCTGTGCAATGTCGCGTTGGGCTGTCAAGCCAAGAACGATATCATAATTCTCTTGAGAAACTTTTTTTCTGAGGTCATTCAATAATCCAAACACCGTAGTGTGTGCATTGTTGGAGACCCAGCTGTCGAGCAGACCGATTCTGAAGCTGATGTTGAAACGTTTTTCGAACTCTTGAGAGGCATTCGTGATCAGCCAGTTTATATCCGAACACCACGTCGGAATGATTCTGTATTTTTCATCGACGACTATTTTGAGGTTGACTGTTCTGGCCGGTTGATCTTGAGGGAAACCCGGTCTAAAAACGAAAAATATCAGAGAAGAAAAGATGAATATTCTCAGGAAGAATGAGAGTGGATAGTGGGGAATTAAATGTTTCTTGAGCAAATCGATCCCTTTTTGATAATAGTATAACTTCATCCCGATTCCGTCAATTCAGAATGCCATTATGGAGTCCACTCGAGGGAATGTCCCCTATTGATATAATCTGAAAAAAAAGGTATACATTCCTGGAGGAGGGGGTGGTGTTCGGCCACTTCTTCTTGTTTTTTAACGAAGAAGGAGAGATTAATTCTCACACAGGAACGGCTCTCGTCTCTGGATGTTTTCCGCGGCCTGACCATCGCGGGGATGATCCTGGTCAATAATCCCGGGAGCTGGAATTATGTTTACGCGCCTTTGCAGCATGCCAAATGGCACGGCTGGACGCCCACGGACCTGGTTTTCCCTTTTTTCCTTTTTATTGTCGGTGTCTCCATTTCTCTTTCTTTTTCCCGCAGGCTCGAACAGGATAGTGGAAAACGCGGCCTGTATTCCAAAATACTTAAAAGGAGTTTGATCCTCTTTGCACTGGGATTAATTCTGGCCCTCATTCCTCGATTTAATTTCGCAACCCTCAGGATTCCGGGCGTACTTCAGCGTATCGCCATCTGTTATCTTTTGGCTTCGCTTCTTTTTCTCAAGACAGGAACGAAGGGGAGGTCCATCATTGCTTTATCTTTCCTGGCTATTTACTGGTTAGTGATGAAACTGGTTCCTGTTCCGGGCTACGGACCTGGAATCCTGGAATTCGAAGGGAATCTCTGTTCCTATCTAGACAGCCAGCTCCTTGCCGGACATCTGTATAAACCAAGCTTTGATCCTGAAGGTATTCTGAGCACTCTGCCAGCGATATCAACGGCTCTGTTGGGAACTTTGACTGGTGATTGGCTGCGGTCCTTTCAACCTGTTTTTAAGAAGACCGGAGGTCTATTTATTGGAGGGATTGTTTTGACTATGAGCGGCCTCCTTCTCCATCCTCTATTTCCCATCAATAAACAGCTCTGGACAAGCACTTATGTGCTCTTCACGGCCGGAGCGGCATTGCTTCTTCTGGGAGCCTGTTACTGGCTGATAGAGGGATTAAAATTGAGAAAGTGGGCATTTCCGTTTCTTGTCTTTGGGACGAATGCTATAGCGGTTTACGTGGGTTCCGCCTTAATGGTCAAACTGATGGGTTTGATTAGGATATCCTCAAACGGGAGTGTTTTATCTCTTAAGACCTTTGTCTTCACTCGACTTCTGGCCCCATGGGCGGGAAATTATTTCGGTTCCCTGGTCTACCCGCTGGTTCTGATCATTATCTGGCTTGGAATCATG
>CAZSGR010000274.1:0-3215 GCA_964606185.1 uncultured Eubacteriales bacterium
TTCTCTGAAAAGATTCTTCGTAATCCCCCAACAAGTAGTCCCGGTCCTTGGGTGGGAGGATCCATCTGAGAATGGAAGCGGCTATTCTAGGAGGTTTTTTTGGCATGGCAGAATTCAGGAGCTTTCAGCTTTTTCTGCTAATCCTTTAACACCACTCCACATGGTCTCGTTGATGGCTTCGAGTTCAGCCAGGGCCTTAAGGCCAATTTTTGTCAGTTGATAGTACTTAATGGCTTTTCCCCCGCGCTTCTCAGTCACTTCGCCAATGGTTGTCTTTAGATAGCCTTTTTTTTCTAGCCGGCTTAGAGGGATGTAAACCGAACTGATCGACCAATCCTTATCGGTAAAATGATTGAGATGGTCTTGGATTGAAATCAGGTAAGCGTTATCCTTCAACCGGAAAACCGAAAGGAGAACCAGTTCTTCCTGCCGCGTGAGATATTTCATGGTGTTCTCTCCATTTCCTTCAATTATTGAAAGTTATCAATAGTAATATACGGCTATTTCCTTCAAAAGTCAAAGGAAATTTAGGTTTTTTTTAAAAAAAATCTCTTGCTTAATGTTTGATTCGGGCGAGTCAGACGTTTTCTTCTTGACAGAGAAATGTCTGCTGTGTAAATTAGTTGAAAAATCCATGCCGAGTTTTCCGAATGTCATCCAAGGTGGAAATTTGTGACATAGGGAAGCGCATGAGGTTTTTCAAAAATCAAGGTTTGAAAGGATGTGAGTTATGACTCGTAAACGCTTAATCAAAAGACGTGAATTTCTTAAACTGTCATCGGCTGCAGTTGTCGCCGGGCTGACAGATAGAATGACTGGCAAGCCGTGGACTGGCAGTGGATTTACGATAGAAGAAGCCGCACATAAAGTGGGAAGACTTCCCCGCCGGAAGCTGGGCTACAGCGGGCGAGAAGTCTCCATTTTGATAGGGGCTGGTGATCTTGCTGAGGCTCCCACTGAAGCAGGAATTTTATGCGGTATGAACTACTGGCATAAGACTAACCGGTGGATGCAGAGCGGAGCGCCGGATTCTATCCTTAAGGACCGGGAAGCTCACTACTGCCAGGTAACAGTGGACCGGGCAGGGGGAGGTCGCCATACAGGCCGCATCGATGAGGACGAACATTATGCATTTGTTAAAGAAGCTTTGAAGAAGACAGGTCTCGGTTATTTCGACGATATGCAGTTTCACTTTGGCTACCACAATACGGACGAGCTCAAAAAAGAAAGGGGTTTTGTCCGCGCTTTTGAACGGCTGAAAAAAGAAGGGCTGGTGAAGCATCTTTGCCTTTCACAGCATAGTTATGCCGGTGATTCCAGAGTGCCGGGCGGACAGAGCGCTGCGGAGGTCCTGACTGCTGTGGTTGAAGACGGTCTCTATGAACACGCCCAATTCATTTATTCCTACGGTGCTGATCCAGAGATTGACCGGTTCATGGAATTTGCCCGTAAAAAAGGCTTTGGCACCATAGCCATGAAGACCGCGCGGGGCATCGGACGCATGAAACAGGATCAGGCATTTATGGACAGGCTGCCTGCCGGCGTATCCCCTCACAATGCGCTCGTGCGTTGGCTGACCACACGCACCAAGCTTGACGCTGCAGTCATTCGTGTCAGAAACCTTGAAGAATTTGTGGAGACATATTCGGGCGCTGGAAAGGAGCTTCGTGTCCAGGATGTACGGGCAATCGATATGATGATATCTCAGGCTGACAGGACAGCCTGCCGGCTGTGCACAGAATGTCAACCTCACTGCCCTCAGCAGGTGCCGATAGCCGAAATCCTCCGCTTTGAGCGTTATGCTATGGATGATAATGACTGGAATAAAGCCAGAAAACTTTACGCAGAGCTTCCCCGTAAGGGTGATACGTGTGTCAATTGCGGAACCTGTATTCCGCACTGTCCGCAGGGCCTTAGGATTCCCGATAAACTCGCAGAAGCCCATACTCTTCTAAGCTAAGTGCAGCAAAATTATTTGGTACAACGAACACAAATAAGTCTGGTATGTTCTGGCACATAGGGTGCCAAGACGGACCGGCTCATTTTCAGTGTGGTAGGCTTATTTATAGTTAAAGAATAGACATGAGCGATTTATCAGCCCCTTAGATTTAAAAGGGAATTTTAGGCAAATTTATTCATGACAAAAGGATATGAAATGAAAAAAATTGAAGAAAAATTTCTAGAAATCAGGCGATTTTGCGAAAAAAACGTAAATCCGGAAATCGTAAAAAAGTACTCCCGCTATTTTACCGAAGGGTATGATGCCTATGGCCTTGACCAGAAAACTTTTGAATCCCAGCGGGATAAGTGGCTGGAGCTCTGGGGAGAAGACTTCACGCTGAACGATTTTTTACTTTTGGGGGATAAGTTGATCTCTACTGGAAAATATGAGGAAGTCAGTTTTGCGATTAGCTTTATTTATTCAAATAAAAAAGATTATACTGCCGAGACATTCGACAAATTGGGTAGCTGGTTAGAGAAGGGGATTATAAATTGGGCACATACCGATTTTTTTTCTGGTAAAGTTCTGTCCTATTTTTTCACGAATAAAATCATTGAATTAGAATCCTTAAAAGAATGGACTGAGTCTGCGTCGAAATGGAAAAGACGTTCTGTACCGGTCATATTAATTGATGTTCTAGACATGGATGTGCCACTTAAAAGACTATTCCATATCATTGAGCCTCTGATGTCAGATACCGAAAAATTTGTACAAAAAGGTCTGGGATGGTTTTTAAGAGAAGCATGGAAAATATATCCTGAGGAAACAGAAGATTTTCTGCTGAAGTGGAAAGACACATGCGGCCGGATAATCATTCAATACGCCACTGAGAAGATGGATAAGGAGAATAGAGAGAGGTTTAGAAGAGTCAAGAAAAAATGAAGCAGATGTGAACATTGAAACTGCACCATGAGACTAAATAATTCCTCCCAATGTCTGAAAAACTGCAAGTCTTGTCTCGATTGAAGTCAATCCCTGTTTTATATATAATACATCATCGACTGTCTTGGTTTTCCTGCCTTTCAAGTGGGAAGAAATGAATGCGAAATGAGCAACAACTGGTGGCAAAAAACGGAAGTCGCATTTCGGATTTAACACCTGAGAGAATAATCCCTCAGCCTCAAATCTGCCTCATCATCTTTATCTGCACTCTCTTTGTGTGGTCGTTTCACTCCTGCTCCTCACAAGGAAGCAAGACCGATTTGAGGACGGT
>CAZSGR010000275.1:0-3148 GCA_964606185.1 uncultured Eubacteriales bacterium
TGCTTCTTATATAAAAAATGGGCACAAATCCCATTTTCTGCCCTTTTATGAATTATAGAGGAGGGAAAACTGAGTGTCAATTCCAACTTCTGACGTCATATACATGGACTCACTCTGTCGAGTCATATATGAATTTAAACGAAGGAGTATCGTCTTGTCATTTAGAAATCTAACCCTAGCACATATCATCTTGTCATTTAAAACCTTACCATGACGGATAGCCATGAGATCGTTCGCTCCTGTCAAGTCATTTAAATCTAACAATGACGGATAGCGGTGAGATTGGCCACTTGCTTAACATTGAATAAAAGTGGTAATATTAGGGAACTTTTGAGGAGGAAGCCATGAGAGAAGAATCGAATGCCAAAAAACACATGAGCTTTATTCTCATGTTTGTCTTCCTGTTTTGCTCTGTGAGCTTGTTTTTTGCAGGAAAAGGTCCGAGCATAAAGTTCGATAAAGACTCAATAGATTTCGGAAAGGTTAAACAGGGAAAAGTCCTGGAACATGTCTTTATGTTCACGAATGAGGGGGACAGCACTTTATCGATCAAAAAAGTGAGGACATCCTGCGGCTGTACCGCTGTTCTCTTGAAGAACAAAGACAAAGAACTTCTTCCTGGCCAAACAGGGGAGGTCAAGGTGACCTTCAACACCAGGGGCTATGCCAATAAAGTCTCCAAGTATATCTATATTGATTCCAATGACCCGGGGCAGCCCAGTACAAGGCTCACAGTCTCAGCCCTCATAGAGGTTCCTCCTCAGCCCAGGATTGTGCTGGACAGGTATTCCCAGGATCTGGGTTTATTCCTGGAAGATGAGGAAGTTCGGGCCAAGGCAAAGATTAAAAACGCCGGCGAGCTGGAGTTAAGGGTCAGCTGCTCGCACAAGGACGCCGCATTTTTTTCCCGTGGCAGGAAGGTTTCTTTTCCTCTGAAAATCCGGGCCGGCAGTGAGACAGAAGTCGAAGTCCGGATTCCCCCTCGTAAGAGAAAAGGGATGATCAGGGAATACGTTTTAATGAAGTCCAATGATCCCAGGAGACCGACTCTCTCTTTTTATTTAAGCGGCTATGTCGTCACCAGACAACAGCTCAAAGAACTTTTTGCCAAGTACAAGGGCATTCTTGATTAAAGGCATCCATGACTTAACTGACGGAATGAGGCAAGAGTGATTCTTTTCGCGAATTTTCTCGGTGCAGTGGCTGGAATACTCCGTTTTGTCTTGAGAATGTATATGTTGGTTGTCATTTTTCGTGTCATTCTCTCTTGGGTGAGCGTCCCTTCCCTCCGCCCCTTAGTCATCGTCCTCCATAATTTAACAGAACCGGTCCTGAGGCCTTTTCGAAGGCTCATTCCTCCAAGAGCACTGGGAGGGATTGATATATCCCCGGTGATCGTGATTCTATTGATTTATTTCGTGGATTCAGCCATCGTCAGGTCTCTTTCCATTTATGCGGAGCAGCTGTTGAAACAGCACACTCTGTATTTTTAACGTATTCTTATCTAAAATCTGCAGGCGAGACTGCGGCTTGAAAGAAAAAGATAAGATTCACTTAACTGTCAACGTTCAGCCCCGCGCCCAAAACCCCGGAATAGAAAAACTGGATAGCGGTGAATACAGGGTGCGTGTGCATGCGCCTCCCGTAAAGGGCGAAGCCAACAAAGAAGTCGTGAAGACAGTGGCCTCCCATTTTGGTGTTCCCCCTTCCTGCGTGAAGATTGTGCGGGGGCTGAAGTCCCGTAAGAAAGCAGTCATGATTGAGTTCAAACCAAGGGGATAGAAAAAGGATGGAGATATACAATCTTGTCAGTTTCATGGGGATTTTTGTCCTGGTCGGGTTTGCCTGGTTGTGTTCCTCACGCAGGAAAGTCGTCAACTGGCGTATTGTTTTCTGGGGAATCGGCCTCCAGCTCTTTTTTGCTGTATTCATTTTCTGGGTGCCGATCGGAGCCAAGTTTTTCCTTTTTGTGAACAGAGTGGTTGTTGCGGTTCTGAATACCGCGACGGCCGGGACAAAATTTCTTTTTGGCCGTCTGGCTTATCCTCCCGGGACGATGACCGAGGCCGGCGAGCCGTCTCTGGGGAATATACTCGCTTTCCAGGCACTCCCCACGATAATCTTTTTCGCGGCCATAATCGGAGCTCTCTATTATCTGAGAATCATGCCTCTTCTCATCAGAGGATTTTCCTATGTCTTCACCCGATTGATGCGCATCAGCGGGGCAGAGTCTCTGTGCGCCTCGAGTAATATTTTCGTCGGTGTTGAATCGGCCCTTGTGGTTCGGCCGCATCTGAAAGAGATGACGAAATCTGAGCTGGTCACCATCCTCTCCGCATCGATGGGGACCATCGCCTCCACTGTACTTGCTCTTTATGTTTTTTACCTCCAGGGGCAGCTTCCCACGATTGCCGGCCATTTGATTTCTGCCTCCTTCCTTTCGGCTCCTGCGGCTGTTGTCATGGCCAAGATGCTTTACCCTGAGACAGAGAAACCCAAAACTCTTGGCGTGGATGTGAAGCCCCACTATGAGCGTGAGGACAACCTGATCATGGCCATCATCAACGGAGCTATGAGTGGATTGAAGTATCTGGGAGGAATCGTGACTCTTCTCCTGGCGTTTATCGGGATCGTGGCTCTTCTTGACTTGATCTTGGGGTGGTTCGGAGGCAATCTCAACAACTGGTTCGGCTGGAATTTTGAGTGGAGCTTTAGCTCCATTCTGGGCTATATTTCTTATCCTTTTACTCTTGTATTGGGAGTTCCTCCTGCAGATGCCCTTGAGATCGCCCGGCTGATCGGGGAAAGGACTGTGGTCACCGAGGTCGTCTCCTACCAGCACCTCTCGCAGCTCATGGCTGAGGGGGCGCTCGTGCATCCGCGTTCCGCCATCATCGCTTCCTATGCTCTCTGCGGTTTTGCCCATATCGCTTCACTGGCCATATTTGTCGGGGGAATCGGGGCTTTAGTTCCGGAGAGGTTGAAGGACCTTTCGCGAATGAGTTTCCGGGCACTCCTGGCTGCCACTCTGGCCTGCTTGATGACCGGGGCTGTGGCCGGCGCTTTCTTCACCAGCGGCTCAATCCTCCTCGGCGGCTAAAAAAGGGGACAGGCCCACTAGTGTCCGGTTAAACACAAAATAAAAAAT
>CAZSGR010000276.1:0-3084 GCA_964606185.1 uncultured Eubacteriales bacterium
GGAATGGAGTGCGGAAAACGAAGGCGTGAAGCCACCGTGACATGGCGAAGTGCGCGCAGGGCCAGGCGATCAGGTTGGCGGCGACGACCCATTTCAAAAAGTCGACAGCAAGCAGGGCAAAGATTTTTTTCTCTCCGCTTCCCAGGATTTTCCGGATGGCGATCTCCTTTCGCCGCTGTTCGATGGAGAAAGCCACCAGCCCGATCAGTCCCAGACAGGCGATGAAAATGGCGATGCCGGCGAAGATGCCGATATTCCGCATGAAAACCCTGTCCCTTTCGAACTGGATGTCGAATGTTTCATCCAGGAATGAGGAATCGAACCGCCTATCGGGATGGATTTCCTTGTATGCCTTATTGATGGCAGGGAGGGCCTGGGCAATCTGTCCCGGCGCAATCCTCACCATCAACAGATAACTTTGCCGGGGATTGAGCAAGAACATCATGGGCTCGCTGGATTTCCGGGGGGTCGAGTAGTGGAAGTCCTTGATGACCCCGACGATATGCTTGGGGAGGAAATTTCCCTCTTCATCCACAATGTCGATTTTTCGGCCGATTGCATCTGCGACCGTGTAGTTCGCTTTCCGGAGCAATGTTTCATTGACGATGATCCCATCGGTGATGTCTGTGGGGTATTCACGCGAAAAATTCCGGCCCTGGAGGACAGTGATTTCCAGAGTTTCGAAAAGGTCCTCGTCAATGTGAAACCGGGCGGCTGTGATATCTGAGGGCCGCGTGAATCCTTCCGGAATAACCTCCATCCGGTTGAAGTGGGGGCCGGGTCCGGCATCGATACTTCCCGAAGAAACGATGGATGGGAGAGCTGCCAGCCGCTGTTTCAAAAGATCCTCACCTTCTCTCACAGGATTGAAGACGACCAGTACCTGTTCCCTGTTGTATCCCATGTCCATGGATTTGAGAAATTTGATTTGAGCCAGGACCACAAAAACACAGACCAGCAGAGCCGTCGTGATGGCGAATTGGAACACAACCAGCAATCTCCGCATGGAGACTCCCGTCTTTCCCGCTTGCAATTCCCCCCTCAAAACATTAACCGGCCTGAAGGAAGAAACAACAAAAGCCGGGTAGATACCTGAAAGGATACCGATACCGACGGCAATCAGAAAAAATTGGGAAAGGAGGAAAAAGTCTTTTCCGAAGTGCAGGGTCAGCTGTTTGTTCAGGATGGTGCTGAGAGGGGGGAGACTTATGTGAACGATAACTACAGCCGCCACAAATGTGAACACGGTCATCAAAACGGACTCGCCGAGAAACTGAGAGATGAGCTGGCGTTTATTCGAGCCGACCACTTTGCGCATTCCCACTTCGCGGGCCCTCATGCCTGCGCGCGAAGTAGATAGATTGACGAAATTAATGCAGGCCACCAGAAGCACCAGGATCCCGATCACCGCCATCGTGTACACGACAACGATATCGTTTTTTCCCACGTTCAAAACGTCATAAGAATGATCTGCAGACCCGAGGTGGATATCCAGCAGCGGCTGGATCCTGGGCTCGAAGATCTTCGGAAATTTGGTTTCAGCCGCGAGTTTCACCATTTTTTCTTCTGTAACTTGAGGATCGGCGTTTTTTGCGAGCTTGACATATCCCATCAGGGTGAGGTTTTCAAAGTTATCCCACCGGACTGGGTTTTGCTCAGGAATGAGTGCGGCCACCATGCCGAACCGGATATGGGATGTTGTCGGTGGGGCCTCGACGATTCCGGCAACGAAAGCTGTTTCAAAACCCCGGACTGCGATGGTTTCACCGATGGGATCCCTGCTGCCGAAAAGAGCCTCGGCTTTTTCAGGCGTGAGAAATACGGCTCCTGGTTTGCCGAGGGCTTCTCCAGTATCCCCTTTAAGGATCTTGAAGTCGAAGACATTGAAAAAATCTGCCTCACCCAGTATACAATCGGCTCTGATAACGGAACCCTCATCGACATTCCGGAAATCCGTTCCAGGAGGTCCAAATTGCATTCCTCTCCAATAGACAACCCGTGTGGCGAATTCCACTTCGGGGATGCTCTGTTTGAAAGCAGGAAGGAGAGGGCCGGCGGTTATGGAATTTTTTGTGCCCCGTTTCACTCCGACGGACAGGATCCGGTATATCCGGTCCGCATCCTTGTGGAACTTGTCGTATTTCAGATCGTCCATGACATAAAACGTGATGATCAGTGTAACGGCCAGACCGATGGCCAGGCCGGCAAAATTGATGAATGTGTACCCTTTGTGCCGTTTGAAATTGCGCAACGTGATCTTTAAGTAGTTTTTGAGCATGACCGACCTCCAATAGATTCCGTCCCCGAGATAGCGCGGGAATGATTTGAATACCTGTTTAAAAAGCCAGAGATTGGCGCTGCTTTTGCCTCGAGTGAAGGCGATACGGTTATAAATTTCCGTGTAATCTCCCAAAAGATTTGTCCTATCTGTTTGAGGCAAAAGAAAAGAGAAAAGAAAGTTTGCAGATTCTGGGAGTTTGAACGATGTGTTTTGCATTTTTCTCTCAGGCTTTGGCGCGTGGCAGCTCCACCCCTTTCCACAACTGTTCCTGGATCCGTTTCATTTCGGCCAGCGCTTTGTAGCCCTTGGCCGTCAGCTTATAAAATTTGATGGCCTTACCGCCTCTCACAGCAGATGGTTGGCCGTAATAGGTCTCCAGGTATCCCTTATGGTCAAGACGTTTCAACGGGACATATATGGTGCCGACGTCCAGATATTTCCCGGTTATTTCCTTGAGCCTATCCCGAATATTGACGAGATAGGCTTTATCCTGAAGATGGTAGATTGTTAGTAAAATTTGTTCTTCGGGGCGGGTCAATGTTTTCATAACCGATCCTTTTTTTCATTTCCTTGAAAATATCAAAGTTATCATTGATATTATAAATTATTTCTTTGAGGATTTCAAGGTTATTATTTGTAATTTTAATTTTTCAGGATTAATATGTCCTCTTGGTGTTCGAGACAAAAGATCTTTGCCAGGTTCTTGTACTTTTGATGTCTGATTCTATTATATTTAAAAGGAGAAGAATAGGAGTGAATAAGGAAATAAAAAATTTTGTATTCATGATTCCGCATAAAGAATC
>CAZSGR010000277.1:0-3019 GCA_964606185.1 uncultured Eubacteriales bacterium
CCCCATATACCCCACAGATTACTGAAGTTTTTGAGGTCTGACCCCATATACCCCACAGATTACTGAAGTTTTTGAGGTCTGACCCCATATACCCCAACCATTTTTTACATTGACTATTATTTAAGTAATTGTTATTCTTGTGCCACATCGAGCAAAGGAAGCGCATTACATGAAGTGCCAGAAATGCCAGTACGAAAACCCCTCTGGAAGCGGATTCTGCAGTAATTGCGGAGCGCCGCTTATTCCTTCAACAAGTGCCCCCTATTCCAAAACCGAGACCGTTCAGACGCCGAGAGAAGAACTGACCATCGGAAGCATATTTGCCGAAAGGTACCAGATTATCGAGGAAGTGGGAAGAGGCGGCATGGGCAATGTCTACAAAGCCCTCGATAAAGAACTAGGGGAAAAAGTGGCGTTGAAGCTCCTCAAACCCGAAATCGCTGCTGACGACAGGATTATTGAACGCTTCCGGAACGAACTGAAATTTGCCCGTAAAATCACCCACAAGTATGTCTGCCGCATGTTTGACCTCAGTAAGTTCGAGAAAATCCCGTACATCACCATGGAATATGTATCGGGCGAAGACCTGAAAACAACACTCCGTAGAGTCGGACCTCTAAGCACGGGCAAAGCCGTCTATATCGCCAAACAGGTGTGTGATGGGTTGGCTGAAGCCCACAAGTTGGGAGTTGTGCACCGGGATTTAAAGCCTCAGAACATCATGATCGACAAACAGGGGCACGCGCACATCATGGATTTCGGTATCGCCCGCTCCATGAAAACAAAAGGGGTTACAACTTCAGGCATGATGATCGGCACCCCGGATTACATGTCTCCCGAACAAGTGGAGGGAAAACCTGTCGATGTGCGGGCTGATATCTATGCCATGGGAGTGATCCTGTATGAGATGTCCACCGGGACCACGCCCTTTCATGGAGAGACTGCCTTGAGTGTGGCTATAAAGCATACAAGAGAAAAGCCCCGGAACCCAAGAGAGATCAACGACCAGATTCCTGTACAACTCAGCAGCATTATTCTCAAATGCATGGAGAAAAACAGGGAGAAAAGATATCAGGACGTGCCGGAGCTTCTGGCTGAATTAGATAAAATTGAGAAGGGCTTTCCGACTACGGACCGGGTTCTTCCCGATAAGCCCAGCACTTCCAAAGAACTGCGCTCCGCGTTCAACCTGAAGAAACTCCTCTTACCGGCTTTAGCTGTTGTCAGCTTGACAATAATCGTTTTGGCCCTCTGGCAATTCACTCCTTTGCCCGAGGTTTTTAAAAAATCCCCAGCTTCCTCCGCCGCGAGCTCCATAGATGACACCATGAATTCTGCGAATCAATTCTGGAAAGAAAAAAAATACTCCAAAGCCTACGACGAGTTTAAAAAGATCCTGGAAGTGGAGCCCGATCATTTCGAGGCACAGTTCGGCCTGGCGAACTCATTGAAAGCACAGGATAAACCGGATGAGGCTATCCCGGAGTACGAAAAAGCCATCGCTCTCAACAAGGAAGACCCGGGCGCTTACGGTCAGCTCGGCCTTATATACGAACAGAAACAGGAGCTGGCCAAGGCCGTGGATCACTACAAAAAATATCTCGAAAACGCTCCTCAAGGCCAGGAATTCGAAATTGTGAGTGATAAAGTCAAAGACTTGGAGGCCCGCATTCGAGCCGCAGCCCCAAAGAAGGAAGAAATTACCAAAACTATCGTGGCAAAGAAGCAAGAGCCAAAACCCGAACCAGAAAAGAAGGCTCCTCCGAAACCTGAAAAAGTGAAAACCGAGCCCTCAAAGCCTGAAAAGAAAACAGTTGATGTCTCCGGCAAGCTCGATCAAGGAATCCAGGCATTCAACCAGGGAAATTTCGATGAATGTATAAAACAGATGGAAGCCGTGCTGAAGCTTGACCCTCGAAACACTTCTGCCCAGTATTTTCTGTCCGAAGCAAAGAAAAAAAAGAACGAGAAAATCAAAGAGCAAGAAATCAACGATAAACTGAGAGTTGCTCAGGATGCCTTTCGAACAGCAAATTACCGGGAATGTATCAAACAGGCAGAAGAAGTGCTGGAGCTCGCCCCTGAAAACGTTTCGGCTCTCAATCTACTCAACGAAGCGAAAAAGAAGGCAGAGGAAGAAAGCAAAGAACAACAGATCAGTGACGGACTCAAGGTGGCAAGAGATGCTTTTCAAAAAGGAAATTACCAGCAGTGCATTGATCAAGCCAAAAAAATATTAGGACTAGACCCCCAAAACGAGCAAGCCAGAAGGCTTTTGAATCAAGCAAGATTGAGAATGGCTCCTCAACAGGCTAAAGCTCTTGTGGCTGAGTATGTCCGGTCAGTTAACACCAAAAATCTGCTGAGTTTTTATCAGAAGGCATGCACTCAACCTCTTTATCAAAGTTTAAGGAAACGAACTGAAATGAGCATGAGACTGTTTGAAAGCCTCCAATCAACAGCTTCTGATATAAACATTCAATTCAAAGGAATTAATCAGGCAGAGATAAGTTTCTCTAATTCAATAACAGGAGTATCCAAAGAGGGAGTGAAGCGGGATTTATTTGACGGCCAAATCAAATGGGAATTGAGAAGGACTGGCGACAATTGGAAAATCGCAAACATCGTTTCCATTCCCAAAGAGAAAAAATAGATTACACACAATATTAAGGAGGTACTATGGGAAACAAATTAAACGGAAAATTAATCATCACTCTTGTCACCGCTTTTATTCTGATTTTACCAACCATCAACCAGGCACAGCAAAAGCAAAGGATTAAGGTCGTTGCCCAGAACGCAAGCGTCAGGTTGCAGCCAAACGTCGACAGCGAAGTCATGCTGAGCCCACCTGTCGGAAGCACGTTCGAGGTCGAACAGAAAATCGGTGAATGGTACGAAATCAAATTCTCATCCGAAATCGGCGTGTTGATTACCGGATACATTAATAGCCAGTTTGTTGATGTCGTTGAAGAAGCACCCGTACCGGTGCCAAAAAAAGAACCCGTTCGCAAGCCTGCCA
>CAZSGR010000278.1:0-2938 GCA_964606185.1 uncultured Eubacteriales bacterium
GGCCAGGCTATCAGGTTGGCCAGAAGGACCCACTTTATGAACTCCTTGGAAAGAAGGAACACGACGCCAGCCACTGTCGATCCTAAGACTTTCCGGATCCCGATTTCTTTAGTTCTCTGCTCGGCTGTGAATGAAGCCAGACCCAGCAGTCCCAGGCAGGAGATGAAGATGGCAATGATTGACGAAAATGTCAGAATTTTCTCCATGCGTTGTTCTGTTTGGTAAAGATTCTCGATTCGTGTGTCAAGAAATTCATACTCAAAGGTGTAGTGGGGGAGAAGGTCTTTCAGAGTCTTCTGCATAAAACCGATGGTAGCCGGGATGTTATCGGAGCGAATGCGGACAAGGATATTGTCCAGTCCCCAATACATCTTCATTAAAAGAGGCTCGATCTCCTCATGGAGAGAGCTGAAATGGAAATCCTTGATCACACCGATGATTGGCCCTTTGTGGTCATCCCAGTACACTCCTTTTCCCAGTGGAGATTCCAATCCCATGACCGAAGCTGCGGCCTTGTTAATCACCCAGCTGTCTGTTGAATCTGTTTGGATCTGCTCGGAAAAAAAACGCCCTTCGGTCATCTCTATTTGAAGAGTCTTCAGATAATCCGCATCGACGCCCATAATGTTGATGCCTGGAAAATTATCACCTTCTTCTCTTCCATCCCAGGTGATATCGTAATCGGCAATGGAACTTTGTTTGATGTCGGGCGTTGTATTGGCCCGGGTCATGCTGATGATGCTCGGGTTTTCCAGAAGTCTGTTTTTGAATACTTGATAGTTTCTGCTGAGTTGACCCCTCATGGGCACACAGAGTATGTTTTCTTTGTCGTAGCCTAATTCTCTGTTCATCATGAAGTCTATCTGGCGAAATACGAACAGAGTGCCGATGATCAAAAATATGGAGAGAGAGAACTGAGTGACAACCAGGATTCTCCTGAAAAGGGCACTCCCGTCTCTTGATTTCAAAGCTCCTTTCAAGGCGTGAATGGCCTGGAATGAAGAAAGTGCAAATGCGGGATAGACGCCGGCGAGTATGCCTGTAAAAAGAGTCAGTCCTATGAGGACCAGAATCATGCGGACTGAATATTCCAGGCTGAGCGGTTTTCCAGCCAGTTGACTGAATGTCGGTAGGAGTAAATGGAGTATAAACAGGCCAATAATCAGGGCAATAAAAGAGTAGAAAACGGACTCTCCCATGAATTGCTTGATGAGCTGAATGCGTTTCGCTCCCACGACCTGCCTGATACCGACTTCGCGGGCTCGGTTGGCTGAACGGGCTGTGGAGAGATTCATGTAATTAATGCAGGCGATGAGGAGAATAAAGATTGCCATTCCTGAAAATATGTAGATGTACGTTATCAGGCCACCGCCATCGAGGGCGTAAAGATGAATCCTGACGACCGGCTGGAGATGGATGACTGAGCTGGATCTCGAGACATGTTCCTGGATGATACCGGATATTTTCGCTTCCACCTCTTGAGATGACGCATTTTCTGTGATCTGGATATACGTCCAGTAATTGTTATTTCCCCAGTCTTTCATGTTATAGCCGAATTCGCCCAGTAATTTGAACGGGACAAGGCAGTCAAATTGCAAATGAGAATCTTTGGGTATGTCCTGAAGAACACCGGTCACATTCAAATCGAGGCTTTCTCCCACGCGCAGAGTTTGACCCAGAGGGTCTTCTCCGGGAAAAAACTTCTCCCGCATTTCTTCTGAAATGACTATGGAATAGGGATCCTCCAGGGCGGCTTGAGGCATGCCCTCAAGCAAAGGGAAAGAGAACATCTTCAGAAAAGAATCATCCACCAGGGCCACGCTTTCCCTGAAATGAATGTCCTCCCTTCCTATATCCCAGCGGGTAGGCGTGTGTCGTGCTGAATCGACGATCTCAGGGTATTGTTCTTTCAGTAATGGCCCAAGGCCGGAAGGAGTTGACGTGAAACGGAAGATCCTTCCTCCTTGAGGAGATTCCTGGACAATCCTGTAGAGCTCTCCCGCATTCTTGTGGAACCTGTCATAACCGAGCTCATTCTGAATCCAAAGGAAAATGATGAGACAACACGCTATACCAATGGCCAAGCCGGTGATGTTGATGAATGAATAAAATTTGTGTTTTTTGAGGTTTCGGAAAGTGATTTTCGTATAGTTTTTAATCATTTGAACACTCCAATACAGAGAGTTTGATAAAAAAGCGGGTAAGGATCGAAGAAGCTGACTCCAGAACCAGAGCCGGGCCGCCCCTTTGCTTTTGTTGGCGGCAAGCTCTTCAAAGACTTCGCGCATGGCCTCATGCAGGTATTTCCGCTCATCCAGAGGAATGAACTTCCGGAAGAGCCGCCAGGCCAGTCGGGGAGGAGTCTGTTTATCTTTCATCGGCAGCTATTTTTTTCGAAAACGGAAAGGAAAATCCTTTCCACATCACATCATGGAGTTTCTTGGCTTCAGCGAGTACATGGAGGCCTTCTTCCGTCAGCCTGTAGTATTGAATGGCTTTCCCCCCCTGGGTGTGTCTAGGTTCACCGGTGTAGGTTTCCACGAATCCCTTCTTTCTCAGTTTGTCCAGAGTGATGTAGAGGGAACCGAATGCCCAGTCTTTGCCTGTGTGTTCAAGCAAGAAATTGCGGATGTTGACCAGGTAGGCTGGTTCTTGGAGGCGGAGTATGGTGAGCATGAATAATTCTTCTTGCTTGGTGAGAATGACCATGTCTACTCCTTTTAATGATTGTTTTTGAGGATTAATGAATTTTTAATTGATTTTATCCTGTTTCTTTAACTAATTTAAAGTTATATCTATATATACGATGTTTTTCTTAAAAAGGTTGTCGGGAAAATAAGATTTTATTTGCTAAAGGAGTCGCATCTTAACATTCGACATTTCTGAATAATGGCCTGGTCTCTTTTTAGAGATGTCATTGCGAGGAACTCATTGACGC
>CAZSGR010000279.1:0-1286 GCA_964606185.1 uncultured Eubacteriales bacterium
GACTCATCTCATCAGCCTGTCAATAAATTCATTTCAATCAATAGACTCTTTCAAAATCTCAACTGATAAGCCTGCCCCCCCAAAGCTCTTCAAGAAATCTTCGCCACGGTATGACTCTGATCTTACCGACAACACGCTCCTCTTTTTCATTGCACACAACTAAGGCTTTTTTCGTGGCGTATTCCTCTATAAACGCCTTGAGTGGTCGTAAATCCCTATTATCAACAGAGCTTTGTCCTTTGACTTCGATAGCCACCTCTCCTTCACCCAGAATGAAATCAACTTCATAGCCTGCTTTAGTTCTCCAGTAATTAATTCCATAGTCCAATTCACTGTAAGAGGAGTGGGCAACTATTTCCGTGAAAATGAAATGCTCGAATGCCCGTCCGAATAATTCGCCTCTCTCTTCTGATATGGAGCGCTTTGTCATGGCTCCTGCCACGCCCACATCGAACAGATAGAACTTCGGTGCTTTGGTGATGATTTGGCGAGACTGTCTCCTCTTGAAAGGTTCTACCATTCGACCAAGCAGAGTATCAATCAGTATCTGGTAATATTCTTTTACTGTTTTGGCATCGACTCCACAGTCACGTGCAATGTTCGAATAGTTTGTCAATTCTCCATGCGTATATCCGACTGCATCGAAAAACCTCGCAAATGCGGGTATGTTGCGTGTCAATCCCTCTGCGAAGACTTCTTCCTTCAAGTAATCCCGGACGTAGCCACTCAAGGATTTTTGATAATTATCCCGCAAATAATGGTCGGGGATCATGCCGTGATTCAAGACTCTCAATAGATTTACATCTCCTAGCTCAGCTGTCACCAGTGGAAACATCTCATATCGCCATGCCCGTCCTCCGAGTAGGTTTGCCTTCCCTCTCATTAATTTTCTAGCACTTGAACCACATAGAATGAAACTCAGTCCTTTATTTTCGATCAGCCAGTGAACCTCATTCAGTATTTGGGGAACTTTCTGGACTTCATCCAGGATAATCGGATGTTCAAGAAAGGCCATATCTTTCGCCAGTACCTGCTCCCGTAACAACGAGGGTCTTTTAGTGAATTCCAGAGCCAAGTCCGTTTTGAGAAAATCATATAGTAAACTTTGGGGAAACATTTCTTTCAGATAAGTTGACTTGCCCGTCTTTCTCGGTCCCCATAGAAATGCGGATTGTCTTTGAGGGATTTCAATATTCAGCATCCGCCTGATTTTTTGCATTTTAGGAATTTCCTCCTAAATAGTTTAACTAATTAGGAATATATTCCTTAAATGCAAAAATGTCAAC
>CAZSGR010000279.1:1386-2923 GCA_964606185.1 uncultured Eubacteriales bacterium
AGAGAAAAAAACTCAGAAAAAGAAAAAAGAATTCAAGGTGACATTCTCGCCGTTTGATGTGAGCGTTGACGTTCCGTCGGGCACGAGCCTTCTGGATTGTATTAAAAACGCTGATCTGCCCTTGAAAACAACCTGTGGGGGAAAAGGGACGTGCGGCGACTGTGTGGTTCAAGTATTAAGCGGAAAATACCGGACAAAATCTTCAGCCGCTTTGCCGGTTTCGCTCGCTTCCCAAGGATACGCCCTGGCCTGCCAGACAGAAGTGACAGAGGATATCGCTATACAGCTTCCTCAATTCCGCGAAATCGATATAAAAAGTATCGTCGATTCGAAATTTTTCATGGAAAAGAGAGAAGAGATATCCGGCATTCATGAACTGAATCCGGCTGTCAAAATAATCGACCTGCATCTATCCTCTCCCACCCTGGAAGACAACTACAGTGATCTAAAGAGAATCGAGCGGCAGCTTCACGAGAAGCTCCCCATAAAAAAGTTGAGCTGTGAATATTCCGTCTTAAAGAAGCTGGCTCATGCGGTTAGAGAGGATAAAGGGAAAATCAACGTCATTCTCTTTCTGACAGAAGGCGATGCGACTGTCATTGATATTGTCCCACAGTCTGCGAAAAAGAACACTTATGGTATCGCCTGTGATATCGGGACAACAACCGTGGCTCTCCATCTGGTCAATCTCCAGGACGGCAAAATCGAAGCCACCGCTTCCAGCTTAAACCAGCAGATAACATGCGGGGAAGATATCATTTCCCGGATAAACTACACTAAAAAACCGGAGCGGCTGAAAAAACTCCACGAACTCATAATCTTGACCATTAATAAACTCATCGAGAAAGCGGCAAAGTCTGCGCGAATTTCTCCTGAAGACATTTACTTCGGCTCTTTTTCCGGAAACACGACCATGCTCCATCTCTTTTTGAAACTTGATCCCCAGTTTATCCGACTCGAACCCTATGTTCCCACGTTCAATCAAGTTTCCATTCTTTCAAGCCGGGATTTGGGCTTAAAAATGAATCGGGAAGGCCGGATTCTCTGTTCCCCGGCCGTCGGAAGCTATGTGGGCGGGGATATCACAGCCGGGCTGCTGGTGACTCCCATGCTCAAAGACTCAAAAAAAACTTCCCTGTTTATCGATGCAGGCACGAATGGCGAATTGGTGATAGGGAACAAGGACTGGCTCGTGACCTGCGCCTGTTCTGCGGGCCCGGCTTTTGAAGGAAGCGGGATAAAGTGCGGAATGCCTGCTTCAGAAGGAGCGATCGAAGCCATAGAAATGAGGGAGGACGGCGAGCTCAGGTATAAAGTCATCAACGGGACCAAACCTAAAGGTGTGTGCGGATCCGGTCTGGTCGACCTCCTGGCTGAGTTGTTTATCAATGGCTACATTGACCGGCATGGGAAATTCAAAATGAAAAGAGCAGGCAAGAAGATTGTTGATAGTGAAGAAGGGAAAGGCTTTCTCATCGAGGAAGGCAAAAACAGTTTCTGGGGAAAAGACCTTGTGATCACGGAAAATGACATAAAA
>CAZSGR010000280.1:0-2916 GCA_964606185.1 uncultured Eubacteriales bacterium
GATGTGAACTATCAATCCTTGCCCAGCAGGTCATCCCGGGTCAGAAGAGAAATAAACGTGTAGCCTTTCTTTTCCAGGTTTTCCCTTCCTCCCTCCAAACGGTCAACCAGCGTCAGAGTAAGAACAACTTCTCCGCCTTCTTCTTCTACGGCCTGGCAGGCTTTGAGTGTCGAACCGCCAGAGGTCACGACATCATCCACAACAGCCACCCTCCAGCCTTTCTGGAAAGGTCCTTCGATCATCTTTCGCTCTCCATGCTTCTTCGGCTCCTTCCGGACGATGAAGGCGGGTAAAGGCCGTTCAGTCTCCGCGCTAAAAGCCGCCACCGTGCTGACAATAGGATCGGCTCCCAGAGTGTAGCCACCGATGGCATCGATGTCATAGGGCTTGAGCACATCCAGGATTAAACGGGCAGTCAGGGCAGATCCTTCCGGATCAAGAGTGGTCATCTTGGCATCGATGTAGTAATTACTCGTCCTCCCGGAAGTTAGGACTCTCTGGACATTGGTCAATAATGACTTTTCCTTAACCACTTTTATCAACTTTTCTTTCAAATTTTCTTTTTCCACTTCTTAACTCCTCACTACACATTTCCCTGAATTATTCATAAAATCTGCCGACACCTTATTCAAAATACCTTTTAAGGATGACGAATAATCTTATGTCGGCATCTTTTCCCCTCCGGGCGAGCCGATCTCACCCCATCTACTTCGTTACAGCGCAAGAGCGGTGGACGACCACAGCATCACGAGCAATCGAAGAGAGTGTAGTGATCTCATCATTCTTCGCGACCAGCATGAGATTGCCACATTCGCTACGCTCTTCGCAACGGAGTCTGAGGCAACCTCGACTCATGAATAATCCACGTTAATAAGATTTGGTAATTTTAATACCATGATAATACTTTTGCAATATTTTCTTGTAATCTGCACCCGCCAAGGCCATCCCAAAGGCTCCCACCTGGCACAATCCAACACCATGTCCCAGTCCTTTGCCGAAAAACGTGAAATGTGTGATCCCTCCTTCTTGATCATATTCCCTGTCTATGACAAAAAGCGTTTCACTGAGACCTAACACTCTCCGAATCCTCAGCCCTCTGACCACAGCCTGCGACTCTTTTCCAACAATGGAAATCTCCACAACCCGCTTGGATGCTCCTCTTTTTTGTGGGATTAAATCCACCAGCTCTCCAACCGGATAATATCGATTGACCCTTCTCTCCAATGCCTCCCGTGAAACTCTTTTGTGCCAACGGTGGAAGAGCGAGCTCCGGTCCAGGATATTCGTACGAGCGGAATTTTGTATCTCCACCTGCCGGACCTCACCATCTTTCTCATAGAATTTCAACTTTTCTCCACCCAAGAGATAGACATGGGAGGCCAAGGATGGATCTCCTCCGTTATTTGTAAGGAGAAAAAAGTCTGGTGAAAGGATAAGATGTTTTGTTTTTCTCTCCTGCAGAAGCTCAATCCTATCGTCCTGGAGTCCTTTGAATATCCCTTCAGTCCCAAAATCCGGATAACTATTCATCACTCTAGCCAGGTAAAAAGCCAGCTCTGCCCGAGTCAGGACTCTTTCAGGGTTGGCTAAATCATCGGTGGGGAGAAATATTCCAGATTGAACAAGATAAGCCATAAAATCCCTCTCTTCCCCGCTCAATCCTTCAAAATCTCTCATGATAAAGTTCTTCTCACTATCCACCATTAAATTCTCCACTCTGCTGTGCCAATCGAAACCATCAACGATCAGTCGGGCCAGCGCCCGGAAATTCAAAGGAGAAGAATCCGGATTGAATTTATCGTTTTTCTTACCCAACAAAGAGGCGGCATTCTTGATCCAGCCCACAGCATTGTCAAATGTCGCCGGCTGGTCGAAACGAGGATCCTCTTCCAGGCTGATCACATCGAGGCTGACCAGGCATGCAATCTCAGGACTGATATTTTTTCCTTCCATAAAGACTGGTTGGATCGCATTCCGGCTCTTCATCAGCCATTCATTCTGGTATTCATAAACACATTTTTGGCTTCTCAAATACGGAAGCGTTGGGCCCTCCACAAAGATATTTTCCACATTTTCAGTCATTCCGCCACACGTGCTTGTATAAAGCGCATCGATCAATCGACCTCTATAACGAGCCACCTCTCCCCGAGTCAACTCCACCGCTTCGGTGCTCAACGGATGTTCCGCCCCCATTCCTTTGTAATACTGAGACCTCGGCGTATCGTCGAGGTCAAAATCCAACTCTTTGTATTTCCCTAAGTTCCGGATGGCGTAGGTCCTGGCCGCAACAGCCTGGGCCTTGTGGGCTTCGAGCTCGCTGTACGTGTAAGGAGAAAGTTCACTCGGGACCACACTTTTCAAATAATCCTCGAGGTTCAATATATTGATCAAAACAATACCTTTGTGAGTGGCTCTGAGAACAAAGATACCCCGGTAATTCCTTCCCTTAAAAGAGAGATAACTCTGTGGTTGACTGGGGATGAAGTACAAAACAGTATCATCGCTGAGACTTTTCAGCTCGTCATTGACAAGAATCCAGAGAGGTTTGGATTCTTCTTTTGTGACATCTTCTCGAAGTATCCAAGTATCCTGAAATCCCTTCTGGTTTAGTTTTTTGACAAAGCTTAAGGCATCGTCTCGCGTTAAAAAATCCCCAATTTTTATCTGGAGAATTCCTGAGATCTCACCTTCGGTATTCTCTGCCACGGAAATCTTGCCATCAACCTCTGTCCTTAATTTCTGAGCCAGCTCCTCAGCTTCTTCCCTGTCTCTTGTCTGGGCAACCTGAATCAGAAATTTTTCAGTTAGTTTTTCCCGACTCCCTTTTATCTGAACATCAGCCACATCTTCAGCGATGAGCCTGTAGTTCGGGTTAACCTCGTAAATCTTCATCCCGGAAGAGGACTGAATCTGGAT
>CAZSGR010000281.1:0-2866 GCA_964606185.1 uncultured Eubacteriales bacterium
CCCTGGCAACCTCCTTGGCGAACATTATTGCCGAAGCTCTACCTATTCCGGAACCTGCTCCAGTAATTATAGCTACCTTGTTACCCAGTCTCATTGTGAGTTATCCTCCCTTTCTTTAGAATCAATATGCCTGGAATCACGACGGGTTTTTAAACTTCCTATCGTGGTTTGACACCTTGTTCCCCATCCCAACTCGCCGATATTATATCATATTTTATCAATTCCTATCAATATATAGGATAATTAATCATTTTTGTCAAGCATAAATTTGGCTCCACCCTGCACTAAAGGAATAATTTCCATTTGAAAAAGTAAAAAATGAAAAAGAAAAGTGAAAAAGGGGCCTGTCCCCTTTTTCTTTAACTAGTAGATTGGGTCAGGCCTCCAAAACTTCAAAAAAAAGGTGGACAGGTGTATTCGCTTAGTAATTTAGCAAGACTTTGTAGATGTCATTGTGAGAGAAGAATGGCAATCTCGAATGAAAAAAAGGGGCCTGTCCCCTTTTTTTGTGGAAACGTTTGTTGTCTACGGGAAGCGGATTATGTAAACGGTTATTGACATTTCTTCTGACTAGCCATCTGTAACATGCTGTGAATAAAGAAAATGCGGTATTCACATTTATGGCCCCGAAATTGCATAAGGGAAATACGAAAGGAGGTTTTTATGAGAAACCGTATGCTTAAAAGTGTTGTTTTTGGTGTGATCTTCGGACTTGTGTTCTTTCTCCTTCTCCCTTCTCAGGGCCAGGCAGTCCAGAAAACAAGCGAAAAGAAGATCGACATCAACACCGCGTCTTTAACTGAGCTTCAGGAGCTCCCGCGGATTGGAGAGAAAGTGGCGCAGCGAATCATTGACTTCAGGAAGGAAAACGGAAATTTCAGAACGATTGAAGAGATAATGAAGGTGCAGGGAATCGGAGAAAAGATTTTTAAGCAGATCAGAGACAGGATAACAGTCGGGTCGCTATCGAAGAAAAAATAAGGTCATTTTCCGGGGTCAGACCTTTATTGTGTGGATAATTTGAAACCACTTAAACAATATCTATTCTTGTTACTTGTGAGAGATAAAGACATACATGATTTTCAAGAAGAGAGCAGAGACAAGAATGATAGAATCTTTAGAGGTCTGACCCCACATAATCCTGAAGGAATTCCTTGAGTTTCTTGAGAGCGCGGCCTCTGTGGCTGACCTTGTTTTTCTCCTCTGGTAAGAGCTCGGCAAAGGTTTTTTTCAATGGCGGATAATAAAAGAGAGGGTCATATCCAAATCCGTGTGCCCCTTTTTCTTCAAGAGTGATAATGCCTTCCACAGACTCTTTGATCTCTTTTATGACATCTCCTTTTTTTGAAAGGACCATGCAGGAGACGAATCGAGCGTTTCTCTTCTCGGATGGCACTCCTTTCATCCGTTCCAGGACCTTCTGGTTGTTCTTTTGATCAGTGGCCCGCTCTCCAGAATACCGGGCCGACAGAACGCCCGGTTCACCTCTGAGGCTCTCGATTTCGAGTCCGGAGTCCTCAGCCAATGTGAGGCCCTCCCAGTGCGTGCTGTAGAAAATACTCTTTCCTCTGGCATTTGCGTCAAATGTTCGGCCCGTTTCAGCGAAAGGTTTGAGTTGACCCAGCTCTTTAAGGGAATGGATTTCCATCGGAAGGTCTTTGAGGTAGCTCTTGATCTCTCTGGCTTTTCCCTGGTTTGTGGTGGCCAAAAGGAGCTGTTCTTTACTCAATCTTTATCTCTAAGACTTCAGCCAGATTGAGAAGGCTCTGGTTGAATCTCTGTTCTTTTTCTTCTGTCGCATGGAAAGATAAGTCGACAATGGCAGAAGGCCCTTCTTTTTTAAGGCTGAGCTCGTCGAATTTGAAGCCCTCATGAAGTGCCAGCTTTTTGATGTTGATTAGAAGGTCTTTGGAATAGTTAGCCTGGAGATGATACAGGAACATCGATTTTTTCAGATAATGATCTTCAATATGCCGGAAGATGACCAGTGTCAGGATGATTATCGCGGTGAAGATGACTGCCACCAGATAATACCCGGCGCCGATCACGAGACCGAGTCCGGCCATGGCCCAGAGAGTGGCCGCGGTGGTGAGCCCGACGATGCTTCCTCGGGCCTGGATGATCGTGCCGGCCCCGATAAATCCTATGCCTGTGATCACTCCGGCAGCGATTCGTGTCAGGTCAGTTCCACTTGCGCCACTTTCCCCGAGAATGAGCCCTGAGAGGATCATCATCATGGCTGATCCCACACAAATGAGAATATTTGTCCTGAACCCGGCCGGCTTGTGACTGGATTCCCGCTCCAAACCGACGAGACCACCCAGGGCGACGGCCAACACAAGTTTCAAGAATATTTCGATAAGATTCATTTCATTCCCTCTCTGTTGGTTTCGCAGCTAATGTATCATAATCAAAAATCAGAAGACAAGAGCCTGCTGTGTTGAGTAAATGAGTCTTTTGATGAGGAAGGAAGAGAATTTATCCTTTATTTGATGAAAAAATCGGAGAAAACAAGCTCCTTGTCTATACGGAAAATTGTTGTTGAGACAGGATGGATTTGTCCGTGTCATTGTGAGGAGCGAAGTGACGTGGCAGTCTCATAAGAAAATAATGAAAGAGTCATTTTTATGAGGTTGCTTCTTCGCTACACTTATCGCAATGACAATTTTATCACATGAGATTGCCACGCTTCGCTCGCAATGACATGATGGAAAGGCTTCCGCGCTCTGCCCGCAACGGGCATAATGGAAAGGCTTCCACGCTCTGCTCGCAATGACATCTACAAAGTCTTGCTAAATTACTAAGCGAATACACCTGTCCCCTTTTTTTGAAGTTTTGGAAGCCTGGCCCCAATCTACACTATTTA
>CAZSGR010000282.1:0-2857 GCA_964606185.1 uncultured Eubacteriales bacterium
ATGAAAGTGATCAGCGATTCGCTTGGCTTTTCGACTGAAGGTTTCAACGACATGAAAGACCTCACTGGGGATGTTTCTAAAAAGCTGGCTGAAAACAAGCTTCAAAACGGAATCGTCAACCTCTTTGTCCCTGGTTCAACAGGCGGACTGACGACCATCGAGTATGAATCCGGCCTGGTGCAGGACTTCTCTGAGCTCATGGAAAAAATAATCCCGAGCAATGTGACCTATCATCACGATGCCCGATGGGGAGATGGCAATGGATTTTCCCATGTCCGATCTTCTTTATTAGGACCATCCTTGACCGTTCCCTTCTCTGATGGAACGCTTAACCTCGGAACCTGGCAACAGATTGTCTTTCTCGATTTTGACAACCGCTCCCGCTCCCGCACAATCCTCCTCCAGTTTATCGGGGAATGAGCAGAGAAAAGAATGGTTAAACGGAAAAATGTAAGAAAACAAGTGGTAACCGAGCTAAAAGGAAAATCTTGAGGCAGAGAGGGAAAGGCAAGTCCGGAAGTTTATAACCGGCAGTCATAATTTCACGAATAATGTTCAATTTTTATAACAAGGAGTTATAATTTAATCTGAAATGGCCGATATCAAAGAAAAGCTCCGGCGCCTGAAAAAAGAAAGGGAAGCACGTGCAAAAATGCAGCCAATCAAGGGTATCCTGGAAGAAGTCGATGAAAAAGATGAGATTTTAAGTGAAGAAAAACTCAAGCAATTAAAGAGAGAAAGGCAAGCCCGCTCGAAAACCGATATCATAAAGGACGTCTGGGAAGAGATTGACAAAGACGACCATCTTTCTGTCAAAGAAAAACTGCAGCAGCTAATCACCCTCACTGACAGGGAAGGGCCTTCTGAATCCGAAGCCTCGGCCTTCGAGCCCCTTGAGAGAAAGCCCATCCAGTTTTTTGAGAATCCTTATCCTCTCGATGTCAAATACGGAAAAATCACCTTATCCAGTGGCCTGGATATAAAGGGAGATGTTCTTACCTGGCTCAGCAAAGCAGTCGAGTTTGAAAGCCTTGACCTTTCCACTGCTCTCTTTATCGACCTTGAGACCACAGGCCTTTCGGGGGGAACAGGTGTTGTGCCCTTTCTGGTCGGGATGGGCTACTACAGGGATGATAAATTCTATGTCTCTCAGTACTTCCTTGGAGAGCTGGCCGAAGAAGAACGGATGCTCCAGGAGCTGAGCCAGTTTATTTCTGAGATGAATTTTCAATCCGTTGTTTCCTATAACGGGAAAGGGTTTGATATCCCTCTCCTCGAGACACGGTTCATCCTCCACAGGCAGCCTTTCCTCCTCAGTGAACTTCCCCATCTGGATTTCCTGTATTCAGCCCGGAGTCTCTGGAAACATAAACATGAAAACTGCCGTCTCTTCCATCTGGCCAGTGAGGTCGTCAATGCGGACCGCGCCGAAGATATCCCCTCCGCCGAGATTCCCTGGAGATATTTTCAGTACCTGAACACAGGGAATTTCGAGTTGATCGAGCCTATCCTCTACCATAATCAGGAAGATATTCTTTCTCTACTGGGTGTGGTTGTCGCTGGTGCTGACGTCTTTTCAGAGAAGGGAGAAGAGGGATTCGTGGATGCCATGGATCTCTACGGCGCAGGGAAGATCATGGAGAAAGTGGGAGAAGTCGAAAAATCCCTTGATTTCTTCCAAAAGGCTTTGGCCGGCGAATTGTCGGATGAAATTTCACTGGAGGCCAAGAAGAAAATCTCTTATCATTTCAAGAAGAATCAGGATTGGGAAAGGGCGGTTATGATGTGGAAAGAGATAACTTCTGCAGAAACAGCATCCTTGAGTCAGCTTCTCTCGTTTAGGGAACTGGCCATGTACCTCGAACACAAAGAAAAGAAGTACCAAGAAGCGAGAGAAGTGGCCGAAGAAGGATTTGTTATGTCGATGGAATTCTCTTCCTACTACGAAAAAGACTTTGCCCACCGCCTTGAGAGGCTGAAACAGAAGATACGGAGGCAGAAAGAGAAAGAAGCAGAGCCCAAGAAAATACAATCCAAGAAAAAAGAATCCACTAAAAAACAGCCTAAGGAAAAACAGCCGAAGATAAAAACAAAAGGAAAATAAATGACATTGTGGGCAGAGCGTAATGAAGTAGAAAAAATAGGGACTGTCCCCATTTTTTTCTTTTTTAAAATGGAGACTGGACCTTTTATCAAACAGTGGAAGAATAAATGTCATTGCGAGCGAAGCTTGGCAATTTTATAAAGAAATATTGTCACTGCGGGGAGCGAAGAAACGTTGCAATCTCATACAATTGTCAAAGCGAGAAAAGAATGACAATCATAAAATTATCATTGCGAGCGAAGTGCGGCAATCTCCTACAATTGTCATTGCGAACGCAGTGCGGCAATCTCATAAAAAAAGAAAATACTTTAGAATATAATCATGGAACTCAAAGCATTTAAAGAACACTTGAGATCACAGAAACTAAAATTCACCCGAACAAGACGCCTGATCTATGAAGAAATCTTTTCTGATAAAACCGTTCATCCAGATGCTTATGAAATCCACCGCCGGCTGAAAAACAAAGGGGAGAAGGTTTCACTGGCTACCATCTACCGGACCTTGAACTTCCTGGTGAAGAGTGGATTAGTGAGTGAGATAGACTTCGGGGAAGGCCACAGTCATTATGAGCCTGAAATTTCCAGAGCTGCCCATGGCCATCTGGTTTGCCTTTCCTGCGGCGAAGTCCAAGAGTTTTCCAATGAAAAGGTGCAGTCCATCCTGAAAAAGATAGGCAAGGAAAGCCAGTTTAAGACCGATAAATTTTCGATTCAAGTATTTGGCTACTGTCAAAACTGCCAGAAAAAATAATCC
>CAZSGR010000283.1:0-2846 GCA_964606185.1 uncultured Eubacteriales bacterium
AAGTGCTGGCTGTATTTGGGGAAAATAAGCAAAAGGGGTTGGTGGAGGGAAAACCCTGCCCAGCCAGCAAAACAGGGACTGTAATCAGTATAGCACAAATGATATAAATTTCATAGGAATAATAAGAAAAAATTTCAAAAAAATGATTTTTTTTTGTTTGAGCGAAAAAATCAGATGAAATTCCAGTAGGGGAGATGCTTTTTAGGACGATTAGAGTAATTCTCGAATTAAACAATCTCAAAGAAAGAAAAGTTTGAGGAATTCATTTTGGTTGGAAAATCAAGGCAAGATAATAACTATCGAACTATCGAAAAGAAACAGGAATGAGACGACACCAGGATGGGGAGTCAGATTCTCAGAGATAGCGAGAATTTGAATCCGGATATCTTTATGCTATACTTTACTAAAAGTCATTGAATAAACAGGAAGATTAGAAGGGGAGAATCATGAAGAAGACAATCTCTTTATTTCTTTTCCTTTTTATCTTGTTTTCATCTCCTCTGCTCTCCCAGCAAAAGAAGGTTAAAGTCATAGATGAAAAAGCCAATATATACGTTGAGCCAGAAAAAGGAAGCGCTGTAGTGGAAATAGTGGATAGAGGAACAATCCTCACACTCCTCTCCAAAGAGAAAATCAGGGAATTCTGGTACTATGTGTCTTTCCGCTCCCCAGCTCAATTTATCACTGTTTCCGGTTTCATACACGCTTCTGCAGTCGAAGAAATTTATGTCGCTCCAGAGGATACAAAAGGCAAGAAAAAGAAAAGGAGAGAGACGAAGAAAACGGTTCCGAAAGTCAAGATTCAGGAAGTCAAAGAAACCGTGCTCGACCCTCCATTGAAAATCCAGGTGATCCTAGAGAGTGCGAATGTTCGCTCAGCGCCAAATTTCGAAAGCGAGATCATCCATCAAGTGGAGTCAGGGCTCAGCCTTTTAGCAGTGGGGAGAATCGGAGAATGGTTTCGAGTCGACCTGCCTCCTGATGAAGATGGGATTATCATTTCTGGTTTTATTCATAAAACGCTTGTGCGGGAGATACGCAAAGAGTCGGGATAAAAGATACGATTGAAAAGAGGCCGGAATTCCTTTGATTCATCCCCGATACCTAACATTCCGAATACACTGACACGAATTCACATTCGAAGGAGATGGTCATGAATCATTTTCTTGTTTTAGGTGCAGGAAAGATGGGCACTGTTCTGGCTAAAGATCTGATCGAGTCAGACAGCCAACATAAAGTCACTCTTGTGGATGTGAGTAACGAACATCTGAAGCGTGCTTCAGAATTCATCCAGAGCGAGAGACTCTCTCTCCTGCAAAGAGACGTAGAGGAAGGGAGACAGATGGAAGAGATTTTTAAAGGAAAGGATGTCGCCTTGTGCGCTCTTCTCCACAGGCACAGTCTTCCTCTATTAGAAATAGCGGTCCGGGAAGGAGTTCATTTCGTGGATTTAGTGGGGGAGGGGCCTTTAGACCGCTTGACGTATGACGAAGAGGCGAAAAAGAAGAGAGTCTGTATTATTTCCGGCCTGGGCGTTTCTCCGGGGATCACCAATATCTGTGTGGGGAAAGGAATTCATCTGCTGGATGAAGTGGAGAGAGCCATGATTTATGTGGGCGGAAACCCTGTCCAACCCAAACCTCCCCTGAACTACAGGATCGTCTATGCGGTGGAGAGCCTTCTTGATTTTTATGAGAGGAAAGTTCCAATTCTGAAAAATGGAGAGATTCAGGAAGTCGAGCCTCTGTCAGGGATAGAATCCATTTCTTTTCCAGCCCCTTTTTCAGAGATGGAATGCTTTTACACAGATGGATTGAATTCCCTCATTTACACGATGAAGGGAAAAGTTCAGGATGAACTGGCCGAGAAAACGATTCGTTATAAAGGCCATGCGCAGCAAGTCAAAGTCCTGATGGAAAGCGGTCTTTTCTCCCGGGAGCCCATTCAGGTAGGGAACCAGCAGGTCGTCCCCCGGAGAGTTCTTGAAGCCGTTCTTGATTCGGAGATGAAGCTGGGAGATGAGGAAGATGTGACATTGTTACGGATAATCGTAGAAGGGAAGCGAGAGGGTCAATCTGAGACTCATATCTTCGAGATGATAGATCCCTTTGATTCAGAGAAAGGTTACACGTCCATGGCAAAAACAACGAGTTTTCCTGCATCTGTGGCGGCACAGATGCTAACTTCAGGCAGGATCAGCCAGAGAGGCAGCCTTTTCCCCGAAGGTATCTTTCATGACGAATTGTACCAGCCTCTCATGGAGGAATTGGAAAAGCGCGGCGTCGTAGTCACCCATGAAGTTAAATCTGATAGTTAAAGTGAGGTAACATTTTAATTAATAATATTGAAGACAAGGTTGTCGTTGCGAGAGAGACTCGGCGATTTCATTAACTTTTCATTGTGAGGAACAAAGTGACGTGGCAATCTCATAAGACGAAAATATCATTGCGAGTAACCGAAGGAAACGTGGCAATCTCATCAATAAATTCCGAAAATGGATTCAAGGTTTAACGTTGGACATTCCTCTACTCGGTTACATTCCTTAATGTGTTTCCGTTCATATGCATATATATTTGGTGGATAGATGTCCAATGTCAGGCCCGTAATCCCTCTATTTTGTTCAATCGCTATTTGCCTTGAATCATACTATTTTTGTAAAATATCTATTCCCTTTTTTTATAAAATCATAAAGGATAAGCAATTATGCCAAAAAGTGACTTTTCTTACGCCTTAGCCAATCCGCTGTCCGCTATTCTGGATAAGCCCAGTCAGGATTTTCAGAGGGCGGATTTTCTAAAAATCATCGAACACAAGCAGATTGAGCGAATCACGTTTCATTACACGGC
>CAZSGR010000284.1:0-2839 GCA_964606185.1 uncultured Eubacteriales bacterium
AAAATTCTAAATAAATATTTGTGAAGGAGGATTAAATGATAAGAAAAACAAAAGTCATACTGATAATTCTCTTATGGGTATTTCTGGTCCTTCCCGGCTATTCTCTCCAGGAAGAAAAAGCGGCACCTCAAAAGCCCAGGCCCATCGAGCTCAAAGACATCCTCGCCTGGAAAAGCATAGGAAGCTCCGTCCTCTCTGATAACGGCCTGTGGTTCGCTTACAGCCTTTCCCCCAACAAAGGAGACAGTGAGGTCATTGTCAGGCAAACAAAAGGAGATAAGGAATACAAGTTCTCTATCGGCGAAGCTCCCCGGTTCGCCTCTGGGGCCATTTCTTTCTCTGAGGATTCCAAGTGGCTGGCGTTTACAATCTACCCCACGGAAAAGGAAGCGAAAACGCTCAGAAAACAGAAGAAAAAGCTCTACAATAAAGTCGCAGTACTCAATCTTTCATCAGGCGAAAAGGTTGAGTTCGAGAAAACAAAACAATTTACTTTTTCCGGTGAGGCAGCTAAATGGATTGCTCTCCACAAATATCCGCCTGAAAGCCAGGCTCAAGAAAAGGATAAATGGAGCGGGACTGACCTGATTCTCCATGAACTCGCCTCCTCCAAAGAGCTCAACATCGGGAACGTATCCGTGTATGCGTTTGACAAGAAGGGCCTTTGCCTGGCCTGGGTGGTCGACGCCAAAGAGATGAGCGGCAACGGAATCCAGTTGAGGAACATGCAGACAGGTGTCGTTCTCTCACTCGATAGCGATAAAGCGGTGTACAAGAGGCTGAACTGGGCAGAAGAGGGAGAAGGACTGGCTGTTTTAAAAGGTAAAGAAGACAAAAACTATGAGGACAAGCTCTATAGCGTGATCGGTTTCACTAACTTCGACAAAGGATCTCCAAACAAAACTGTTTATGAGCCCGCGAAGGATAAAAATTTCCCAGAAGGCATGACAATCAGTCCGAATCGAACGCCAGTCTGGACAGAAGATTTATCCGGGATTCTGTTCGGCATCCATGAAGTCAAAGAGAAAGAAGATAAAGAAAAAGAGAAGCCTGAAGAAACTCCTGAAAAGAAAAAGGCCAAGAAAAAGCCGGAGGAAAAGCCCAAGCCCAAGCCTAAAAAGGAAGAAGAGGAAGAGGAGCCAGCCGACCTTGTCATCTGGCACTGGCTGGATAAAAGACTCCAATCCATGCAGCAGGTTCAAGAAAACAGGGATAAGAATTTCAATTTTCTTTCTATCTACCGGGTCAAAGAAAAGAAGTTTATCAGGCTCGCTGACGAAGACGTGAGACGGGTGACGGCCGCTCCCAAACACCGCTGGGCTATAGGCCTCGATAATCAAGAATATGAGCTGATCGGAAATCTTGAGGGACGGCGCTACCAGGACGTCTATGTGATTGACCTGAAGACAGGAGCCCGTAAACTCGCACTTAAAAAATGCCGCTGGTCTTTTGGCTCATCATCAAATGGAACACATTTCCTGTTTTACGATGACGGGCATTTTTACACCTACGAGATGACAACAGGAAAAAAATTCAACATCACCAAGGACGTGCCGACCTCATTCATCAACGAAGAAGACGACCATAATGTCATCAAGCCACCTATTTACCCGCGTATCGGGTGGACCAATGATGATGCTTATATTCTTCTGTATGACAACTGGGATATATGGAAAATCCCTGTTCATGGCGGTAAAGGTGTCAACCTCACAGTCAACGGGAAAAAGGAAGGCATCCGCTACAGGAGCCGCTACAGACTCGACCCCGAAGAAGAGGGCATCGACCTTTCAAAACCGCTTTACATAAGTAGTTACGGCGAATGGACGAAAAAAGGCGGGGTTGCCCTTCTGGACAAAGGCAAACCCGGAGCCAAAATGCTGCTCTGGGATGATGCCGCATTTTCAATCCGCAAGGCTGAAAAGGCAGATGTCTACCTCTACACCAGACAGACCTACAAAGACTATCCTGACTACTATGTCACTGACAGCTCCCTTAAAAAAGGGTCGAGACTCACAGAAGCCACACCGCAGCAGAAAGAATTTCTCTGGTCATCCGGCAGCATTCTTCTGGATTTTGAGAGCGATAAAGGCGATAAACTTCAAGCCGCTCTTTTTCTGCCCGCAAATTACGAGAAAGGGAAAAGTTATCCGACTGTAGTCTATATCTACGAAAAACTCTCTCAAGGGCTTAACCGCTATTATGCCCCCTCAGCGAGAGGCTTTAACAAATCCGTGTACACAAGCAACGGATATGCTGTATTGATGCCGGATATCGTCTATAAAGTAAATGATCCCGGGATGTCCTCAGTGTGGTGTGTTCTGCCGGCCATCAAAGCAGCAGTTGAAACCGGAGTCGTGGATAAAGAAAGGATTGGCATTCATGGACATTCCTGGGGTGGCTATCAATCCTCCTTCCTGGTGACTCAGACAGATATTTTCAAGGCCTGTGTCACCGGAGCCCCGCTCACCAACATGATCAGCATGTACAGCTCCATTTACTGGAACTCAGGGTCTGCGAATCAGCCCATTTTTGAGAGCAGTCAAGGACGGTTCGAGGGCGGCTATTGGGAAAACATCGAAGCCTACACCCGAAACTCTCCGGTTTATTTTGCAGAGAACGTGAAAACACCGCTCATTATCCTTCACAACGACAATGATGGTGCTGTGGACTGGAACCAGGGAATCGAATACTTCAACACACTCAGACGCCTTGGAAAATCTGTGGTCATGCTCCAGTACAAAGGTGAGAATCACGGACTGCGAAAACCAGAAAACCAAAGAGACTACACCATCCGGATGCGGCAATTCTTCGACCACCACCTCAAAGGAAAACCGGCACC
>CAZSGR010000285.1:0-2791 GCA_964606185.1 uncultured Eubacteriales bacterium
TGAATGCGGAAAATATTTCCGAACCACAGTTCGGTCTGTATTATATTCCTGAATTCTCGATCAACAAATCCCTCTCACAAAATTATGCCCTTGATTTTGATCTTTCTTTGAATGCCAATGGAACAGCCCGCCTGCAATCCCAGGAAGAGACTCAGACAAGCGGCGAAATCAAACTATACAGAATGTGGGGGCGGTTTTCGTCTTCCCGGTTTGAAGCCAGGCTCGGACTCCAAAAGATAAATTTTGGCTCGGCTTCCCTTTTAAGGCCTCTGATGTGGTTTGACCGCATCGATCCCCGTGATCCTTTGCAGATTACGGATGGCGTTTACGGCATTCTCATGAGGTACTACTTCTTGAACAATGCCAATATCTGGATTTGGGGACTATACGGCAACAAAAACACAAAAGGATGGGAATTTCTTTCGACCAAGGCTCGATCCGTTGAATTCGGAGGTCGCTTCCAGCACCCTGTGGGAAACGGAGAGATGGCTCTCACCTATCATCACCGACAAATTGATCCAAACCAGAGTCTTCCTGGTCTGGATTTGGCAGATGTTTATTCTGTTCCGGAGAACCGTTTGGCGCTGGACGGCAAATGGGACATAGGAATCGGGATCTGGTTCGAAGGAGCGCTCACTCATCAGAACTGCGAGCAGCTGCCCTTCCCATGGCAGAAAGCCGTGACTGTTGGATTCGATTATACCTTCGGTCTTGGCAACGGCCTGAATATGACCGGGGAATATTTTGTTTATGCAAGCAGTCAGGAGGTCCTGGGTTCTGGCGACAGTCTGAAATTTTCAGCCTTATCTATGAATTACCCCTTGAGTATGCTGGATAATCTGAGCTGTATTCTTTATTACGATTGGAGAAACAAGAATCTCTACAGCTTCCTCAACTGGAGACGAACCTATGATCAGTGGATCATCAATGTCATCGGATTCTGGAATCCGAAACTTTTTCAGATCTACCGGAATCTGACGGAGAACAACATATTTGCAGGAAAAGGGATCCAGATCATGGTTATTTTTAATCATTGAGAATTTTAATGGGTAAAATTCAGCTTTTAAACATGAAAGAGAGGTCACAATGGAAAACTCTTTTTTGATCAAAACTCGAGATCTTGTCAAGACCTATCCCATGGGGCAGACGAAGATTTTTGCGCTCAATGGAGTGAATCTTGATTTTATGCCGGGAGAGTTTGCCGGCCTTGTGGGACCGAGCGGTTCGGGGAAAACAACATTTCTCAACATCGTCGGCTCTCTCGACTCCCCCACGGAAGGAAGCGCGGTCGTGATGGGGAAAAAGATCGAAGACCTGTCGCATAAACAGGCGGCGTGGCTGCGCAACAGGAACATCGGATTTATCTTTCAAACGTTCAATCTGCTTCCGGTATACACCGTCTACGAAAACGTCGAGTTTGCTTTGCTTCTGCTCAATCTGTCTCCGAAAGAACGCAGAGAGAAGGTCATGAAAGCCTTGGAGTGGGTCAAACTGGCGGACAGAGCAAAATCCAAACCCGCGCAGCTCTCCGGCGGACAGAGCCAGAGGGTGGCCGTAGCCAGGGCCATTGTTAAGGAACCATCCATTATTCTTGCCGATGAACCGACAGCCAATCTCGACGCGGAGAACTCATTCAACATTCTCGACACCATGGAAAAGCTGAACCGCGAGCTGGGAACAACTTTTATTTTCGCCACTCACGATCAAAAAGTCATCAAATACCTGCGCCGGAAAATCACTTTGGTTGACGGGAAAGTGGCCAAGGATGAGATTTTTGAACGCAAAAATGTGAAAGGAGTGGATCAATGATTATTCCTCGCCTGGCACTCAAGAATCTGCTGGGAGCAGGCCTCCGGACATGGTTGAATGCAGTGGTCCTGTCCCTTTCCTTTGTGCTCATCATTTTCCTGCAGAGCCTGTATAAAGGGATGGGTGATCAGGCTAAAAATGCCAAAATAGATACTGAATTCGGAGGAGGCCAGTACTGGCATGAAAGTTATGATCCATTTGACCCTCTCACCTTAGAGGACGCCCATGGAATTGTTCCCGGTCCTCTACAGGAAAAGATCGATAAAGGCGAAGCCACACCCATACTGGTGACTCAAGCGACCATTTATCCCGAAGGCCGTCTCCGTACGATCCTTCTGAAAGGAATCGATCCTCAGCAATCGGTTGTCAATCTACCTTCAAAATTTCTTGTTCAGGATGGCGAAGACATTCCGGCTCTCATCGGAACCCGGATGGCGAGAAACACCGGTCTTCAATTAAGCGATATGATTACTGTTCGGTGGCGGGATGCGAAGGGAACATTTGATGCGCGTGATGTCCGGATCACACAGGTCATGAAAACCTCCGTGGGCACGGTCGACCAGGGACAAATTTGGATTCCTCTGGAGAAAATGAGAGAACTGATGAGTATGGAAAACGAGTCGAGTCTTGTGGTTGTGGCCAAAAATACAGAGGAGATCCCGGTTGTCCCGGGATGGAACTTCAAGTCTTTAGAATTCCTTCTCGCAGATATTGAATCTTTGGTGAAGGCCAAAACGGCAGGTGGTTCCATCATGTATATATTTTTGCTCTCGCTCGCCATGCTGGCCATTTTCAACACCCAGGTTCTCTCTATTTTCCGGAGGCGGAAAGAGATGGGCACGATGATGGCCATGGGCTTCACCAGATTCAAAGTCATTCAACTTTTCACCCTGGAAGGAGCCATGCATTCGGTTCTGGCTGCCATCATTGCCGCCATTTACGGGATTCCCTTTTTGGTCTGGTTTTCTAAAACAGGTTGGGC
>CAZSGR010000286.1:0-2715 GCA_964606185.1 uncultured Eubacteriales bacterium
TTCATTAGTGGTAAAAATAGTCAGGAAGCGGTAGATCATTTGAACTCAAATTTTCTCACTCCCTAACTCCCCTATTATCAACGAATTCCGCCAGTTTGCATAATGAATCCAAGATCTTTTAACAATTCAGTGATATCTACTTTCCTTTTGGACCTATAAGGAATTGGAATAAGAAAATCTATATCTCTGGTCCTGATATAAGAGCTATAATCAACATCAGAAAAATAATCTCTATGAAAATAAAACAGACTCCTTCCATTTTATTTAGATACTTTTGCATCCTAATGAGTCTTCCATAAGTCATACAATAAAAGTTAAAATTTCTCGGACCATTGAGTATACTTACTCATAATATTGAGTAAATTGTTTCTATGTTGTGGAAAATGGGATAAGACAAACTGTTATTCTATTGGGCTTGAAAAGCAGCTGAAAACCGGACTTTTTATATCGTCACTGTACGATATCATTGAAAATCGTATAATAAAGACGTTAAATTCTCGAAAAGAAAATCCTATTCTGTTAATTTTTAAATGACAACAGACAATCCTACTCCTCAATAAAAGCATCCTTGAGGAGCTTGCTCTGGCGGTTAAAGGCAACGCGGGGGCTTCTGGTCTCTTTCATCAGGGAGATCTCCTGTGTCAGGAGACGAGCAATGTACATGGTGTAGGTCGCCGCCCTTTGAGATTCTCTTTTGAAAAGGGGATGGTCGCGGTTGATATAGACCACATTCCCTTCTGAGAAACACTCAGGTTCTGATTCGCCGAAAAAATCAAGGCAAACAGAGACGCTGTCCGCTCCGAATCTCATCCTGCGGACAATGGCATTGGGGGTGATTTTTTTGACCAGCGGATGGCGCCGCTTCTTTTTTTTCGGCTTTGGCGGGCTTGGAAGTTGTTCCTCCTGTGGCTGGACTTCCAGGCCTTCCAACCCTTTCTTCTTCGTTTCTCCCACAGCTGCTCCACCGCCCACTCCTCCTTCTTCACCGTAAGGGATGGGACCGAAAGGCGAGAGATCCGGGTTCTGGGCCAGTGCTTTATGAATTCTCTGGAGAGCTTCTTTCACCACCCGGCTGGCTTTTCTGTCTTCTCTCCGGTCAGCCTCCCTGCCCAGAGTTTTCCTTGTAATTCCCATAACTTTTACCATGACTTTGAGGAATTCCTGGTACTCATCTGAATCTGCCACAAAATTGGAGCGGTCGCTGGTGACAGGCAGGAAATCGGCGTTGATCTCCCCTTTTATCCTGGCCACCGCCTTTCCCCACGTTTCCATGCCGAAAAGCTCTCTTTTGACTGTGGCTCCTTTCACTTTGACCTCAACACCCAAATCCTTTAACGAAGCCATGGAAGTGGGAGTAATAATGACCTCCCCGGAAACAGCCCCGTATTTGCAGCCTTCCAGGATGGGAATTCTCTGGCCGACGATGCTCCTGGGATAAAGACGGCGTTTATTCAGGAAGACGGCAAAATCCGGAGCCTTGAGAGGGACTCCTTCGACGATCTTTTTTTCGACTTCCTCCAGGTCGAATGATTTAGAGAGGCCTGAGAGAATAACGGTCGTTCCGTCTCGCTTCTTCGGATCTGGAAAAAGGATCTCGCAGGGAATGTGCCACTCGTCCTTTGCCTCTTCCCAGGCTTTTTTATCAAAAATCACCCGGGCGGCAAAATCTCTATGCTGAGTGATGACTTCAAAACAGGAGGCTGCAGCTAATGAGGCAAATTTTCCGATTCCGAATTGCCCGATCCGTACTCTTCCCAGCTTCGGAGAGAGGGAGTGGAGCACTTTTTCATCTGAGCCGACGAGAAAATACTGTTTTAATCCTTCAGCGTCCAGGCCAAAACCATTATCTCTGACCACGATCCGCTCAGGACCGATTTCCACATGCACTTCGGTGGCATCGGCATCATAGGCGTTGTTAATCAGCTCCCGGAGGAGCTCCACGCTTTCGGTGTAAAGCCGTTCGCCGATGGAGACGATATGCCGTTTATCGACGGTGACCTGGAGGGCCTTTTTTTCTTTAACTTTCACGATACGCTCACTCAATCATGCGTTTATTTTAGCCTTAATAATATAGCTAAAAGCTTCGATATTCAAGAAGACTTCTTGTATTCCTTTCGAAAATTTACAACAAAGAACTTATTTTCTAGCTTCTCTCACAGATACTGATTTCTACTCTTCAAGCAGTACAAGCTTGGAGCCATAACCTGATCTTAAGGCATGCTATTTCTGAGAATATGACAATACCAACAGCGTCCTCATATGAAGAGGCGAATTGAAATATCCTCGGAAAATATAGGGGAAGAAAAAATTTCAAGAGACAAAAATATCCTTTTCGGATAAATTGAAGGGACTTTTTAACTGAGACCTTCAATATAAAAAGAAGCTAACCATATAAAGAAAGGACGGACGATTATGGCTAAAAAGAAAGATTTCGATAAGGCAAGACTCCCCTTCCCTACACGGACTGTACATGCTGTGGGTGGAATGATAGAAGTGTACGTCATTCCGGATGAGAAAAAAGCTGAAGTTCTTGATGAGCTTTATCCATTTATTCCTATCCCTTCCCTAGATGAAGAGATGTACGATGTGCACGAAGATAAAAAATTCAAGGTAAAAGATTTCCGTGTGACCAGAGAAGGAGGGATGAACTTCCTTGTCAGTCCCTACTATTTCGAGAGTGGCGGCACAGTCATTGACTGGATACCGGTCGATTCC
>CAZSGR010000287.1:0-1501 GCA_964606185.1 uncultured Eubacteriales bacterium
GGAAAAATGACAAACATCCGCTCGAACCTGTGGAAGATATATACTTATAGATTCCTGAACGAATTCTGGTTAGTCCTCCCCATACTCATCCCTTACTACGAAGCCAACAGGCTCAACTCGACCCAGATATTCACCATCCAGGCCGCTTATGCCCTCTCGATCCTGCTGTTGGAGATTCCATCCGGCTACCTGGCCGATGTTATCGGCAGGAAGAAAACCCTCATTCTCGGGGCGTGTTTTCTTCCAGTGGGGATAGGCGTCTATGTCTTCACTCATTCCTTTGCCACCTTCATCCTGGCCGAATTCATCATCGCCATTGGAAACAGCATGCGCTCTGGATGCGACTCGGCCCTGATCTATGACACCTTGATCCAACTGAAAGAGGAGTCGGAATACAAAAAATTCGAGGGGAGGTCTTTCTATTATACGCGGGTGGGAACAGCTTTCTCCTCAATTCTTGGGGGTGTGACCGCTTTAATATCACTGCGCGTGCCCTTTTACATCAACATGGGCGTCTGCTTCTTCATGATCCCTTTTGCACTTTTGCTGATTGAACCCAAACGGGAGAAACTCAAAGCATCAAGCCCTTTTAAAGACATCCTGAAGATCAGTCGACTTAGCTTTTCGCATAAGCAGCTCAGACTGTTGATGCTTCTCACCGCCCTGCTCATGAGCACGGGGGCTATAGGTATCTGGGCCTACTTTCTGTATTATGAATCCATCGGGATCAGCATCGGGTTCTTTGGAGTTCTCATGGCGGCTTTTCAACTCTCCGCCGCTGTTAGTTCCAGACAGGCTCATGCTTTAGAAAAATTCCTGGGGCAAAAACAATCGCTGCTTATTCTGCTGCTCGTGGCTCTGACTTTTGTGCTGCTTGGAATTTTTCAATCCCTGGTTTTGATCCCGCTGATACTTCTCAACGCTTTCCTGATGGGTTTCGGCTTTCCCCTGCTCATGGATCACATGAACCGCCTGATCGAATCAAAAATCAGAGCCACTGTCCTCTCCGTGGCGAACATGACCAGAAGCCTGTTTTATGTCATCCTTTCTCCTCTTTTCGGAAAAATCGTTGACTCCTACTCTCTCTCTACGGCCTTTATGCTTCTGGGTGTATTCTTTTTCTTCTTCGGGAGCACAGTGATCGCGCTCATCCTGGCTCGTTTTCGTCAATTAGAGAAAAAGATGCATGAATACCCTCAAGATACACAACCCGGTCCGGAAGAATTCAGGATTGACCTCCCCAAAAAATAGAAATGGCTGACTGGTCATTTTTTTGTTATAGTACATGCATGTTTTAAGGATCAGGGGAAATAGAATGGTGATTGGAAAGGATAATCCATGAAAGATCAACTCAACCGGCGAGATTTTCTGAAGTCTATCGGATGGGGAGCAGCGGCACTGCCTTTTGCCTCCTGCTCTCTCTTCCGGAAGCGTCTGCCGAATTTCGTCGTCATCTTCACTGACGACCAGGGCTATGCGGACGTCGGCTGTTTCGGTGCCA
>CAZSGR010000287.1:1601-2706 GCA_964606185.1 uncultured Eubacteriales bacterium
GAAATCCTCAAAACCCTCAAAAAGCACAACCTTGAAAAAAACACGCTTGTTGTATTCACGAGCGACAACGGACCCTGGCTGAACTTCGGCACGCATGCCGGCTCAACCGGACCGCTCCGTGAAGGAAAAGGGACTTCCTGGGAGGGCGGTCAACGCGTGCCCTGCATCATGCGCTGGCCCGGACACATCCCGAAAGGCATGGTCTGCAATAAAATGGCGTCCACACTGGACCTGCTGCCGACTTTTGCCGCTATTTCCGGGGCGCCCATGCCGAAAAACAAGATCGATGGTGTCAATATCCTTCCTCTACTCGAAGGAAATCCGGATGCAAATCCACGCGACCATCTGTTCTATTACTACGGCCGGCCGCTCCAGTGTGTGCGTCAGGGCAAATGGAAACTCCATTTTCCGCATGGATACCGGACTTATGAAGGCGTTGAGCCGGGAAAGAACGGCCTGCCCGGTCCATACGCACGTGGAGAGACCGGATTGGAACTCTATGACCTGGAAAACGACATCGGTGAAAGGCGCAATGTGGCAGACCAGCACCCGGAGGTCGTCGCGCAGCTTCAAACTTTAGGAGAAAAGGCCCGCGAGGAGTTGGGAGACGGCAAGGAACGCATCGGGAAAGGCGTGCGTCCCTGCGGCCGGGTGATCCAGCCTGATAAGTAGGAACTGGCTTTTGCTATCTGTATCGGTCATTTGACGGACTGGATTTCCCGCAGAAGCTGACTCGCAGGATGGCCAAAACATCTGAAATCAGAGGATAAAATGAGCAATCAAATGGATTTAAAAAAGACCGATTCATTCGGGAGCGAAGCATGAAAGAGTACCATCATATCGGAATCCCCACACAGACTCAGCGAAAAAACGAAACCTATCTCGAAAATCATAGAGTCTATGTTTCAGGTTATGAAGAAAGTCCTTATGGAGTGGAATGGATGAGGTTTGAGCCAGACTCGCCACTGCCCGAACTGGTTCAAACTGTCCCGCATGTCGCCTTTAGAGTCGATGATCTCGAGGCTGAACTCAAGGGAAAAGAAGTGCTGATCGAGCCCAACAGCCCTTCGGAAGGAGTCAGAGTCGCCTTCATCGTCCACAACGG
>CAZSGR010000288.1:0-2671 GCA_964606185.1 uncultured Eubacteriales bacterium
CGGTCATCAGGATTCAGGTTGAGAGCCTGACAGGGAAGAGTAATATTCTGGGGGGTTGAAAAAAAAACTCAGTTTTTATATCATATTACTATCTTGGTAAGCGAGGGTTAATCATGAAAAAACACATTTTATTAATTTTTCTAGGTTTATTTTTAATGACAAGCTGCCAGCTTTACTTCCCTCCTCCAACAGACGTTCCTCCCCCTGTGAAGCGATATCCTGTAGAACGGGTTCCGGAACCTGCCGTTGGACTGGATGTTTCCTATTTCTATGAATCCCTTTCTCCATACGGAATCTGGGTGTATCATCCTGTCCACAGGTATGTGTGGGTTCCTTCCAGCATGTTGCTCAACTGGCGTCCGTACACACAGGGTCAGTGGGTCTGGACAGATTATGGCTGGACCTGGAGTTCTCATTTTGCCTGGGGATGGGGACCTTTTCATTACGGACGCTGGGGTTGGGAATCAGACTTCGGCTGGTACTGGGTGCCTGGAACCGTATGGGGTCCGTGCTGGGTCACCTGGCGTCACAGCGACTTCTACGTTGGATGGGCTCCTCTCCCTCCGGGAATCCGTTTCATCCCGGGTGTTGGAATCAGAAGGGTCAGCGTCAGAATTCCTTCGAGATACTGGGTCTTTGTAAATGGACCCAACTTCCTGCATCCTTCTCTCCACCGGTATGTGTTCCCGCATGAGAGGAACGTGACCATAATCAATTACACAGTCCACCAGACGAACATCATTGTCCGGAATAACAGAGTGTACAATGAAGGAATCGGGTATGAACGAGCCCAAAGGATCACAAAAAAGAATATCACCAAACACGCCCTCAAGGATGCGCGGAAGGCTGATAAGAGCAGGGTAACGCCCGGAACGATCGAAGTGTTCAAGCCTAAAATCAAGAGAAATGAGTCGGCGAAGCCGAAAAACACTGTGAGAAAAGAGAATGCCAAGTCAAAGATCGCTGAGGTCAGGACAACAACTGGGAGGGCTGTAAAAAAAGTGGTTCCTGTAAAGAAGGCCGAAAGTTTGGAAGCGACTCAGAAGAGAGAGATCCAGCTGATAGAAAGAAGCCAGCAAAAAGAGATACAGGATCTTGAACGGAAAAGACTGGAGAAAGTAAAATCTGTTAAAACACAGGTAGAGAAGGCTAAGGCTGAAAAAGAGCACAAAGAAAAAGCCGGCCAGCTGAAGAGAAGCCATGAGACCGAAAAAACTCAGATAAAGAAGAGACACGAAAAAGAGAAAGAAGCGGAGAAAAAAAAGAAAGAGGAAAAAACAAGCACCAAGAAGAAAGTTAAGAAGAAAATTAAGAAATAGCGCACTTTATTTTTTTTATACGGAATATTTTTTCGTGATATCTTCAGGGATGAGTTCAGGTCTTCCTGTTCTTGTATTTATTAGGACGTAGACAAATTCTCCTTCTGTAGCCAGTTTCTCCGTTTCCTTTTTCAAAATTTGGAAATGAACTTTTACACTTTTCTGCCCAATTTCCTCTATCCAAGTTCTGATGATAATCGTTTCTCCGAGGAATAAGGGTTTATGGAATTCGATGAAAGCGGATTTGGTTGTCCAGGAGAGGCCTTTTTTAAAAAAATCCTCCAAGGGCATTTTATAACATCTATTCATCTGGTCCCACCGTGCGAATAGCACATAGTCGAGGTAAACAGATTGGTGGACATGTCCGTTGATATCGACTTCATGGGGTCTTACGGATATTTCAGTATCGAACTTTTTATGCATTTTTTCTCCTCTTATTGAGAATTCTCATGATGATAAAAATCTGCCCCACGAGGATGATGATTCCTCCAAGAATTGTCCTCAATGAAGGGACTTCACGGAGGAAGAAAAAGGCAAAGATAATCCCGTAAACCGGTTCAAGAAAGTGTATGAAGCTTGCGGTTTGAGCCTTTATGTGCTTCATCCCTTTGATAAAAAGAGTGTGGGAGCCTGCTGTGCAGAACACGCCGAGAATAATAAGGAGAAGAAGGTTCCTTGTGTTCAGGGAAGGTTTAAGGATAAAGAAGAAGGGGAGAAGAAACAGTGATGCGAAGAAATCCTGGTAAAAAGCGATGAGCATACTGGAGAACTGAAGTGTCAGCTTTCTGTTCAAGATAGTGAGCACAGCAAAAGTCAAACCCGCCAGCAATCCCCAGAGAACGCCCACAAAGGTTGAATCATCCAGGTTGAAACGAGGGATGATCAGGAAAACTCCCATAAGACAGAACAGCGAGAAAATGATATTGATTTTGATGATTCTCTCTCTGAAGAAGAGTGGTTCAAGAATGGTTGTGAACACGGGGTAAGACGAAAAGGACAGAAGTCCAACAGCAACTGTAGACACCTGAATGGATTGAAAGAAAGCCACCCAATGGATCGAGAGGATGAATCCGAGGAATAAGAGATAGCCGGCATTTTTTCCATGTGGGATTTTCATGCTTTGTTTAGAGAGCCAGAGAATAAAAACGAGCATCAGGCTGGCAAAAAATACTCGCCCCAGGACAATGATAAAAGGAGACAGAGCAATCCATTTTCCGAATAAACCGGCTAATCCAAAAAGCAGTACGGCAAGATGGATCTCAAGAAGACTCGTCTGTTTATTCATATCTTTATGATACCTTGCTTTTGTCTATCTTGTCCTTGGATTTCTGAAATCTGCCCTCTTCCTGTTT
>CAZSGR010000289.1:0-2664 GCA_964606185.1 uncultured Eubacteriales bacterium
TCCGCTCTCCTCTCCTACGGAGAGGAACCATGCCCGCTCCGCCTTCAAACGGTTTCTCAGAACCAATCCTTCACCAAGATTTAAAGTGTTCAACTACTTAATTAAAAGAAATTGATGTTTCTGTTGATAAAGATGACACGATGTATAAGTCCATTTCAGTTGAAAGAAGGGTGGTTTGTTGGATGTTAAAGAGAATCTATGAAGCTTTTACTCGGATTGAATCTAACTCTTTTCTTTTTAGGGATGTTGATGGGTTCTCCGGTTTTTGGATTTCTTCCTTTCCTTGCTTTTCTATTTTTAACTTCAAAACTGCCAAACCCGGAAAATGTAACTCTGTGTCCTTTTTTCAGCGATGACTTGACACCGCTGATCAGGGATGTGAATGCTTTTTCCGCTTGAAGGCCAGTGATTCCGGAGTCTTTGGCCATTCTGGCTGTTAATGCTTTTTTATTCACAGTGAACCTCCTTAGCTTCTTACCGCTCATAGGCGGATTTTCTTATGTTATGTAGAAGAGATGTTGAATGTCAAGAAAAAGGTGCGAAATCTATTAAAAAACGCTTCTATTGACAGATTTAGTCCATCTTCATATAATGAGGGCAAAGTTCAGGATGTAAAAATCTGAAAAGAGGAGCGATAATGAAAAACTATACTCTTAAAACAGTGGCGAAATTCCTGTTTTTTTTCATGATAATTTTTCTTCTCTTTATCCAAGGAGAGAGTATCGGATTGAATCCTGGAGACGGAGAGAGAACCCAGGAACAAGAGGTCAAGAAGGCGAGGTTATACAAGGATGTCTTCCCTCTAATCTCTGAGACTGACCTCTACTGTTCTTTTTTTGTTATGGAAAAAGTGAAACTGGATACGCAGATCGTTGGTTCTGAGAAAGAAGAAGAAAGAATGCTTCTCAGAGAGAGTGAAGTTTTCTTTATTAATAAAGGCAGCGTGGACGGGGTTGAGACGGGACAAATTTACATGATTTTGGAGATCGGAGAGAAAATCAGGAATCCCATCACTGGAAAGAATTTCGGCCGTCTTGTATTGAAGAGAGGCAGGGCCCAGGTTTTTTCCGTGGAAGAGGAGCGGGCGTTTGCCAGATTAGAAAAGGCATGCGGAGAGGTTAAGGTTGGCCATTTCCTGGTGCCTTTTGAAGAGAAAAGCGACTTTCTGGGCAAGGACCTTGGCTATGATGTTCCTATCAATGAGGAGGAAGGTCCCCAGGGAATGCTCATTTATTTTCAAGATGAATATCAACAAATCTCAAAAGGGCACTGGGCCATTATAGACATTGGAGAGGAGGATGGGATTCATTTTGGGCAACAGTTAGTTATCTACAGAAAAACAAAAGGAAAGAATGGAGTCATCGAAAACATTGGGAATTTAATCGTGATCGATACCCAACTGAAAACATCCACTGTGAAGATTCTCTCGAGCAAAGCTCCTCTGAGTGTCGGTGATCGAGTTCAACCGCACTTTTAGTAATCCCTCACATCTTTATTCAGCCTTTTCTGCTTTTTATTCAAAGTGAGTGACTGATTTTTTTGCCCCGGGATGCATTCTGTGAAGAAAAGTCGATTAAGAAAATGTCCTTGATTATCAAGCGAAGCAGCACCTGGCTGAAGGTGTGATTTTACAAAATTTTTAAAAACAGTTCTTGAAGTTTGTCAAAAAATGAATTAATTTCATATCTCTTTATAATCTTTAGAGACTGGTAAAGTCTCTCTGATGATATCATAATACTTTCAAAAGGAGTCATCCATGGATTTGAAAAGGCTCATCATCAATCTTGCTCCCTCTCCCTTAGTCAAGCTTTTTGCCAGTCCTTATGTGGCCGGAGACAGCATCCAGGCCGCAACAGATACAGCCCGCCAATTTTGGGAAGAGAGAAAGGTCTGCTCGACAATCGACCTCCTTGGTGAGGAATTGGAGAGTGATGACGACGTCCAGTACACTGTAGATGTCTACGAAAGACTGATCGCTGGCCTGGGTCCCCAGGAATACGCCACCCTATCCTTAAAACCCACGCAACTTGGAAGCCACCGGGGCACGGAGCACTGCCAGGAGATTATTAGAGGAATCGTCGCACAGGCAGAAAAAAAGAATATTAAAGTCACCCTTGATATGGAGAACCATCCCTACACAGATATGACTCTGGATATCTTCAAGGCCATAAAAAAGGATCATCCGACTTTTGGAACAGTCCTGCAATCGCGCCTCTTCCGCACCGGTGAGGATATAAAATCCCTCAAAGGCCTGAATGCCCGCATCCGGATCTGCATCGGCATATACAACGAACCGAAGGAAATCGCCATCCAGAGCAAGCCTGAAATGAAAAAGAAATTGCTCGAGCAGGTGGAAGTCTTGTTCAAGGAAGGTCATTATCCGGAGATCGGTACTCACGATAAAGCGGTCATCAACGAGGCCCTCAATATTGCTGAAAGACTGAATATAAAAAAGGACCAGTATGAGGTACAGATGCTCATGGGTGTGCCAATGCAGGCCTATCAGGATGAGCTTGTGCGAAATGGAATCCTGGTGCGGCTCTATGTTCCGTTTGCCGAGAAGTGGATGTTCGCGACAGCCTACTGCAAGAGGCGGCTGGCTGCCAATCCGGCCATGGCCGCTTACATAATTAAAAATATTTTTCAAAAGACTACAGGCAAACG
>CAZSGR010000290.1:0-2565 GCA_964606185.1 uncultured Eubacteriales bacterium
CTGATCAGATAATTTCCGTTTTCCAGAGGGTACACCATATTCCCCATAAAGCCGATGTTTAAATCTATAGGGATTTCTTTGATGAGGTGGCCATCCTTGTTGAATATCATGATCTCAGATCTGCCAGGATTTGTGATCGGAAGTTCATCTTGATCGTTTATTTTTTGATAGGAAGGATTTTCAACCTCCCCAGGTCCCTGTCCTCTGCGTGCAAAAAAGGAAATGAAATTGCCTTTTGGGTCGAATCTAAAAACCATATCCCCTTGGGTTGTCGGAGGCTTAAAAAGATAAATGTCTCCTTCAGAGTTGACATCAAAGCCCCATATATCAGTGAGTCCGAGCGCTGCGATCTCTTCTTTTTCCAGGTCGATGGTGAATTCCTCTTTAAGAGTTAGGGTAGTGAGCTCGCCCTTGATTTTGTAAGGTTCGAGGTGGTTGACTATAACTTCGACTCCGTCTTCCATGTTTTTTTCCACTTTGTCCTGTGTTTGAGTGCAGAAACTGAGTGAAAGTAGTGCTAAAAGTAAGGATAAATTTTTTTTCATTCGGGTTCCCTCATTTTTTGCTTTTTCCTTTTGCTCGATAATTTTTCAGGATTTTGTAAAAAAGCAACAGTCCCTAAAAAGCAGTGTCAATCTTTTATTTTTAAGAGCGTGAATTCAAAGAAGTCGTTGTTAGGAACATTTTTATCTTCTTTATTTCTTCTTCGCTCTTGGGGCTCTGATCGGCTTTCCATTCCATATGACAAAGTCATTATCAAAATCCTTATTAGATGTCACTACATAGATACCCGCTTCCGGATCCTTGGGGTTGTACTTCCAGTTCTCTTTCTTCCCGTCCCGGCCGAAGGAGATCACAATGATATCTTTATCCGTGCAGCCTTTGATCCCGTCATAAATGCCATTGCACGCTTTCCCGGTGTAAACGTGAATGTTATTTCCCCAACCATCTTTAAAGGGAAGGTATTTAATGTAGAAAGGAGATAGTTTTTTATGGAATTCACTCTCCCTTTCATATTGGCCTTCTTGCTTGGGCGCAAACCCGTAATCCGTCACGTAGTCTGAAAGGGCAGCGTTGACAAGCGATATATCTTCCATAGTCTTCAATTGTCTGTCTTTCTCGACTGATTCGGGAGTTTCCTGGCTAATTGACAAAAGTTCCTGGTACTCCTCGATCAGTTTTTCTCTTTTCTCCTTATTATCCAGATAGATACGAAGATCGACGATTTCCTGGGAGACCGCCTGGGTGAATTTGTTTATGGCGGCACTGTGCCCTGATTTTTCAATATCGAATGGCTCCCCTTGGATATCCTCGATAAACTTATTGATGGCTCCGAAGTAGAGTGATTTAATGAACCACCCCTCCTCGTCTTTGACAATGGGATTAATCACACATTTTATGACTATCAGGATTCTTTGGAACCGTTTGAAAAAGACGGTATCAATCTGTCCCTGGGCGTTTGCTCTTTGAGCCTCCCGTGCCATCTCTCCGAGTGCTGTGTTTGTTCTCTCCATCACAGCTTCCCTCTGCTCGGCGAGTTCTTTGAAGGCGACAACAAGAGAATCCAGGAGTGCGTGACCCGCGCTTTCCTCGGCGGATATATCAGATCCGAAGGATGGCGTAAGATGCAGGTAAAACAGGAAAAGAAAAATGAGAATACAAACGGTGATGGCTTTTCGTATCATTATTGACCTCCTTTAGTCCTTTATTTGGTCAAAGGTTTGTTGCGGATTTTTTTCTTCAAATAAGGGTCCAAACTCACTTTCGTCTTTCATTTCCTCAGGCCCTTGGTCTTCTGCTTCCCTGAATTGGGCGGCTTTGAGAAGAACCTGACTGAAAATTTGCGGCATATCACTATCGGGGATGTTTTCCCTTTGAGCGGAATAAATGACTCGCTTGAGCGACCATTCAAACTCATGAAGATTGTCCGGGCCGGGTTGGGATTCGGTCTGAGGAACACTTTGGGCTATCACGAGCTCATGAGTTTCAAATGCTTGAGCCAGGGTATTTTCAATGGCCCTGGCATCTCTTTCATATGGAGTTAGAGTAAAGAGCTGTGTAGCGACTATCCAACCCAGAACAATAAGAAGCAGCACTCCACCTGCCGCGATAACTGGCTTGCGGAACCAGAAAATGGATGGAGAAGGCGTTATCGCATCTTCTTCTTTGATTCTCTGTTTCAATCGAGAGCCAAAGTCCTGCTTTCGGAATCTCTGGAGAGCCTTTTCTTTTTCTTTTTGGATGAGATCCGTGAATTCGAAAATTTCTTTATTGTTTGACGGGTGAGTTTTTTTCATTTTATTCTCCCTTCATTTGATTCATGAGTGCTCGTCGCGCTCGGGTCAACCTGGACATGACCGTTCCCTTATTAATCCTCAAAACATCCGCCATTTCTTGATAGGAGAGGTCTCCGTATTCCCTCAGAATGAAAACTTCTTTCTGTTTCTTCGGCAGTTGCTGGATAGCGGCTTTCAAGGAACGCAGATTTTCCCGGGAAACCAATTGTGACTCTGGCGTTATGGATTCGGACGGCTCGCTTTCCGGTCCAAGAGGGCTGTGGCGTCG
>CAZSGR010000291.1:0-2561 GCA_964606185.1 uncultured Eubacteriales bacterium
AAAAGATGCTCGGTTTCAGGCTTCGCTCTCCTCTCCGATGGAGAGGAACCGTGCCCGCTCCGCCTTCAAACGGTTTTTTCCACCCAAAAGCCTTCGCAAAATAGAAGTAATGGTTTCGCTGGGGCAAAAGTGGCGTGTTTTCTGAATCCACTGACCTGAGCTTTATTCAGCCGGGTAATTGAGCTGAGCGCATACTTCCTGGCGCACCTTTTTTGATGAGAAGTATTCCATCAGGTTTTTCCAGGTTTTTTGCAGTTGAAGGAGGTTCTGGAAGGGATTAGTTTCAGGCGGAGGCGTGGTCATGGCGAGGGAGATGTTTCTCTTGCATTCCATGGCTCCTCTCTTGTCTCCCTCTGCTAAGTAATCCATGGCCAGCATATTGTTTGAGAGGAAAATTCGGTCTTCCAAGTCTTCTCTCAAGAATTCTCCAGGATAAATATCGAGATCCTCTGCGGTTATTTTCTTCATTCCTGGAATCGGTTCTTGTGTTTCCAGCTTTCTCTTTTCAAACACGAATCGGAAGATATCCTCTCTCGCCTTTCTCCATTCCGGATGAGGTTTGGGGGGCGCGTCGTGCTTGATTGAGAGCTGGTTATCCAGGAAAAATTTAAAACCGAACATCCTGGCGTTGATCAAGAAATCAATGTCCTCCCCTCGTGTTATAGATGGATCGAAAGGAACTTCCAGAAAAAGATCGCGGTGAATGACCGCGTTTCCCCCGAAGACAAAAGGCGTTTCCTTGAGCCTGGGACCTTGTCCGATGATTTTTTTAAAAGCCCTGTTCATGCAATCGATTTTGTTCCATTGTGTCATCCAGGGAGGAATCTCCTTGTTGATGAGGAAGTCGTTATCAGGGTTGATGTAGTAACCCGCTACGGCCAGCACGTCAATGCCTTTGTGTTTTTTACCGATAAACTCCAGCGCCTTTTCCATGAAAAGGGGATCCTCGAAGATTTCGTCGTCATCAATCAGAACCGCAACCTCGGAATCCAAAAGATGAGCTGTGAAAAGGCAGAGGTTTCGGATGTTGGAGTAGCCGTCGAGCTGTAAGAGTGGGATAAACTGCTCCTTGTTGTGTTGAGTGAGTTGTTGATGAATCTTGGCCAGGTGGGAGTAGGAGAAGAAGAGCGTTTCTACTTCTGGAGCGGAGTGTTTGACGATAGAAGATATTCTCGCTTCGACTTCTTCCTGGATGTCCTGAGCCGTGGAAACGCCAAGGATGACAAGATTAAAATCTTTGTTCTTAAGGATAGATATACTTTTCAGGGCACGGCCCAATGTTCCTTCTTCATCAAGAGGAGTCGGATGGTCATAGATGGAGTCTGCTTCCCTTATTTCCTCAGACTTTTTTCGTCCCCAGTAACTGGGTATAACCATCGTGACTTTCATTTTCGGGCTCCTTGATTTTGGAGTGAAGGTGTCTCCTTTAACATTTTTTCCAAAACTCCTTCCATTATCTCCACTCCTTTTTCCCAGGCATATTTTTCCTCAACGAGTTTTCGAGCGTTTCTCCTGATTTTCTCGAAAAGCGTGTCATCGGTCATTATATCCAGAATACCTTGAGCGAATTCTTCAGGTTTATCCGCCAGGATGATGTTCTCCCTTTGTTGGGCGGGCACACCTTCTGCTCCCAACGTTGTTGAGACCACCGGGCGGCCGATGGCCATGGCCTCCAGAATTTTTCCCCTGAATCCTCCTCCGAGCCTGACCGGACAGATGAAAACCCGGCCTTTTTTCAGGAAAGGACGGACATCATTGACTCTGCCTGTGACAGTGATGGCTTCATCCTGAGAGAGACTCTGGATTTCAGGAGGAGGCGCCTGGCCCACCACGATGAATTTGACCTCAGGAAGTCGGGATTTCAACAGAGGCCAGATTTCGTTGAAGAAGAAAAGGACAGCATCCACGTTGGGATAATGCAGGTAATTTCCCACAAAGACAATGCTCTTCTTTTTTTCCTTGGGTTCGGAAAAGGAGAAGTCGTTCGTGTCCACTCCATGGGGGACCACAGCGATATCCAGCTCAGGATCTATTTTCAGGAGTTCCTCTTTACCCTGAGGGGTTAATGTGAGGACTTTATCTGCGTTCTTGTACATGTTGAATTCGTATTTCTTCAGTCCTTTGAGGTTTATGGCTTCTTTGAGTTTTTCGAACCCGAGTTGGCTATGGCGGTAGGCTTTGTGCCGGGCCAAGTAGTAACATTCATGGACGGATATAACCCGACGGACAGGAGGCAGAAGGGTGTTTCTGTAGAGAAACTGGCCCATGACGGAGTACTCGGCAATAACAAAGTCATACCTGTCTTTCCGGACCATTCCGGCAATGGTTTCTGCCATTCTTCGGGAACCATGGACTCTGAGGAAATAGTGGGGGACGGATGACATGAAAAAGTCCCATGAGGCTTTCAAAGCTGAGCGTTTCGGTGGGAGGGGAACGAGCTGCAAATCATGGCAAAAGGGCTCCACAGAGGAAATGTATTTTTTCTCTTCTTCTTTAAAGAACGCAGCCAGGGAGACTGTATGGTTTTTGGAAAAATACTTCAATCGGTTGTAGATGATGAT
>CAZSGR010000292.1:0-2559 GCA_964606185.1 uncultured Eubacteriales bacterium
AAGCCTCCACGGATAGCAGCCAGGATACTGGAGTTTATCATCCAAAAGGATATCCGGTATGGAGCTATGGGAGACCTCGAAGAACAATTCTACTGGATGAGGAAGGAGCACGGGATGTTCAAAGCCCGCCTGCTCTACTGGAAACAAATCTGTGGGGCCCTCCCCTACTTCATCAAAAATACGATTCTCTGGAGCTTGATCATGTTTAAAAATTATCTTAAAACAACTTTCCGCAACACGACCAGGCACAAAGGGTATTCCTTCATCAACCTTACCGGCCTGGCCATCGGTATGGCCTGCACACTGCTCATTCTCCTCTGGGTCAAGGACGAATTGAGCTATGACCGCTTCCATGAAAACGGAAAAGATATTTACAGGATTATGAGTTACGGCACAAGATATATGATCGAAGGATTCGATGGAACGCCTGCGCCTCTGGCTCCGGCTATTAAAGAAGAAGTCCCTGGAATCGTAAATTATGCACGATTTTCCGATGTCCCGAAACTGGTGTGTAAATACGGTGATAAAGTTTTCTATGAAACAAGGGGGCTTATCGCCGATCCCTCCATTTTTGAGATATTCACGTTTCCTTTTGTCCATGGAGATCCCAAAACGGCTTTGTCCGAACCTCTCGACGTCGTCATAACAGAGACAATGGCAAAAAAGTATTTTGGCACTGAAGATCCCATAGGGAAAACCATAGAAGTCGAGGGAAGACCGGCGGCCGTAAAAGGGGTCATCAAAGATATCCCGAAAAATTCTCATATCCAGTTCGATTTTCTAAGCTCCTATGATTTCATCCAGGAACTCACAAACTACGGGATGAGCTGGGGCTCTTTCAATTTTGTCACCTATCTTCAATTGGAGGCGAATCGTGACATTCAAGAAATCGGCAAAAATATCACAGCCATAGCCGCAAAAAATAACTGTCCTCAAGTCAAAGATGGAGTGGAATTCCGACTCCAGCCCCTTTCCGCCATCCATCTTGACAGCCGTGCTGCATTTCGGAACTACATTGAGGTTGGAGATAGAAAATACGTTTATGTTTTTTCCATCATCGCTTTTTTCGTTCTGTTTATAGCTTGTGTCAACTTCATGAATCTCTCGACAGCACGCTCGACAACGCGGGCAAAGGAAGTCGGGATGCGAAAAGCCGTCGGCGCCAGCCGCAGGCACCTTATCCTGCAGTTTTTCGGAGAATCTCTTTTTCTGACAACGACGGCCTGTGTTTTTGCGTTGGCTCTGGTTGCTGCTCTGCTCCCTGCGTTCAACCAGATCGCAGGCAAGCAGCTAAGGCTGGACCTTATTGACATCCAACTACTGCTCGGGCTCATAGTTATTGTGCTATTAACAGCCTTGACCGCGGGAAGCTACCCGGCGATCTACCTTTCTTCATTCAAACCCGTTAAAGTTTTGAAGGGAGTGTTTAAATCGGAAGGGAAAAGCCAGACATTCCGGCGGATCCTTGTGGTCACTCAGTTTTCACTTTCAATAGCCCTGCTTATCGGGACATCAGTTGCCTACAATCAACTCCGCTTTCTGAGACATTCAAAACTGGGATTCAACACTGAAAATATCGTCTATGTTCCCGTGAAAGAAAATACCGGAAAAAGGTATGACGCTTTTAAAGCTGAACTTTTGAGCGATCCGAATATCAGCTCCGTAGCCGCCCAATACTATCTGTTTGCGGAGGAGGGGGCCTTCCGGACCACTAATTATGACTGGGAGGGAAAAGAAAAAGGACAGGAGGCCGATATCGTTCTCAATCTCGTGGATTATGACTTTATTCCGATGATGAAGCTGGAATTGGTGGAAGGAAGAAACTTTTCCAAGGAATACTCTACGGATGCCACCCAGGCCTATATATTAAACGAAGAGGCAATCAAGAAAATAAGGATGCAAGATCCCGTGGGCAAACAATTTTCCTACGGCCAGAGGAAAGGGACAATCATTGGAGTGTTGAAGAACGCGCATTTCCGGTCGCTCCATGTGAAGATAGAACCTCACGTTTTCTTTTTCCTGGACGATGTGTCAGAAGCCACCCAATACGGTGTTGTCCTCATTAAAATCAAGGGCGATAAAACAGAAGAAGCGCTCGCAAAAATCCAGGGAGTCTGGAAAGAGTTCAACCCTATTTCTCCGTTTGAATACCATTTTCTCGATCAGAAGTACGACAGCTTGTACAGAAAAGAACAAAAAATAGGCACGATTTTGAATGCCTTCACGCTGTTTGCCATCATCATTTCCTGCCTCGGCCTTTTCGGCCTGGCCTCATTCCTGACCGAACAACGAACCAGAGAGATAGGGATTCGAAAAGTGCTAGGAGCTTCAGAATCCAGCATTGTTTTCCTTCTTTCCAAGCAGTTCACAAAATGGGTGCTGATCGCAAACATTTTTGCCTGGCCGGCCGCATACTTCATCATGAACGAATGGCTGAAGAGTTTTGCCTACAGGATAAACATCGGTATATGGGCATTTGTTCTTTCCGGAATGCTGGCAGTGGGCATCGCCCTTATCACGGTCAGTTATCAGGCTATTAGAGCGGCGTGGGCCAATCCG
>CAZSGR010000293.1:0-2531 GCA_964606185.1 uncultured Eubacteriales bacterium
TTTTGATAAATTTATAACATCGGGTTATAATTCCGCAGAAGTTATTGCATCAAAAGAATGAATGATACTCCGGGAATTAAGGTCAAGAGGGATAAAAAGAAAGAACGGTGAGATTGCCGTGCTGCGCTCGCACTGACTTTTACACTTTTCAGCTTTTCTTTCACTGATTTCTGAATGATTTCTCGAATTTTTCCAGTTTTGCTGTAACCTTTCTCTCTACGCAAAGGAATCAAAAGGCATCTCACGCAGGCGGACAGGGTAGCTGCAGAGGCACAAATTAAAGCTCTTCCCAAAGCCGAAGTCCTGGTATGGCAGAGAAATGCCGGTCATAGGTTACAAGAACCGATCCTGTTTCGAGGGCATGGGCTCCGATCCACACATCGTTGACCGGAAGGGGATTTCCGGATTTTCTGAGCGAATCCTTTATCAGACCGAAAATCTCTGCCGTTTCCATTGTGGCCTCAAGTATGGATACTGTGGACTTTGAAAGGAATCTCTGTAGATTTTTTTTGTTTCCTTTTTCTTTTTTACCGGCCCTGAAGCCTGCAAACAATTCCCCCAGCACAAATACCGACATATAGACACAACCGGCCTGGGCCAGATAAACAAGAACTTTCTCATCCCCCCTCAAAAAACCGACATAAGCATTCGTATCCAGAATGATTTTTCTCATTTCCAATCCTCAGGATGAACGCTTTCCAGGTCTTTAATGGATTTGAAAAACTGCTTTCCCTCCTCTTCTGTCCAGACACCAAAGAGATCGAGGAATTCCTCCCGATTGTCTTTCCTGGTCTTATCTATGCCCAGGGCTTCAGCCAGCAGTGCTTTCATCACTTTATTGACGCTTGTGTCCTCGGATTTGGCTCGCTTTTTGATCATTTTTTCAGTTTTTTCATCTATTCCATGGATGGTTATGGATTTCATTCGGCCTCCTGTGAAGCGAATTATGATTCATTATGAATCATATTATGAACCATTTTTTCCTTTTTTTCAACCCTGAATATTTCTTGGCTGGGGAGTTTTTTTCCATAAGAACAGCCAAGATGGAAACAAGATTAGGTGGTTTTAAGGAATTTTGTTAACTCATGAAAATCTGGCGGACCTGCATTGGAGTCATTGATGGAGATACGATTGTGATGGACGGGGAGGAGAAAGTCAGGTTTTCAAATCAATAAATCCTCTGCCCAGCCAATGGTTTGAATATCGATTTTTTTGAGATCGCTGGTCCCCAGTTTATAGACTTTGTCAGCAGCTTCGACACAGATGGGAGGCGGAGAAAGAGGCCAGGGTTCGCCCCTTAACTCTTCTCTTTTTGCCTGGATGATCTTCAGACATACCGCTTCGACAGCCACAGGGTCGGTCCCTGCAATCAAGCCGTTATAAGCCCACCTGTAGCGCGGATCCACCTGAGGTCCTTTATCGCACACTGGATGCAGCGCATCCACCAGGAGCAGTCTGGTTTTGCCATTGACCTGGGGAAGATGCCAGATTTCCCCCAGTTTGGCACTATCCTGGTAGTGGTATTTGCGCGGGGCGCCAGAATAGAGGATATAGTTTTTTATCACGGTGCCGATCCCGGTCAGCCAGTGGGCTTTAAGGCCGGGAAGAGAGATCAGGGCGGTAATAGGTTCGAGATTCACCCTTCGGCCCTGTGCATTTCTGATGTTTTCTGCAGGAATTCCGGCTTGGACCAGGGAATCCTTCACCACCTCGATCAACTCCTCGTGGGTGGGATTCATAAGGGGTGTCGGCACCAGGCCAATGATATCTTCGGGACTGACCAGACTGAGCCAGGCATTTTTGGTGTTGCTTTCACCGGTTATCCCGGTCAATATCTGTTCGAGCATTTTTTTCAGTACTGTGTTGTCCACATTCAGGGCTGCGTCCATAGCATTCCGGTCGCGAACAACGAGAACCACACTTTTGCTCCCCTTGTTTACGGTTCCTTTAAGCCATTTAGAGCCCAACAGAGTAACACCGAGCGTGGCACCCACAGTACCGCGGATGAAATCCCTTCGGGTGACTATACATTTTTTATTTTTCATTTCGTCCTCCCTGTTGAAATTTATTCAGGGTCCACTGAAAAAGCTAATAAACGACGATAACGTGTTGATAGTGTTAAAGAATATGATAGATTGCAGCGGAAATTCAAGTCCATAATAATTTCCTTAAAAAAACCCCGGATGGGAATAAGATCAGGTGGTTTTAAGGAGTTTATTTTCCTCATGAAAATTAGGGGCGATGGCTTCGAAGGGATTTCCTATCTTTCTTTTATCAAGCTGATGATTTCCGTCACGGCTTCGATGATGATGTCAGGTTGCATCCAGGGAATCATGTGGCTGCTTTGTTCGGCTACACGCAGGTGACCTGCCCCCCATCAATGTTCCACTTCTTGAGTTAGATTTTTAGAAAATGAGGATCGCTAAATAGAGAATTTATTTTTGTTCACAAAAAGTGAAATAATTTGCATAATCAGGCAACCTTTTTTGTTCACTTTTCGTATACATATACAAAGGAGCAATATTATGAGA
>CAZSGR010000294.1:0-2516 GCA_964606185.1 uncultured Eubacteriales bacterium
CTAATTACTGAGCGCATACAAGTGTGGCAATCTCATACAAAGAGAGTGTACTTCCATTATGACCTCATTTCATTCTAGGAGATTGCCACGCTTAGCTCGCAATGACATCGAAAAATCGGCTTTCATTTTTATTTGCATTATCTATCGAATGAATCTTAAGGATTTGACAGATCTGGTTAAAATCAAATATCCTCTGTTTTAGTGGGAAAATGCCTTCAAGTTTATTCCAGAGACACCAAAGATTATCCGCGAAAATGAAGTTCTGGAATGAAGAGTATTCAACATCAGGGAGATTCAAATGAAAAAATATAATGTGAGACTGCAACTTGTCTTGTTTATCATTTTTTCTGTTTTCGTATCAGGTTCACTGGGCGCTGAGGATTTTAACAAAGAAATATTCAAGAAGCGTAGGCAACAGCTAATGGAACAGATGGACGGAGGGATAGCAGTTTTCCAGAGCACAGGAAGCATGAAAGACTTTTACTATTTAACAGGATTGCATGACCAGAACGCGATTATCCTCATCATCCCGGGGGAAAAAGAGAAATACATCATGTTCATTCAACCTACAAATCCTTCGCGTGAATTATGGACTGGAAAACATCCTGGGCTGGAAGAGGCGAAAACGGTCTTAGGGGCAGATGCGTCCTATCCAATCAACGAGTTTGATAAATCGCTTTTCCGTTATCTCCAGGGAAAATCAAAAGTCTATGTGAGTTTCAGAGACAAAGAACTGTATGATAAGCTCATCCCGATGATCCGCAATCCTTACGGCAGCGATCCGGTTCCAGTCGTGGACCCTCTCCCATATATCCACGAAATGAGGCTTATTAAAGATACGGAAGAGATTAGACTCATGAGGAAAGCCGCTGAAATCACTTCTGAAGCCCTGGTGGAAGTGATGAAAGCCGTTGAGCCAGGTATGTTCGAATACGAGGTCGAAGCGATAATCGAATACATCTTCAGAAAAAACGGAGCGCAAGGTCCTGGTTTTCCATCGATTGTCGGCTCAGGTCCAAATTCAACGATACTCCACTATGAGGATAACAACCGGCAGACTCAGGATGGGGATCTGTTGCTCATGGATGTGGGGGCTGAATACGGCCATTATACAGCCGATGTCACCCGCACGATTCCTGTTAACGGCAGATTTAGCGCCAAACAAAAAGAAATCTACGAGGTTATTCTCCAGGCGCAGAAGGAAGCCATTAAAATTGCGGCTCCTGGAGTCGGGATTTATGAGATCAACAATCGTGGCGTCGAAGTGATTAAAGAAGGGCTGTACAGACTTGGCCTCATCACAGACAAAAACAGTCAATGGCAGCATCGTGCCTGGCTCATGTACAACATCAGTCACTGGGTAGGTCTGGATGTCCATGATGTGGGAGGACGGGGTCCGGCCGACGGAAAAGGCCGGAGGTTTGAACCAGGGATGGTGTTCACTGTCGAACCGGGCCTCTATATCCGGGAAGAAACTCTAGAAAACCTTCCGATGATGCTGGGCCGCTCAGGTGCAACAAAAGAAGAGCTTGAGGCGTTCGTCAATGCAGTGAGACCGGCTGTCCGGAAGTATGCGAACATCGGCATCCGGATCGAGGATGATATCCTGGTCACCGAGTCAGGGCACGAAATTATCTCCTCAAAAGCCCCAAAGGAAATCGACGCCATCGAGAAATTGATGAAAAAGAGGAGTTATTTAATCAATAAGAAATAAAATATTCGACCTGTTTTGACTGAAAGGATGGGGAGACCAGGCTCATGCCATGGTCTTCAGTCTTCGTTTCCAACAAGCTGCTCTTTGAGCCTTCCCTTCTCAACAAAGCTTCCCGGCCTGCCTACTCTATCCGGGGTTTTGATTTCTCCCTTTATAAAACTCCCTTCAGCGATAGCAATATTCATGGAGTTGATGTTGCCGACTACGCGAGCATCGGCTCTGATTTCTACATAATCTGCTGACGCGACGTCTCCATTAAGCTCTCCTTCTATAATGACATAGGTGCTTTCGATCGTCCCTTTGACTTTTCCTCCTTCAGTAATCTTAACGAGTTGTTCGGATTGGACATCGCCCTTAAGGTTTCCGGAGATTTGCACGCTGTCATGTGAGCTAATTTTCCCCTTGAAAGTGGTGTTGTCAGCAATAATGGACTCAATGGGTCCTAACCTGTCTTCAAATCTTCTTTGTTTTTCTTCTTTTTTTGGCATCTTTTACCTAGCTCTAATTGTTTTGAAAATTATATAGTATTTGAGGAGTATGTCAAATTGATTTGGATGTTCGTGAGAAAGTGTCTTTGCTTGAATAGAATTAAGAAATCAAAATTTTTTCCTTTGTCTCCATTGAAAGCTTTATATTTGTGTATTATAGTTTTGCTAGTATTGAAAAATATGGCTGAATTCTTCTCAACAAAATCAGCTCCCTTTGCGTAGTACTGTATAGGAAGGAACAAATTCAGTTTGAGTTACGTAACACATTGAAAGAGAGGGTGCCCATGAAAAAAAGAGCTGGCATTTTCGTTTGT
>CAZSGR010000295.1:0-2470 GCA_964606185.1 uncultured Eubacteriales bacterium
CCCTTAAAATCTAACTATTGTAAACGCAATAAATGTTTTTACATTGTCATTGCGAGCCCGAAGGGCGTGGCAATCTCTTTCTCTGAATGATTCTGTACGAGATTGCTTCGTTTCACTCGCAATGACACATAATTTAATGCGTTTATATTAGATTGAGAAATGTCAAATATTAAGACACGCCCCCCAATATGATTATTTTTCTCTGATCTTTTTTTCCCATTCGGAGGGTTATCCGAATAGCATCGAGGTCGAATTTGACCTTCTCGGCCCACTCCACAATAACCACTCCCTGGCCAAGATAATCTTCCCATCCCAAATCCATTATCTCAGAGTCCTTTTCAAGCCGGTAAAGATCTATGTGAAAGATGGTGTGTTTTCCCTGATAGATGTTCACGAGAGTATAAGAGGGACTACACACTTGATGAAAATCTTTCAATCCTAATCCAGCCGCTAATCCCTTGGCAAAGATCGTCTTTCCGGTTCCCAACTCTCCGGTTAAAAACACGACTTCCTTCCCTTTAAAACCTTGAGATAATTTCCTGGCTAACAGGAAGGTCTCCTCTTCAGAACGTGTGACGTATTCTTTTCTCTGAGGTTTGCTCTGTTTCATTCTCAAACATCAACTGTCGCGGTTCAATAATTTGATGCTCTTGGGCAGGTAGCGGATGATGTCTCCAGCGACAAGCGGCTTTTCTCCGAGTTTCTCGGCTCCAAGGTCACCGCTCAAGCCGTGGACATAAACAGCAGCCAGGACAGCCTCCAGCAAGTTTTTCTCCTGGATGATCATGGAAGCGATCATTCCGCTCAAAACATCCCCGGAGCCCGCAGTGGCCATCCCCGGGTTTCCAGTAGAGTTGATATACACTTTTCCATCAGGTGCAGCAGTCAGTGTCCGGTAGCTCTTCAACACAAGATACACTCCATACTCCACTGCAAATTTAGGCACAAGCTCCAATTTCTTCTCCATGACTTCTTTGGTGGAAATATTCAGGAGTCGTGCAAACTCACCGGGATGAGGTGTGAGGACTGCAGGCTTGCGCAAAGATTTTATGATTTCCGGCTTCGACGCCAGGATATTCAGGGCATCCGCATCAATGACCGCAGGAGTCTTGATTTTCGGAATGAGAGAAAGGACGAATTCAGCCGTGGAAGGATGGGTGGATATCCCTGGCCCGATCATAAGAGCGCCCTTCCCTTTGAGAAGATTCAGTATCTCATTTAAAGCCTCAGAGGAGAGGGTCTTTTCCGGTGTCTCAGACAAAGGCTCAGTCATCAATTCCACCATGGAGCGCGCCACGATTGGGAGGCAACTTTCTGGAGTTCCCACAGTCACCAGGCCTGCCCCCATCTTGAGCGCCGCTTTTCCAGCCATCACAGCTGCGCCCGTTTTCCCCAGAGAGCCGGAAAGTATGAAAAGGTGTCCATAGGTTCCTTTATGGGCATCTCTTTGCCGTTTCTTGAAGTACGGCACTACGGTTTTTTCCTCGACAAACTCAAGCTTAAGGTCATCTTTATCGAATAAAAAAGAAGGGATACTGATGTCAGCCACTTCCAACTCCCCGACATATTCCTCTGCGGGTGGGAAAACGTGGGAAATCTTGGGAGCAGCCAGTGTCACAGTCAGGTCCGCCTTCACGCACGGTCCGATGATCTGGAAGGTATCCGAAGACAGGCCTGAAGGAATATCCACGGCGATTTTATAGGCTTTGGATTTGTTGATGAGCTCGATGACTTTGGCGAAGAATCCCCCGGCAGGCTTGGTTAAGCCTGTGCCGAAAATGGCATCGATCACCAGGGAGGCCAGAAGAATTTTTCCCTTTTGGATGTTCAAGTCTCTTTGAGAAATAACTTCGTTAATCCTTATACCGATATTCTCAGCTATATTCAGATTCACCGCGGCATCACCTTTGACCTCTTTCTTGGAAGCCAGAAGCAAGACCTCCGGTTTAGCTCCCCGGTTGAATAGATGTCGGGCCACCACAAATCCATCTCCTCCATTGTTTCCTCTGCCTGCGATAATGACAATTTTTTCCCTGCCTGGCTCCGGAAACTTTTCAAGAATCTTATTAAATATCCGTAGACCTGCATTCTCCATTAGGATGGGGCCGAGTATGCCGATCTCCTCGATGGCCTTTCTGTCAATCTCTTTCATCTGTTTTGATGTGAGGACTTTCATGGCTACTCCTTTACCTGAAGGTCTGGAGACATTTTCACATTTATTGAGGATTTTACCACTTTTTGGGGTCAGGCTTCCATAGCTTCAGGAATTCTTATGCGATTCTCTTCTTGTGTTAAAGATTGCCACTCGCCATAGATAAAAGAGGCCTGTTGTACATGCTCAGTAATTTGGTAACATTTTTTGGATGTCATTGCGAGCGAAGCGTGGCAATCTCGTAGAGAGAAATTGTATTATTACAGGAATGAAGATATCCTTTTTATGAGATTGCCACGCTTCGCTCGCAATGACACT
>CAZSGR010000296.1:0-2459 GCA_964606185.1 uncultured Eubacteriales bacterium
TGCACTTTCCCGATGTGAACCCCGCTTTGATTCCTTCCTTCCCGAATATGGCCTCCATCACCTGCGCCTGCTCCTCATCTGCCGGCTCGACGGTCTCCACCCCTTCCCTGGCGAAAGCCTCGTGGAAAAGACGCGACTTGAGAGTGCCGGTGCTGGAGATAAGCCCTACCTTCTTCATCTCCGGCGCCTTTCTCAGCGCATAAAGTATGGTTTCGTCCACCAGGTTGAGGAAGGGAACTCTCACTTCCGCCAGAACCTGATTATAAAAATAATGGGCGGTCACACAGGGCATCACGATAAAATCCGCCCCGGCCACCTTCAAGACCCTCACACCTTCGAGAAGATAGGGAAGAGGGCTCGGTCCTTCCCCCAGCACAGCATCTGTCCGCGGCGGAACCTCAGGATGACTGTAGATGACAACCGGGATGTGCTCCTGGTCTTTCTCAGCCTTTGTGCTCTTGATGATCAGTGTAAAAAAGTAGGCTGTGGCCTCAGGCCCCATGCCTCCCAGTATGCCTATTGTTTTTTTCATCGCTTCGGCGCCTCTTCCATAATCTTTTTCAATCTATCCAGAGGGAGAGCCCGGGCCTTGTGCCCGTCCTGTCCTTCCATGTCCTGGGCCTTGAACAGAGAATTGAGGATGGCTTCCTCGCAGGCCTCCGCCGCCGCCAGGAAAAGACGGGACATCTGGTTATTCCTCAGGATTTCAATCTTCATGGTCCGCGATTGGGACCGCGCAGGCACTCTCAGCCCCTCGGCTGTCGAGAAAGCAATGGCATAGTCTCCGCTTCCGCCGCTGTAATACCCTCCGGTCCGCACAATCCCCAGGAGCGCCCTCTTGGCCAGGCGCTTCAGGTTCCGGCTGTCAAGCGGCGCATCGGTGGCCACAACGACCATGCAGGAGCCTTCCGGCAGATCCTCCTCATCGCTCTTCTTCCTGTCCTCTCTGAGAAGCTCTCCCACAGGATAGCCGTTTATCTGAAAGTTTCCCCCGAAATTGGTCTGGACAAGCACTCCCACTGTGTACCCGCCCCTTGACTCAGGCAGGATCCGTGAAGACGTCCCGATCCCTCCTTTGAACCTGAAGCAGGTCGTCCCGGTCCCGGCTCCCACCGAGCCTTCCTCCACAGGACCGGACCGGGCATTCTTTATCGCGTCCACCACATGCTCCTTTTTCACATGCCTCCCCCGGATATCATTGAGCCAGCCGTCATTCGTCTCCCCCACAACAGGATTCACAGAACCGACTCTTTCATTCCCGGGGAGAGAGAGGATGTAATCGATCACTCCGTCCGCCGCCGTGGGAACACTCAATGTATTGGTTAATATGATAGGAGTCTCCAGATTCCCCAGCTCTTCGACCTGGGTCGAGCCCATGAGCTTCCCGTAGGCATTGGCGATATAAACCGCAGCAGGCACTTTCTCCTGAAAGATGTTGTCCCCATGGGGAAGAATCGCCGTCACACCCGTGCGGATATTCTCTCCCTTGATCAGGGTCACGTGTCCGACCTTCACTCCGGCCACATCAGTGATCGCGTTCAGTTCCCCGGGCTCCATGGTCCCGGTCACAATCCCGAATTCTCTCATTCGGGGACGCTTTTCCAAAGAAGAGAGAGCCAGGCAAAGGATACAAAAGCATGATATGAGAAAAATCGCTTTCTTCATTCGTCTTTCCCCTTAGATGTATTGGGATTACGATGTTAGTTAATTTAGATTGAAAAATCAATATGAGCTTATCTTTAATTGACATTGTAAGAATTCCCAAGTACATTTTTATGAATAAAATGGCTTTTTTTGAAAATGTCTCATTTTCTAGGCGGAAGATTTTTTTTTTAATTTGTTTTTCTTTAGCATTCTCACAATTAAAAGGATTTGACAAACAGCCTCCCTTTTTTTTTCAGCGTTATAATTCATGCTTTGACTTAGGAGTGACATTACGAAATGAAGGTAATTTTGAGCAAGCAATTCATGTGTTCATAAAATCCTTAAGGCTCGCAAAAAGAATTAATAATGAAAAAGAACAAGCTAAATGCTTAGTAAATCTTGGTATTTTGTATTGGAATATCGGGAAGCTTGAAGACTCTTTAAATAATTACAAGCAGGCCCAATATTTAGTAGAAAGATATAATTTTGAAAAGATGCAGAACAGATGTCAGAATGCAATAAAAATTCACAATCTCTATAAAGAGGGGAAAGACTTCCGTTCCTCAAATGAATACCATAAATCTATAGAAAGCTTTGAGAAGGCAATATTTTTATCTAGAGAATCAGAGAGTAAAGAACACGAAGTTAAATGTCTTCGCCAGCTGAGTATTACATATGAAGATTCAAATAATCTCAAAGAGTTTTTTTATTTAAATCAGGTCGCATTAAAGATTGCTCAAAGCCTTAATCATGAAAAAGAGAAAGGGAGATGTTTAATTAATATTGGTAATTTCTATAAAAAAGCAGCAAACTAC
>CAZSGR010000297.1:0-2433 GCA_964606185.1 uncultured Eubacteriales bacterium
GTCTTGTCGGGTTTAGCCTGATCGCTTCTTATTCCTTTTTAGATGTTGTGAAAATGGGATAAGAGTTCAAGTTGTGAAATTCGAACAAGTGCTTCAGTCAAAAAATAATTGGGGTCAGACCTCAAAAACTTCAGTAACATTTCTTTATTATTATTCTTTTTTTGCCTATCCAGTTTTTTTCCTGTGGCATTTTCGTTCTAGAAGGCTAGGAATAATGATATCTAAAAAATTATTATCTGAGCTATCTGAATTTTGGAAAATTGAAATGACTGAAGTTTTTGAGGTCTGACCCCAAACTCTGTCTTAAACCTTTCCAAGCTTGACAAACGTTTGTTTAATTCTTATCATATGTATACGAACAAACGTTTGATTAATCTCATGGGATAAAGGAGATTGTCATGAGAGGCAGATGGATAGGTCTTGTCTTAATATTGTTTTTATCCACGACAGTCTTGGGCCAAGGACTGTTTGAAGAGGCGGAAGGGAGCAAGGACCAGGAAAAGGCCTTCGAGCTGAACGGTTACTTGCGGAGCACCCTGTATTTGGGAAAAGTTCCTGAAAGGAGTCAGGCCGAGATAAAAAGCGGTTACGGTGAGTTCTCGCTTAAACTCAGGGCGAGCAAAGCAAGTTTTGGCAGCGCATTTGCCGAGGTTCGGTTCAGGAAGGGAGTTGAATTCAATGATTATGTGACTGAATTCACTATCCGTGAAGCCTATGTCAGCGCTTACCTGGGTCCTTTTGATTTCAGGATCGGGCACCAGATCGTAGCCTGGGGCCGTGCGGATGGAATTAATCCCACTGATAACATCACTCCTAAAAATATGCTCGTTCGCTCCCCTGACGAGGATGACAGAAGAGAAGCCAATTTCCTCCTGCGGACATTTTTCAATGCGCACCCGGTCAGGCTTGAGTTGATCTGGGTTCCTTTCTTCAGGTCTTCCGTCGTGCCCACAAACCTTATCCCCTTCCCACCTGCAATCAGCCTGGGTGATCCTGATTATCCGGACGCCAGGCTGAAGAACGGCGCAGTTGCTGCCAAGCTGAACCTGGAGCTGGCAGCGTTCGATTTTTCCCTGTCTTATTTCTACGGACATAATCCTTTTCCGGGTATTTCATACTCTTTCCCTGATCCGCTGCTGCCCGCGATGGACATTTTTCTCAAATCCTTCCGGGTGAATATCCTTGGAGCCGACTTTTCAACGACTGTCGGAGGATTTGGCTTGAGAGGAGAAGCGGCCTACACAATTCCTTATGAGGACCCTGAATATCAAGTCCATATTCCCAATCCTAACCTTCACTATGTCCTCGGTGTGGATAAAGAATTTTCCGGTGGCTTCAGTATCATCTTTCAGTACATCGGGAGAACCGTCTTTGATTTTACTCCTTTAGTCGCACCACCGGTTTTTATCCCTATTCCCCCTGTCTACGAACTCGCGCTCAAGAACAGGATTATCACTTCTCAGCAGTTCGAAACCAGCCACGCTTTCTCCTGTCGGCTGGGGTGGAATCTTCTTCATGAGACCTTGAACCTCGAAGTTGTCGGCCTGGCGAATGTCACTACAGAGGAATTCCTCATCAGGCCGAGGATGGCCTATGACATCGCTGACGCCTTTACTTTTACCCTGGGAGGCGAGCTTTACTCAGGGCCTGTGGATACGCTCTTCGACCTCGTTGAGGACAATTTGAGTTCCTTATTTGTGGAGCTCAAAATATCCTTTTGAGCGGGAGGCAAACGATGCACAATCATAATCCAATTGAACCTAAACAAAGAATCCTGGATGCGGCGATTTCCCTCTTTGCTCAGAAGGGTTTTGCCTCGGTGGGTGTCCGGGAGATCGCTAAAGAAGCGGATGTCAACATCGCGATGATCTCCTATTATTTTGAGGGAAAGGTGGGCATCCTTAAGTCTGTCCTTGAAGAGTTTTTTGACCGGTATTCTCAGATGTTAAGGGATGCGGTCGATGAAGGAAAATCCACTGAAGAAGGCAGCAGAAGACTGATCGGTCATATGGTCGACTTCGTCAGAGAAAATACTAAACTGGCAATAGTTGCCTATAACGAGCTTCCTCTTGACCTTCCTGAATTAGCCGAGCTTAAAGTGGAAAAGATAACGCGGATGATCGGTATAATGGGCGGGCTCATCAAAAGATTCGGCTTGGACCCTGAGGATACCTACCATCTGGGCATGATCGGGCCAAGCTTGATCTCAATGGTTTTCATGAACTTCAGGATCAAGTCGATCTTAAAGAATATCTTTAAAGTCAAGTTTGATGATGCGTATTATGACGACTTCAAGGAGACCATCGCTACATTGTTTTTAAGCGGCATCCAGGGCATTGCGGTTAAAAAGCAGACAATGAAAAGGAAAAAATCATGAAAACTCTTGCCGATATGATCGTGAAATTGCGCTGGGTGATCATTCCGGTTTTTATC
>CAZSGR010000298.1:0-2320 GCA_964606185.1 uncultured Eubacteriales bacterium
AACAAGAGTCTGGGGGGACTATTCGACTGAAAAAAGGAGGGCGCCGGCCTCAACAGAATCGCCGGCTGTGGGATTGATCTTGGTGATGATGCCGCTCTGAGGAGACTTTATCTCATTCTGCATCTTCATGGCTTCCAACACCAGTACAGCCTGACCTTCTTTGACTTTATCTCCTTCCTTCATAAAAACCTTGACGATTCTCCCCGGCATAGATGTCTTGATATTTCTTTTCTTTAACTTCGCTCCCTTCTTTCCCAATATCTGGGAGGCGAATTTCTTCTCAATCTTAAAAAACCTTCCATTGACATAGACTGAATAAAACAGCGCATTAGAATTGACGATGACGTTATGAATCCGTCCTTCGATGTTCAGCAGGATTTCATCTCCACTGATGAACTCGACGGATACGCGGTACTGCTTTTTCCCGAGAGAGACAGCGATCTCATTCCCGACTTCCTCCTCCACATTCAGCCTGTATTCCTTGTTGTTCAACCAGAATGAAAAATCCATTTTACAGCCTGTTGGCAAAGTTCTTTAATCTTCCCTGAAATTTCCAGCTGCTTTCTTTTCTCTTAGAAAGAGGTTTGGAGCCCGACTTTCTTTCTGAATAGACTTTCACTCCTGCCGCAATCAGAGCGATAACCTCTTCCTCTGGCTTCCTGCCGTCCGCTTTTCTCACAAGGTTGGAAATGAAATGAGTGTTGTAGTTGCCCGCGAAGAATTTCGGATGAAGCAGAATGCGCTTGAAGAAAGGAATCGTTGTTTTAATGCCGTAGACCCGGTATTCAGATAGAGCCCGGAGCATTCGATGGATGGCTTCCTCTCGTGTTCTTCCCCACGTAATAAGCTTGGAAAGCAGGGGATCATACTCTAAAGGGACCTCGTATCCCTCGTAAACCCCATTATCATCCCTCACGCCCAATCCTCCCGCGGGTGTGTGAAGATGGACTATTTTTCCGGGGGACGGCATGAAATCATTGTCCGGATCTTCCGCGTATATCCGGCACTCCAGTGAATGCCCTTCAGATTGAATCTCCTCCTGACGAAAATTCAGCGGAAACCCGGCTGCAATCTCGATCTGACTTCTGGCAAGGTCAATCCCTGTGACCATTTCAGTGATCGGGTGCTCTACCTGCAACCGCGTGTTCATCTCCAGAAAATAGAAGCTCCTCTGTTTATCCACCATGAATTCCACGGTGCCGGCATTCCGGTAATTCACGGCCGCAGCGGCTTTCACAGCAATCTGCCCCATCTCCTTCCGTATCTCATCATCTATGAAGGGGGAAGGAGTTTCTTCCAGGACTTTCTGGTACCGCCTCTGTATGGAACATTCCCTTTCTCCCAGATAGACAATGTTCCCGAAATTATCGGCCAGAATTTGAATCTCGATATGATGCGGCTCATCAAGGTACTTTTCGATGTAGACGGAAGGATCATCGAAGCTCGCCTCGGCTTCAGACTGAGCCAGTCTGAAGGACGACAGAAGATTCTTCCTCTTCCGGACCAGTCGCAATCCCTTGCCACCGCCTCCCGCTGCGGCCTTAAGCAGGACAGGGAATCCAATTTCCTCTGCTTTCTCCTTTAAATCCTCCTCACTCTTTATCGGCTCCAATGTCCCCGGTATAACCGGCACTCCCGCCTCTGTCATCTTCTTCCGCGACGCAGTCTTGTGTCCCATGATCTTCATGGGCTCTGAAGGGGGTCCGATGAAGACAATTCCCTCTTTTTCGCAGCTTCTCACCAGCTCCGGATTTTCAGCCAGAAATCCATACCCAGGATGGAGAGCCTCGGATTTACTTTTTTTGGCGACTTCTATGATTTTTGCGACATTGAGGTAGCTCTTGGAAGGAACCGATTCGCCTATGTAGTATGCCTCCTCAGCCAGCCGGACATGCAGGGCCTTCCTGTCCGCATCCGAATAAACGGCCACAGGCGCAACACCCAGTTCGCGGCAGGCCCTGATGATCCTAACCGCGATCTCGCCCCTGTTGGCAATCAGTATCTTCTTGAACATCCTGGGCATTTGTTTTTCTCTCGCTATATGATCAAATCCTTCCAGCCATCAATTATTAAAAGAGATTGCCACGCAAGCTCGCAATGACACCGCAATCCATCTCCTCCTTCTCTTGAGACGGCCACGCTATGCTCGCAATGACATACACGTATGACTGCCACGTCGCTTTGCTCGCCATGACACATCCTCACTTTTAGTTGTCCCAATTTTTCCTGTCTTATTTTCTCTTTATTATGAGATTGCCACGCAAAGCTCGCAATGACAGACACGTGAGATGGCTACGTCGCTTCGCTCTTGGCAACAACT
>CAZSGR010000299.1:0-2300 GCA_964606185.1 uncultured Eubacteriales bacterium
GAAGGGGAGGCAGGGAGCCGTGAGAAAGCAGGCGAGCGTTGGAAGGGGGAAAGCGAAGCTGTTCCCCCTCCAAGGACCCTCCAGAGGCTAAATCCTCTATTCCGCTCCTCCATCCCCATAGATCCTATAATAAATAGAAATGAGACTTTTTATCTGGATTCCAGAGCCTTCTCCCTCTCCTTGACTATTTTCTGGTATTCCAGGGGATGAAGGACACGCAGTTCTTTACCTGTGATCTTGCCGTTCAGCCAGACTTTGCTCATCGGAAAGACTTCTGGATTCAGATGAACGTTGTACATGTGCCAGATGATGACAGCCAGGAAGGCCAGAAAGGCTTCATAACCATGGACAATGACTAATATATCATGGACCCACAGAGGGAAGAGAGAAAGCGAGATCTCCACGTTCCACATGAAGAATCCGCTGATGATCATGACCACTGTTCCCCAGACGACCGCCCAGTACTCGAATTTTTCGATGAAGTTGTAGCGGCCGAACTCCGGAGCTTTCTCGAAAAGCCAGTACGGACGGGCTTCGAAGAATTTTTTCATCAAGCCCTTTCTGTTTAAAAAACGCGTCAGCCCCAGGTTGTGCCAGAATAGCTCGAAGGCATCCTTAAAATCTTTGAACTTCGGAAGCAGCTCTTTGAAGTTATTCCGGCCTCTTTTGGTGAAAATTGTGTAATACACATGCCAGATGGCGTTAATGATAAGTCCAACAGCGGCAATGCGATGCAGGATTCCTCTGATGTAAAAGCTTTTTTCCAGAGAGAAGATTGGCTTCAGAAATTTAAACTCGTAGAAGATCAAAGGCAAGCCGGTCACCACAAGGATAAGGAAAGTGAGCATGAGGACGATATGCTGGATTCTCTCGGACAGGTTCATCCGCAAAAACACTTCATCATCCCGGATCAAAGGCAGATTTTCTTTCATCGTTTTTAATTCACGGATCTCTTTTCCCATAGAACTCATGACTTCGCTCTTTCTCGCCTCAGACGATGGAATAGATCAGCGGCAATGAAAACAAGAAAAACAGAGATGATCGCAGTGATCATGATAATATAGAACATCTTGACGAAATAGGCCCATTTGTTACTGACTTTTTCAGAGACGACATGGATTTTTCCCTGGGCGAAATTCTCTCCGGCTCCCGGATGGCAGTTGCCGCAGGTTTGAGGCAGATTATCGGGATGAATGGAAGACTTGGGGTCGATCGAGGGGCGGATGTCATGAAAGCCGTGACAGTTGGCGCAGTTGGCTACCCGTGTTTCCCCGAATTTTGAGGCTGTGCCGTGGAATGAACCGGAGTAAGTTTTGAGTCTCTCTGTCAGGAATCCATACTGGCGGGCCAGGGCTTCATCGTCATGACAGCGAGAGCAGACATCAGCCACCTTTGTGGCGTAGACAGTGGAATTCAGGTCCAGGGGAGAGGTGATGTCGTGCTCGCTGTGGCAGTCCGTGCAGACCGGGATATCCTTGTTTCCTTTGACATAGTCCTTGCCGTGAACACCTTCCATATAATCCCTTTCGATCCCCACATGACATATTCCGCAGGTTCGGATGATATTCTTCCTCGAAACCCGGGATGAGGCGTCGAGCACTGGTTTTATGTCATGAGCTCCATGGCAGTGGCTGCAGTTGGCGGATACGGTCAATCCCGCTTTTTCCAGGGCTCTAAAATGGACGCTGACCTCATACTGTTTGATAAATTCTCCGCCTCTTTTGGTCTCGACTCTCTCCAGATGGCATCTCTCGCATGTTTTCGGAAGGTTGAGGGGGTAAACGCGGGAAGACATGTCTGTGATGCTTTTGGTGTCGTGGGTTCCATGGCAGTCGGCACAGGTCACAGCGCAGCAGTCCTCATCAGGATTGGCTTGGATATGGATGCTTGCCTGGAACTCATCAGCTGCATCTTTATGGCATTCGCCGCAGGAAACCGCATTCAGCTTTTCAGAATGAGGAAAATCTTCAACATCCATCAGGTCCGAGTGGCAGTCCACGCAGGAGAAGCCAGCTTCTCCATGGATGGAAGATTGGAATTGTTCACTGTCCACATAGAGCGATTTTCCCTCAGCGTTTTCCAGGTCCGGGTCTTCGTGGCAGACCATACAGTCTTCGTCGGACTGGGGAAGAGGGGGGGAGGAAAGAAAAACGAATGGTGTGAATAATACAAAAACAGCTAAAACAACAACAGGGAATAGAATCGACCTTTTCATCTCTTTTTTCTCAGCAGTTTTATCTTTTTCAGGAAACCGGGAACAAACCAGACGATGGTGATCACAGCCACGACAAAGATGACCC
>CAZSGR010000300.1:0-2283 GCA_964606185.1 uncultured Eubacteriales bacterium
TTCCAGTCCGTTATCTTCGTCTCATAGCGTGGAGCCAGAGGATCGAAGATGATTTTCCTCGACGTGAGAAAAGAGAGGAACTTCGCCAGAGGAACATCTTTCTGGCAGAATTCAGGGACAAAAAAGAAGCTTCGTTTGGAACAGGAGTGGATGAATCGAAAAAAAAGAAAGGGGTACCTCATCCAGAATTTATACTTCGACCGGAGCCCGCACCCACAAACCTCTACCCCGTTCTGTCTCAAACCTTTCCTGATGACCGCATTCCGGGGATAATCGGGGTCATACGCACCAAAAAAACTCAATCTCATTTTCTGCACAAAAATATCATCCCTTATCCACCTCTGTCAATAAAGAAAAGTATTGCAGAAGATGAAGAAAAAATGTTGAAATAAGAAAAAAAAAAGAGCAGAATAAAAACATATGGGGCTAAGATGCGACTAAAGGGTGATGAAGTATTTTAAAAATCGAAAAAGCCCATCCGATAACTCAGTCAAGTATTCACATCTTTTTCACCTTCTAAATGGACTATCTTTCTCCGGGGAGAAGATCTATAGATGAGAAGAAAATTTAATCGAGCAAAGGGGAAATGAAATGTTTGAAAAAAGAAAATTTCCAAGGCTTGGGGAATCGTGGGACTTGGATTACAAAAAAATACGCGACAAAGAGTTAAAAATGAACTCCATTGACAGCCTCACTGTGAACATCAGCGGTGGAGGAATATGTTTCGAATCCAATGAGGAGCTTCCCAAAGGGACCATGCTTGCCCTTGAGTTGAAATCAGTAGAATTCCCTTCCGCTATCATGGCATTAGCAAAATCTGTCTGGTGCAAAGAAAAAGACATTGGAAAATATGATGTAGGGGCTGAATTCTGGTGGACCGGGTGGAAAAACAACGACGCCCAAACGGAAATGCTGGACTACGTCAAGAAACATATCGACGAGACAAAAACTTAGACCTAGCTAAAAACCAATCTATTATCGTTCCTTTATTTCCCTCCCATTAAGATTTAAATCCTTTTCCCACCCTTTAACTTTATTAGTCTTCTCTAAACCACAGAGAAAAAATAATCCTGAATATTTGACGGGAAAAAAATCATAATATATGATAGCGCGAAGGAGTAGAAACCATGGCTATAGACCCTCAACTGCTTGAAATCCTGGCTTGTCCTAAATGCAAAGAAGAGGTCAAGCTCACCTCTGATGAAAAAGGCCTGAAATGCATGAAATGCCACCGTGTTTACCAAATCAAAGAGGGCATACCGGTTATGCTCATCGATGAGGCAACCATTGAGCCAGAGAGGCCGACAAAGGACTGATCCTTCCGGAATAAAAAAAATCCTCATTATCCGGCTCAGGCGAATTGGGGATATCATCATGACAACTCCTGCTATCTCAGCCCTGAGAAAAGGATTCCCTGACGCTTTTATTTCTTACGTGGTGGAAAAGCCCTATAGAGAGCTCGTTGAAGACCACCCGGAACTGGATAATGTTATTGTTCTTGAGAGGAAACAAGGTGCCAGAGATTTCTTCAGACTCATTCGATCGATACGGAAAGAAAAATATGATGTTGTCCTTGACTTCCATGGGGGCCCAAGGGCATCTTTAATCACCCTGTTTTCAAAGGCGAAATTGAAAATTGGATACAGGATCAAATACCGGAATTTCATCTATCACATAAAACTCTCCCGGCGACCTGAAACCGGACAACTCCACAGTGTCGAAAGCCACATCAATTTTATTAGAGCACTTGGAAAGGATGTCAAATCTCCACCGCCTCTGAATCTTCCACATGCAAGGAAAGATGAGACAGAAAAAATTAAAAAGATAATAAAAGAGAGCGAGCTCGAGGGATTTAAAATAATCACCATCCATATTGGCGCTGGGAATGAATTCCGTGATTGGGGAACCAATAACTGGATCAAGCTTATCGACCTTCTTGCTCAACGACCGGATGTCAAAATTGTCCTGATCGGAGCGAACGAAGACAAAGAAGCTGAAGTAGAGATCCTGAAGAAAACTAAAGTTTCACCTCTTTCACAAGTCGGCAAACTGAATTTAAGAGAACTCAGAGAATTTATTTCTCATTCTTCCCTGTTTGTGGGACCTGACAGCGGCCCTATGCATATCGCTGCTTCAACCTCCACACCAATAGTCGCTCTTTTCGGGCCAACTCTCCCGGCTAATTTTGCCCCATGGCAAGCCATAGCCTCTCTAATTGAAAAAAAATTTGACTGCCGCCCCTGCAAACAAAGAGAGTGTGTTCATAAGGATTTCAGATGCTTG
>CAZSGR010000301.1:0-2272 GCA_964606185.1 uncultured Eubacteriales bacterium
TGGCCAGGACCACGATCCCTTCGGATAAAGAAAAATTGATGGAGCTGCAGTTCGGCTACAGCGACCTTGTCAGCGTTTTTCTAAACGGGCGATTGCTATTCTGGGGATACAGTGTCTTTCAATCCCGGGATCCTTTTTTTCAGGGGCGAGTGGGTCTCTTTGATTCGCTTTTTCTGCCTTTACAAAAAGGGGACAATGAACTTCTTCTCGTACTCGCCGAGTCTATGGGAGGCTGGGGATTCATGTGCAGGGACGGCTCTGCGGTTTACAAGGACAAAAGCCTGACAGAACTCTGGGTTATGACCCACAAACTCAGCTATCCGGAGACAGTACTCTATGATAGTGACCGGGATGTTCTCTATATCTCAAATTTTCTCAGCAGCGGGACCCAATTCATTTCCAAGGTCAAACTCAATGGTGAAATTGAGAATCGTGAATGGATCAAAGGGCTGATTCGGCCGACCGGTATGGCCATCCATAAGGATAAGCTATTTGTCGTGGAAAGAGCCAACCTGGCCGAGATCGATATCAAGTCCGGGCAGATCGTCAAAAGGCACGCCGTTCCTGCGCCCGGATTTTTGAATGATGTCGCCGTGGATAGTGAAGGCAACATCTACGTTTCCGACGGGCAGAGAGGTCAAATCTTGAAATTCAGCAGCGGTCAATTTTCGATATGGAAAAGCGGGGATGAATTCATCCAGGTCAATGGACTCCATTACTCCAACAGAAAACTTTACGCCGGTTTTTCGTCGGATGCCAGCCTGAGGTCTATAGATTTGAGCAGCGGAGAGATCACGACAATAGCCAAGCTGGGCTCCGGAGCCATTGTCGACGGTATAGAGACGGACGAGAAAGGGAATATCCTTGTCTCCGATTTCAACGGCAAAGTCTATTCGGTGAGTCCGGAAGGTCAAAAATCTCTTCTCCTGGATTCAACCGCACCCAGACAGTATTGCGCAAATTTCGCCTATATTTCGGGAAAAAACCTGCTGATTATCCCCACTCTGTCTGACAACCAGGTCATAGCTTTTAAACGGAGCCCGAAGTAACCAATACCTCCCCACAATGATTGGAGAGAACGCTGGACCGCATTAAGGATTATTGGTTAACTTTTGGAATGTAACTACAATAAAAACTGGAAGCTCTGACTTTTAGCGGTTATATTGACCGCTTACCGATTCTTGCTTTCCCTTCATGCGCCAAACAACATACAATCCATTTGAATGTCGATCTTTGGACTGGAGATGGAAGGAGTACATCAATGACTTCATGTAAAAAAATCATTATTATTTGGATTATTATTATTGCCCTGGTGATTGTTCTTTTCGGTCAAGAAAATAACGAAACCGAAAAAATTATTGGGAATTACCTCAGCTCCTGCGGCGGCTCAGCCCTTGCCGAGATCAAAACCGAAATCAGAAAAGGGACGATGCTGCGAGGTGCCAGTGGAAAGATTCCAGTTGAGATCATCGCCAAGTCTCCAGGCAAATGGCGATTTGATTTGACATTTGCCTGGGGGGATCGGGTCTGCTACGGCTTTGATGGGACCGCTGCCTGGGTACAGGATTCAAAGAGTGTCTCCCCGATGAACCCCCGGCAGCGGCTTGACCTGCAGCTGATGCTGGATGTTCAGGCCCCGCTCAATATTCAAAAGTATTATCCGGTAATGGCCTTAAAAGGATCCGAGAAAGTCAGCGGCAGGGAGGCCGTTACTGTCATGGCCGCTACTCAGGACGGGATCAACACGGAATTGGCTTTTGACAACGAAACAGGCCTTCTGGTTCGCGCCGGTCAGATTTATTTTGAGGATTATCGAGATGCCGGAAGCGTGAAGCGTCCCTTCAGAATACTCCTGGGCAGGGAGGAAGGGGGAAAACACCTCCAGATGAAGATCCAATTCACTGAGATCCAGCACAATCACGAGGTGGATGACTTCCAGTTCCAACAGCCCGCCTGCGGCCTTCCCTCTATAGAGGCTCCGCTCTATAAGCAGAGAAATCAGGTGGAGGTCAGCATCGAAGCTCTGGACGCGTGTGTCGGAGAATACCAGATCCCGGAACTGCCGGATGTGACGTATACAGTCACCAGACAACAGGATCATCTCATGCTGGAAAGGACAGGCTGGGGCCAGAAGTTTGAGATCAAACCTGAATCAGAAGACGATTACTTCATACAATTCCTGAACTGGGAATTTCATTTTATTAAAGACGCATCAGGGAAAGTGACGCACCTCGAGATAAAAGCGAATCAACGGTTGAAAGCCAAAAAGATC
>CAZSGR010000302.1:0-2213 GCA_964606185.1 uncultured Eubacteriales bacterium
CACCGCTCTTGCGCTGTAACGAAGTAGATGGGGTGAGATCGGCTCGCCCGAAGGGTAAAAAATGCCGACATAGGATGATCAGCATCCTTTAAAGGTTTTTATGCTTGGGAAGTCGGCCAATTTTATGAATAATCCAGGTCGAAGGAAGGGAGGAAACATGAGGAAAAAAATGCATCTCGGACGCAGGCATTTTCTAAAGAATTCTGTCCTGGGACTGATCGGCAGCGGCATAGCGACTCAAAGTGGATGGGCACGAGAAAAAGAAAGCCGCCGATTAGACGGAAAGCAAGCCGAGGGCACGGCTCAGCCTAGGATCAAGGATTACCGTACACTCGGCCGCACCGGCTTCAAAGTCTCAGACCTGGCAGTCGGCTATGTCCAGGATGAAAGTCTGATGGCAGCCATGCTGGATGCGGGGATGAATTATATCGATACCGGGGAGAGCTATCCTGGTGCCCACCAGAAGATCGGAAAAGTCATTAAGGAACGCGACCGAAAGTCTATCTTCCTCACTTCCAAGATGCTGATGGAAGGGGATACAACAAAGGAGGGCTTGATCAAAAGGGTGCGTAAAGCTCTTCAGGAGCTGGATACGGAATACATCGACTGCATGATGATGCACATGCCGGAAAAGGCAGAAACCATCAAACATGAAGGATTCCATGCAGCCATGCAGGAACTCAAGACGGAAGGCCGGATTCATTTCGTGGGAATCTCCAATCACGGCTCATTCTGGTTCAGGGACCCGGAAGAGACGATGGAGAAGGTGCTCCTGGCCGCAGCCGAAGACGGACGGTTCGATGTATTCCTGTTTGCTTACAACTTCCTGCAGATGGACCAGTCAGAGCGAGTACTCGAGGCGTGTCAGAAAAAAAACATCGGAACAACCCTGATGAAATCCACTCCGGTGACCAAGTATTACATCCTCAAGTCACGAGTCGAACAGCTTGAAAAGGAAGGCAAGGATATCCATCCGCTTTATAAAGAAGGCTTGACCCGGTTCAAGGATAAGTTCGACAGAGCCGAACAATTCATCGCCAAGTATGACCTCAAGAACCCGGAAGAAATCAGGGCAGCGGCGATTAAATTCGTTCTCTCTAATCCCAGAGTCAACTCAGTCTGCTGCTCTCTGCAAACTTTCGACGAGATGGAGAGGATTATTCCACTGTCCGGCTCAAAGTTGAGCGTTGAGGATAAGGCGAAGTTGGCCGCATACAGGGAGGGCTGCGGTGAGCTCTACTGCCGCCACGCCTGCGGGGTGTGCGAGCCTCAATGTCCGCACGGTGTTCCCGTGAACACGATCATGCGCTATTTCCACTATTTTGTGGCGCAGGGTCGGGAAAAAGAAGCCATGCTGAATTACTCAGCCATCCCCGGCAACAGGGCCGATGTCTGCGGTGAATGCCCTGGATACTGCGAGAAGGCCTGTCCTTACAACGTCGGTATACAGGGTTTGCTCCTTCTGGCGCACGACCAGCTAACTCTGCCTTAATGAAATCACAGTGACAATTTATTAAGAATTGGGGACTGTCCCCAATTTTTCACAATTTTTTTCGAGTTGTATGAGGCCTTACAGAAACAAGAAAATTCAACCCATTCTGCAAGGAAATCAGATTTTTTTTGCCAATCATCCAGGGTAATTGTTATGGATAACAACAATTGTAGAATTCACAACATATTGGACGAGAACAATCATAGAATTGTAGAATTCATAATATAGAGGTGCTCCAATGGGCGCTATAGATGAAAAGATAAAGCAAATAGACAAGCTGCTGGAAAAAAGGGATGACGAGTATCCAGCAAGGGGCTCAGCATGGCGCCAATTAGACAAAGAGCTTAGACAATTCTTTAATTTACTGCTAAAGAAAGTGGACATAGATTGGGTTCCTGATAATCTAAGAACTGAAGAAATCATACCATTCATAGAATCTCCGGTATTCATTTGCGGGCCCGGCAGGTCTGGCACGACCTTATTGGCTCAACTGCTGGACGGTCATCCTAATTTATATGTCATGCCAGGCGACTCAAACTACATGGGAAGATTCTACAGCAAAAAATGGAAATTCCATTCACTCGCTCTCTACTGGATAAAACGTTTGGTTAATCCGCTGGGACAAAAGCCCTTTTGGCTTTTTGGCAAAGATCCAAAAAACTATAAAAGATTTATATTGTACTTAAAACACTTTGTGGAACAGGGAATGGAACCGTTTATG
>CAZSGR010000303.1:0-2112 GCA_964606185.1 uncultured Eubacteriales bacterium
GTGTCATTGCGAGCGGAGCGCGGCAATCTCTTAAAAAAGAAAATTTTTCTCTTGGGATTTTCTAGATTCTAATCTGAAGAAAGCGGGTTTTCTGCCTGCGGCTAGAGAAGCAATAAGAAGCCAATCCAATTCGATACTATCCCATCAGGATAGACTCAGTTACTTCACTCTCTCTTTGACAAGATTCGCAGGCTTCAGAAGCTTGTGCACGGGATAGGGTAGAGGTCCCCGGCCCCATTGGGGAACGACATAACGGTCTAAAAAATTCCAGACGAGCAGCCCATCGTCACTCTCCGGCTCAAGAAGATAAGCGGCCACGTTGCCTAGAGGCTGAGCTGTGGAGATAAAGAGAGTTCCCTCTGGAAATTCTATTTCTTCGCGAGTGTATTCGCCCTTCACTGAATTCATACGGTGTCCTTGATAGAGCCTTTCTGCCCCTGTGATTTCTGTTATGCGGAAAGATTCCACTTCTAGCTTTGTGGGTTTTGTCAGCTTTTCCACTAACAGGCCGTGCTGGAGCAGCTTGTTGATAATTTCAGAGTCTGCAGTCGGGATGAGATAGGCGAAGGGAAATGAGACGGACCTTTTTGGGATAAAATCGGCGAAAAAGGGGACAGTATAGGCCTTTGTCTTGTCCGTTCTTCTGATCTGCGGCCGGCTGCCTTCTTTTTGAATCACTTCCATTTCATATCCCAGTACGGTGACTTTCTCTTTAAGAGGCTTTAGGTCATATTCGACGGCTACAGTATCCTTTTCAGAAGGGTGAAGTCCTCTCTGAACAGTTTTTTGATCTGCTTGGTGGACGAGCTGAGTGATTTCGTCTTTGTGCGCATGACAGTATTCCAGGATCGAGTGGAGAAAATAATAACAGCCCAGCACCCTGGTTTTGTACTCCGCATAGGAATAGTTTTCATTCAGAATGGCCATCCGGTTTCTCAGGCCGATGTAATTGGTAATATACCGGGGTTCAGGGCCAGATGGCCGCCATCCCTTTTCAGGATCTCGATAATCCATAAAATTGCCGTAGGGAACAGAGAGAACATCATATTTTTGCTTCAAATTCTTGTTGATGGAGGGCATCATTTTTTCCCTCATGTATTCGATCATAGGAAGGTCCCCATTCGGGTTGAGAGCCCAGATATAGGTGACAGGCTCCTGGTGGTAGGAACCGTTGGTGGTGTGGCAGTCGACGAGAAGGAAAGGGTCCCATTTGTTCAGAACATTGCGAACTAAGCCCTGAACTTCCGGGCTTTCCAGTTTCATGCCGTCTCGATTCAAATCAAGGTTTTGGCCGTTGTAGCGAATTCCCACTCCTTTTTCAGGACCTGCCTGTCTTCGGCGGTTTTTAGGATCGATTTTTTCATTCCCGTCCGCGTTGAAGATAGGGGCGATGAGAATAATCAGCTTATCCAGATAGGGAGGTTTCTCCTGGAGAAGGATATCCCGGGCAAGCATGAGAGAGGCCTCTTTGCCTTCGACTTCGCCTGCATGGATATTCGCCTGGATGTAGAGAACGGCCTTTTCGTCATGGTTGAGTGCGAGTGGAGAGGAGGGAACAGGCTGGCCGATGATAAGAAGGGGGACTTCCCTTCCTTCCGGGCTCACACAGAGCGTTTCCACTCTGATGAGGGAACTCTTCTCCTGAAGCTCTCTGATAAAATTCATGACATCAGAATAGCGCGAGGTTGCAGTGAAATTGCTGGACTCAGCCACTGTGAGTGGTGCCTTCTTCTCCAAGGAGTAGGAGGGATAAAATGAGAGCAGGAGCAGAGTCATGCCCAGAAAGATAATAATGGATTTTTTTTCTTGTTTCATGGCGACATCCTTTTTGATTGATTCTTACTCATCATAGCGTGATGAATCTTCGAGTGTATAGAAATTTCGTCTAACAGTCAACGGAATATCCGTTGACTAAAAGAAACACTTCCCAACATAAACGCCATTTATGTACAATTGATTTGAAGGCCCAAAAAACCGTCGATTGAATGAAAGCGGTAGGCTCCGCTTTTTCGTTTCGATGAAAGGATCATGCAAAAATGAAAATAATTTGTGTTAACGGGAGTCCCAGAGGAAAAAACAGCAACAGTCAGAGGATAGCTTCGGAATTTCTTG
>CAZSGR010000304.1:0-2109 GCA_964606185.1 uncultured Eubacteriales bacterium
GGGGGCCCGGCTCTTTGGATGTGGAAGACATAGATGGAGCGTTTGAACGGATTGCCCGCTCCATCGCAGCTTTCGAGCGGACTTCGGAAGTTAATCCTTTTAGTTCCAAGTTCGATGATTTCTGGCGGAATGCAAAAGCTGCAGGTCTGGATGTGGAACCGATCGATGAGTCCAACTGGCAAAATTATAAAAATCTGGGCCTGGATGACGATGAGGTGGAAGGTCTTATGCTGTTCAACACCAAAGGTAAATGTGCGGAGTGCCATGTGATGACATCGGTGAACGGCAAGCCTCCTCTGTTCACTGACTTCACTTATGATAACCTCGGGGTGCCCAAGAATCCGGAAAATCCCTTCTATTCAATGTCTTCTGAATGGAACAAGGACGGAAAAGGATGGGTAGACAAGGGGCTGGGCGAGTTCCTCGAGACCACGAAAGAATTTGGCCAATATGCCGCTGAAAACTACGGCAAACAAAAAGTTCCCACCCTGCGCAACGTAGATTTAAGACCCGACGACGGTTTTGTCAAGGCCTTTGCCCACAACGGCGTCTTCAAGACCCTCAAGGATATTACGCACTTTTACAACATGAGAGATAAGGCTGAAGAAAACTGGCCTCCCCCCGAGATCAAGGAGAATGTCAACACTGAGGAATTAGGCGATCTGGGCTTAACTCCGGAAGAAGAAGACCTGATCGTCAAATTTATGAAAACTCTCTCCGATAGATAAACAAAGAAGAAATTTAAGCTTTATACCACGCTGCTTTTAGGTTTGGGAAGCAATTATCTCTTCGGATTCTGGCAGGCCGACCCGATAGTCGGACTGATAATAGTGGTGTTCTTATTCAGAGAAGGGCTGGAAGGATGGAAGGAGTCTCAGGAAGAAGACGGCGACTAATAGAGCATAACGTCAGGGGAATTCTTGTTTTTCCTTTGAATCATTAAAAGAACCGCATCTTAACATCTTCCATTTTCAATTTTGAATCACTCAGGCTGGAAGCTAAGAATAGTGAGTTATAGATTAAATACTACTGCGTCAGCTTAATGCTGCTTTTGACCCATCTGTCTCCTTTGTATTCCTGGAGTTCAATACTATACCTTTTTACAAATTTGTATTCTTCTTCTGTGATCACAGCATACGCTTTGCCATTTTTGAAGAAGAATAGAAGTTCAGAAATCAATTCCTCAATGGATAAAATGATTTCTGTTGTTTTGAATTGGGCGATGTATTTTCCTTCTTTGTCGAAAATGTCGAAAAGCATGTATTCGTCTTTTACAGAATCAACGATTACAGCCAGCCATCCGTTCTCCATCAGAGTGAAACTCTGGTAGGCAGGCTTATGTTTAGGAAATTTTATCTTTTTAAGTCCTCTATCCTTTATGTCCTCAGTAAAGACAGGGGATGAAAAATCCTCTTTGATTAACTCAATGAAGCCTTCTTTGTCTTTTTCACTCACAGATATGGGTTCATAGTCTCTGGTGATTTTTTTCATGAGCTTCCCCTCGGGAGAGTAGACATTCATCTCGTATTTCTCAGGATAGCCGAAATAGATGAAGTCATCATCTGCCAGTACAATTCTGCCCAGAGGCCTGAATGCCATTATACTGAATGCATTAGAAAGAAAATCTGCCAATCCAGATGCGTCCATCGCTGTTGGCATGGGTGTTTCGATTAAGTCCTTGAAAAATTCTGCGACTAAGTTGAATTTATCATCGAACAGGCCATAAAGAAGTGTTTGTTTCTGAACGTTGCCTTCCTGAGCCATGCGCCACTTATGTGCGACGATGAAGCCATTTGAATTGACATAAAAGTTCTCGTATCTTTCCTGCATGCGTATCTGTCTGAGATATTGGCCATTCTTATCAAAAAAGGAAGTTCTTCGGCCTGATCCGTCAGCTATGTACAAGTTGTTATTTTTGTCAAATCGAGGGATAGATAGACTTTGAAATTCACCCGGACCCTGGCCTTCTCTTCCGATAGTGAGGAGATATTTTCCCTCTGGATCGTATTTCTGGATCCTGTGGCTATCTGAATCAGCGACATAAAAATTCCCTGCATCGTCTGTGTTAAAATAAATTCTGCTGCCGAACATATAATTATCATCTCCCTC
>CAZSGR010000305.1:0-2103 GCA_964606185.1 uncultured Eubacteriales bacterium
GGAATATAACGACGAGTGTCGTCAATCCCTTTGATCGAATCGGTTTCGAGCCAAAAGAAAAATAGGGAGAGGAGGTAGTCATGAATGGGGAAGGTCAATCCTTCTTGTAAGGAAAATGAAGTTGTGAACCTGTTATGAAAGCTCAGTCGAGCGGAGCGTGACAATCTCTCATTTTTTATACTTTTTCTTAAACCAAAAATACGCGGGAATTCCCACAACCACGGTCAAGATCGCAATCGAGGAGGGGACTGGCTGTTCCAGGAATCCCAGGACAAGAATCATCATACCAGCCAGTATGTAGACCACAGGGACGACCGGGAATGCGGGCATCTTGTATTCACTCTTCTTCATTCGCCTCAATTTAAAGACGCCGATAACCGCGAGTATCGGAAAAATCCCAAGAGAAAAACCCATGTAGGTGAATATCTGCTCAAGAGTGCCTGAGATCACGATGATGACCGCGATGACGCACTGGAGGATGATTGATTTATAAGGGACATTATGAATGCCGTTGACCTTTGAGGCGAATTTGAAAAAATATCCATCCTTGGCCATCGAAAAATATACTCTTGGACCGAGAATGATAAAGGCACTCAAGGAAGAGAAAAGAGCAAAGGCGATGAGCGTGGAAAAGAGACTCTCGAAGGAACTCCCGAATAAATTCCCCACAGCCAAACCGCCGATAGAAATGACTCCTTTCATTTGATCAGGTGGGATGGCATAGATATAGAACAGATTCAGACCGAAATAGAGCAGCATGACGATGCCCGTTCCCAGGAGCAAAGAAAGAGGCAGGTTTTTTCTTGGATTTCTAATTTCTGATCCGATGTAGGCTGAGGCGTTCCATCCGCTGTAGGAGAACATGATCCACATCAGGGATAGCCCTATGACTTTCCATCCTCCGAAATTAAAGCTGAAGTCGCCTCCCTGAGAAAAATGTCCGAAGCTTCCTTTCCCGAGAGAAAAACCCAGGAAAATCAGTCCCACAATCAGACCGACTTTCAAAACGGTCAGATAGTTCTGCACCTTGGAGCCGAACACGATCCCTCTGAGATGAATCAAGGTAAATACGACTATCAGAATAATGGCATAGAACTTCTTGAGAATGACTTCTTCCAGTGAGGCATCAAGAATTCCCCAGCTCAATATTTTTGGAAAGGCTCGGCTCAAGTATTCGGAAAATCCGATGGCGGATGCTGCGATGGGAGCGGAAAAGCCGACAAAAAAGGAGACCCATCCACTGAGAAAACCGAAAAGCGGATGGAAGAGTTTTGAAAGATAGATGTATTCTCCTCCGGCTTTCGGGATGGCTGCGCCGAGCTCGCTGTAGCACAAGGCCCCACAGAGCGCAATTATCCCTCCCACTATCCACAGCATAATCATTATGGAGGGATTGCGGAGGTCTCCCATAAGCAGGCCGGAAGTCGTGAAGATTCCAGCGCCAATCATGTTGGCCATGACGATGTTGGTGACAGGGAAAAGCCCGAGTTTTCTCTGCAGCCCGTTTTCTGATGCGTTTTCTTTCATTCTCCGTTCCTTAACAGGTTAAACTTCTTTTAAAGATTTGGGGTTGCGGTTAAACGTCTCATTTTAACAAGTTCATTATATTATTGCGAGAAGCAAAACAATACTGAAGTCTTTCTGAATTTTTATTTAGTGATCGCATCTCAGCACTCGATATTTCTTCTCACGTGGCCGGTTTGATTCATTTTTAGGAAGCTCAGGCAATCAATTATGGATGAGTTTTTTTTCGATGACAAAGATTGTCCTTGATTGAACGGAAATGTCAAATGTTGAGATGTGACCCCTTTTACCTTTTAATTCGACAAAACATTCGGATTGTGCTATTTTTTTCCAGAACTTCAAAAGATGTTTTACACAGGATGATGGTCATGGTTGGAAAATTCAGGATTAAAACGCTTGTGTGTGCTATTACTGTCTGTATTATTCTCCTGTCTGCCCCTTTTCTGGCTGGGGCTCAATCCAAGAATTTCTATTACCCCAATGTCAGGATTGAGATCAATATTACCCGGGAAGGTTCTTTCACGGTGGATGAGTACCGGACATACGATTTCCAGGGAAGCTTTTCCTGGGCTCTGCTCA
>CAZSGR010000306.1:0-2058 GCA_964606185.1 uncultured Eubacteriales bacterium
TATCGACTAATCTGACTCTTTTGAGGCCAGGATTATCCTGGCATCGACAGAGGTGCAGCCTTTTCCCTTTTCATAAACAATGAGAGGGTTGATATCCATCTCTTTGATATCTTCTAAATCTGTGACGAGTTGAGAGAGCCTCTTTAAACAGTCGGCAATCGCATCTATGTCGTATTCCTTTTCTCCACGAAAGCCTTTGAGGATCTTATGGGTCTTCGTGCTGGTGATCATCACTGTGGCGGTGAGTTCACGGATGGGAGCCAGCCTGAAAGTCACGTCTTCAAGGGCTTCGACATAGATTCCTCCCAGGCCGAACATGAGAATGGGCCCAAATTGGGGATCTCTGTTCATGCCCAGTATGATTTCTTTTCCCTGGGAAGCCATTTCTTCGACAAGCACTCCCTTGATTTTTGCATCCGGTTTCTTAGCGAGGACGTTATTGACTATTTCATGGTAGCCTTTCCGCACTTCGGTCTTATTCTTCAAATTGAGCTTGACTCCTCCAAAATCGAATTTATGGAGGACGTCCTGAGAGGCGATTTTTAAAACGACAGGAAAACCAATTTTTTCGGCTGCTTCTACAGCCTGACCTTCGTTTTCGGCCAACAGAGATTTGACCACAGGGAAATTGTAAGCTTTGAGTATCTCATAGGATTCCTGTTCCAGAAGAAACAGGCGGCCCTCTTTTTTGATTGTATCTATAATTTTTTTGGCTCTGCTTTTATTCACCTTGAATTTTTTTATCCCGGTCTGAGGCCGGCGGAGCCACCAGGTGAATTTTGTCATCTCGGAAAGGACTCTGGCTGCCGATTCAGGAAACCGGTAAGCCGGAATATCGTTTTCTTCCAGGATTTCGATTCCGCTGGAGACATCGTACACTCCTAAAAAACAACAGAGGACAGGTTTTTTGAATTCTTGGGCAACTCTGACTATTGTCTCGGCGATTTTCTCCACGTCCGTAAAGGCAGTGGGAGTGAGAATAATGATGGAAGAATCAACGTTTTTATCATTGAATATTTCTCTGAGAGTCTCTTCATACTGCTCCTGCTGTGCTTCTGCGATTAGATCGATCGGGTTGTTCAAACTTGCTGTTGGAGGCAGTATTTTTTTCAAAATTTTGACTGTACTAGGACTGAAGGAGGTAATGTTTAGCCCATAGCGGATACAGGAGTCAGTGGCCAGGATTCCCGGGCCTCCTGAATTGGTGACGATGGCGACATTCCCATCTTTAGGCAGGGGTTGACTGGAAAAGGCTTTGACATAATCAAAGATTTCTTCCAGTGTTTCTCCTCTCAGGACTCCACACTGGCTGAATATGGCATCATAGACTTTGTCCGAGCCAGCCAGCGACCCGGTATGGGATGAAGCGGCTCTGGCTCCGAGTAGGGTCCGGCCCGCCTTGAGTGCGATTATGGGCTTGGGGTTGGTCGGGCTGCTCGTGATTTCCCGGGCAATATTCATGAATTCTCTTCCGTCCGCTAGGTCTTCAAGATACATAAGGATGACATCTGTTTTCGGGTCGTTTTTCAAATAAAGCAAAAGCTCGTTCTCAGTCAGTCCGGCCTTGTTCCCCATGCTGATAAACTTTGAAAAGCCGATGTTCGCCTCTATGGCATAATCCAGCACAGCCACACACAGGGCGCCGCTTTGAGACAGGAAGGCAATGTTTCCTTCTTCGGACATCTGGGTCCCGAATGTCGCATTCATGGATGAGACAGAGTCAGTGTTGATGACACCCAAGCAGTTCGGACCGAACAGGGAAATATCATATTTGGCGATGATTTTTTTGACTTCATCTTCCAGTTCTATTCCTTTTCCTCCGATCTCTTTAAACCCGGCGGATATGACAATGGCGCCTTTGATATTTTTTTTCCCGCACTCCTCCAGAACTTCTGGAACGAATTGCGGAGGGACGATGACTACAGCCAGGTCGACCACATCAGGGATTTCGATGACATTGCGGTAGCACTTGATGCCGAGTATTCCTTTGGCCTTGGGATTGACAGGGTAGACGATTCCCTGGTACCGGCTGTCAATGATGTTGGCCAGGAGAGATTG
>CAZSGR010000307.1:0-2048 GCA_964606185.1 uncultured Eubacteriales bacterium
AAGGGAGCGTGGCAATCCCGTTAGAATTATGTGTCATTGCGGACGACCGAAGGGAGCGTGGCAATCCCGTTAGAATTATGTGTCATTGCGGACGACCGAAGGGATTGCGGCATTCTCATAAAAAGAGACTTTATTCCTATTATGACTTCATCTCATTCTAAGGGGTTGCCACGCTTCGCTCGCAATGACATTCATTAATGAAAAAGGTGACAGGCCCATTTTAAAAAGAAGGGGGACAGTCCCTCTTTTTTTTGTAATAATGACTAAAAGAGACAGTCCCAAAAAAAGGGGCCTGTCCCCTTTTTCTACTTTTTCTACTTTGGGGAACGTCCCCTAATACTAATATTGACTTAAGCTGCCCTCTTTTTTTGCCCATTTCAAGGCAAACTCAAACAGCAGGACAGACAGCGGGAACAAAACCAAAGCAAACCCGAGCAATGCCAAGATTTCAGTCCTCACTTGGGTAAAGGAGTAACCGGTAAGAAGAATCCCTCTCAGGGCTTGCAGCGCATAAGTTATGGGAAGAGCGTGCGAGATGACTTGAAGAGGTCCGGGCAGTATCGTTATGGGATAATACACTCCACCCAAAAGGTCGAATGAACTGGAGACAATCCAGTTAACCGGATTCCCTCTCTTAAAAACCATGACAAAGCAGGAAGAGATGATGCCCAGGCTGCTGAAAGAAAGGATCGACAAGAAAAAAACGACTACAATCAATAGAGGGTGAGAGAGGCTGAACTTGATACCGAAGATGAATCTTCCGATAAAAAGATAGACAAGAATATTGAATGAAGAGTAAATGAAATTCCAGAGGGAAAGATAGATGACGATTGAAGTCGCTCTGGTCGGCGTGATCAGCATGGCTTCCAGCGTCCCGATCATCTGCTCTTGCCTGAGTGCTCCCGCAGATGTCCCCAGGCCGACACCCAGGAAGGTGGAGAAGGCAATACCTATCAGGACAAACGGAAAATAATCTCCCCCATATTCCAGAAGATGGGGAGCCGCGGCTTTGCCAAATAGCTTGGCAATGAAGAAAAAAGTCAGCACGGAAAAGAATACTCCGATGAGATTCATCAAAAAGGCGGATTTATAACTTATCTCCGTTAAAAAATCTCTTTTAATGAACGCCGCGGCTTTTGTTAAGAACACTCGAGCATCCTCTCAATCATCCTAAATAAAATATTTAAAGATATCTTCAATCGTGGCTTCCGGAACTTTTGTTTTCTTTTTTAATTCTGAAAGTGTGCCCAAGGCTTTGACGACTCCCCTGTCCATGAGAGCCACTCTATCCGCAAAATCTGCCGCTTCTCTCAGGATATGCGTCGTGAACACGACTGTTTTCTTTTCCTGGCCCACTATTCTTTCCTTAATGAACCGGCGAAGCTTCTCAGCACTGGAATGGTCAAGGCTTTTCGTGGGTTCATCCATGAAAAGTATTTTTGCGCCGCTCAGAAGACACCTCGCTACAGCCAGATGCTGCTTCATCCCTGTGGAATATTCATTGAACCTCGCGTCGACATATTCCTGCATATCCAGCAACTCAACAAGGGGCTCTATCTTTTTCTGGACTTCATCCGATTTTAGGCCGTGGAGAGCTCCAAAAAATTTCAAATTCTGCTTACCCGTGAGCCTCCAGTAGAAACTCCTCTCTTCTCCTGTCACCAGTCCTATTGACCTTCTAACGGCTTCATCATCCCTTGTTATATTGTATCCATCAACAATAGCTTCTCCCCTTGTCGGGAAGATTAATGTGCACAGCATCTTGATCAATGTGGTCTTTCCAGCTCCGTTTGGACCCAGAAGCGCGAAGATTTCTCCTGGGTTTACATCGATAGTCACTCCCTCTACTGCTTTAACAACAGGTTTTTTTGAGAACATTCGAGGCAAAAAATCGATTAGGTTGGTCGAGGGAGTAAAATATTTGGTCAAGTCTCTGGTTATTATGATGGACGTTTCACTCATGGATGCACACAGGCATTAAGGATAACCTCAACTCTCCTTTTCTGCAGAACTCTAATCAAACAGCCGTCAGTCTATGAAGAACCTCT
>CAZSGR010000308.1:0-2033 GCA_964606185.1 uncultured Eubacteriales bacterium
TGTCCCCTTTTTAGAGGAATATGAAGGGTGTCGGCATATTTTATGAATAATTCAGGCTAAAGAAGTCTCTGTCCATGCAGATGGGAAGACTCCGAGATATCAGTAAAGATGAAACTTTAAGATAAAATGAGATTTAAGCATCTTGAGTCCGAAACTTATTGCGGGAGACAATCAAAAATGAAAAAACCCACAAATGCTTTTTCATTGAGTCTGCTCTTTTTCCTTCTCTTACTAGTAGTGAACTGTGCGCGTGTAGTGGAAAGCCCCAAATTCACTTTCGGAGCCACAGGGGTCAAATGGGTGGATAAAATTCTGAAAAAGATGAGTATTGAGGAGAAGATCGGCCAGATGGTAGCCTGGAGATATTCAGGTCATTTCGTGAATAAAGATAGCGATTATTTCGAACGGCTCAAGTATTTAGTTGCGGAAAGGAAAATCGGTGGCTTGATCATTTTTGGAGGTGAAGTCTACGAAACGGCTTATCTAACGAATTCCTTCCAGAAACTAGCGAAAGTCCCTCTTTTAATTGCTTCAGATTTTGAAAGGGGTGTTGGGAATCAGATTACAGGTGCGACCCTGTTTCCTCCGCTTATGGGAATAGGGGCGACCTGGTCTGAAGAGGATGCCTACCTCATGGGTGAGATCACTGCTTTGGAAGGCCGAGCATTAGGAGTACATATGACTTATGCTCCTGTGGTCGACGTGAACATCAACCCGGACAATCCGATTATCAACACCCGCTCTCTGGGTGAAGATCCTGCCCAGGTCAGCCGGCTGGCCATAGCCTTCATCAAAGGGTGCCAGGAGAATGGCCTTATTGCCACCGCCAAACATTTTCCCGGCCACGGGGATACAGACCAGGACTCTCACAGTGTTCTTCCGGTCATCAAAGGAGACAGAGATCGCCTGAATAGAGTTGAACTCTTCCCGTTTAAACAGGTTATCGAGGCTGGAGTGCAGGCTATCATGACTGCCCATCTCCATATACCGGCTTTGGATTCCACACCCGACCTCCCTGCCACTCTTTCTCCGGTCATCATGACCGAACTTTTAAGGGGTGAGCTGGATTTTAACGGACTCATTGTTACGGATTCCATGGGGATGGGGGGAGTGACGACTCTTTATGAACCTGAAGAGGCAGCGCTCATTGCTGTGAAAGCCGGAGTGGATATGATTCTTCTTCCGCCAAAGACAGATGAAGTCATTGACTCCCTCATCCAGGCTGTGAGAGAGGGGCAGATCACAGAGGAAAGGATCAATATTTCTGTTAAAAGGATTTTAAAAGTAAAAGCTCGTATGGGCCTTCATAAGAAGAAGTTAGTGGACACAAAAACACTGGATCAGAGAGTGGCCACAAAGGAACATCTACTGAAGGCGGATCGTGTATTCGAGGATTCACTCACTCTGGTCAAGAATAATGGAACCGTTCTTCCCTTGTTTGGAGAGGATAAAAAAATCGCTGTTTTTTCTCTAAGCAGTGATGCGGGAGGCTATTTTGACGGTAGAACTTTTATAAGAGAAATCCTCGAAAGAAGTCCGGAGGCCATCACTTTTTATGCGGATGCCTTCACGGGAGACGGATTCTTAGCGGAAGGAATGGAAAAAGCCCGTGAAGCGGATGTTCTTGTCTTTGCTCTTTTTTCCTCTCTTCGCGCCTGGAAAGGAAGTGTCGGCCTGAATCAGAAGCATCTCCAGCTCATACAGGAGGCTGCAGAGAACTCCACTCCTGTTATCGTGATATCATTCGGAAGCCCTTATTTTTTGCGCCATTTTCCTGAAGTCGATGGCTACCTGTGTGCCTACAGATGGGCCGATCCGGCGCAAAAAGCGGCAGCAAAAGCTCTCTTTGGCGAAATTGATATAAAGGGCAAACTGCCTGTTTCCCTTCCAGGGCTTTATCCGCTGGGCCATGGTCTGACTCTCTATAAAAAGTGAAGTTTAATCTGGAAGTAAGGGAACGTCCCCATTTGACATTTGATTAATACAAATCCACAAATTGAAACTTATCCACATCAACCAACCCCCTGTTTGTG
>CAZSGR010000309.1:0-1983 GCA_964606185.1 uncultured Eubacteriales bacterium
TCCTTTGTCCTCTGCGCTGTCGTGAAAGAAGCCAACCCGAACAAACCAAGGCAGGCCACAAAAAGGGCAATAAAGGTATAGATGGAAAATGTTTTTCCCAGCTTTTCCTCGGTCCGGTACATCCGGTCCAAACGGTCATCCAGGAAGGTGTAGCTGAAATCTCCTTCAGGGGAATGTCCCTTCCAGGTCCTTTCGATAAAGGCCAGGGTTTCTGGAATGTTCCGGGGACTGATTTTAATGGAGAGCCAATTGATTCTTTCTGAATTTGGCGTTAATGCAAGCGGCTCGATATTGAGATGGAGAGGGGCAAAATGGAAATCTTTGACCACACCCACGACAACGCCCTTCTCATCCTCTCCGCTAAACCCGAACCGTTTTCCGATCGGATCATCCCAGCCGATGGCCTTTACTGCCGCTTCGTTGAGGATATAGACCTGTCCTTCCTTATCGCTGTATTCCTCTGCGAATCCTCTTCCTAGAACAACCGGAATATTGTAGAAGCTCAAGAAATTGGCATCCACACAGTTTCTGTAAACGATAAGCCTTTCTTCCGGATTGTGCCCGCCCCACTCTCCAAAGCTGGCACCTGAGATATCGTGGGGAAGATAGTCGGATGAGGCAACATCCAGAATATGTACACTTTGCCGGAGTTTATTTTTTAATGTTTCGTCACCTCTCGCAGGATTCGGAACGGTCACGACATGATCTTTGACAAAGCCCAGCTCCTTGTTTCGCATGAAGTGTAATTGGTTGAAGACAACGATCGTGCAAAAAATGAGAGCCGCAGAGATGGCGAATTGGCTGACGACTAGCGAGTTTCGGAAGTAGGATGAACTCCGTGAACTAGGCATTCGTGTCCCTTTGAGTACGGCTGTCGGCTGGAAGGAAGAAAGGACCAGAGAGGGATAGCTTCCGGAAATGAAACCAATAAACAGGACCAGACCGAGCAAAGTCAGCATCAAAATCCCATTGTGGATGAATCCAGCCTCCAGTTTTCTATCGATAAAAACCCGGAAGGCGGGCAGGAGAAGCTTGACCAGCATCATGGAAAATAGAAAAGATATCAAAGAGAACAGAATCGACTCGCCCAGGAACTGCCGGATGAGTTGCATCCGGTTGGCTCCGATGACTTTCCGCATCCCGATCTCTTTTGCTCGGCTTGTTGCCCTGGCTGTGGACAGATTCATATAGTTAAAACAGGCAATGAGCAGGATAAAAAAGCCGATGGCCGACAGAAGATAGACATTACGAATATCTGCAGTCGGCTCAATCTCAAAATTGGCCTTAGTGTAGAAGTGGATGTCCGCCACGGATTGGAGACGGAGTGTTTGTGTGGCATCCTTCCTGTAATTTTTCTTTAAAAAATCGACCAGTTTATCTTCAAGAAAAACGGTGTCGGCCTGCCCGTGGAGAAGGACATAAGTGCGGTAGCTCCATCTGTTCCATCTGTAAATACGATCTCTGCCATGGAGATCGACCAGAGAAGAGAACGAAGCCAGGAAATCGAAGCGGAAATGTGTATTGCCGGGGATATTTTCCAATACGCCTGTTATCTGGTAATCCTTCTCATCGACATGGATCGTTTGGCCCAGGGGATTTTCCTGGCCAAAGTATTTTTCGGTCATGTCTTTGCTGATAAGGAGACAGTTGGGCTTACTAAGGGCTGTTCTAGGATCCCCAGCCAACAGAGGGAAATCGAAAATATCGAGGAAGGCGGGGTCGACATAGTAGATGTGATTCTCAGCGAACCGATGTTCCCCGTATCTCATCACAACCCTTTCGGATTCGACTTTTGTGGCTTTCAATACTTCAGGAAACTCCTCCTGCATGGCCGAGGCCAGAGGACCGGGTGTGACGGTGACCTGGGATTTTCCCATGAAGGTCTCGCGCGTGTCGACGAGCACTCTGTATATATTTTTAGCGTTTGTGTGGAACCGGTCATAGCTGAATTCGTACCGGACGTACAGGGATATCAAGACAAAA
>CAZSGR010000310.1:0-1955 GCA_964606185.1 uncultured Eubacteriales bacterium
GTGGATTTTATCTCGTTTTCCATTTTCATGGCCTCGACGATGGCCAGCGTCTGATTCTTCCGGACCTCATCATTCTCCGAAACATTTATTTTTATCACTTTTCCCGGCATGGGTGCTTTCACCAACAGCTCGTCTTCGTGAGATTTTTCCTCGCCCTTTCCGAATTCTTTTTCCCCTGCCTGGGATTCCTGGACGATAAACTGGTGCCCTTCAAGGGAAAGGTACTTTCTGTCCGCATCACTGGCCAGATAGACCAGATGGGACTGTCCCTCGATCAAAATGGATAGGGCGTTCGGTGAAATAAACTGGATGTCCGCATCATACGTTTTCTCACCATCCGAAACGACAAAGACATTCTCTTTCTTCTCAAGAGATATTTTGCACAATTCGTTATCTATTAAAAATTCGAATTCCACTTTACTTCCTCCCTCCAAGCCGCCATTTGCCGAGAGACTGCCAGGGAGAGAAAACTTCTTTCCGCGCGGCCACCCTGTTTACACCCGAGGCGGTGTGCGTTTGATTGAGATTGTCAAAGGCCGAAGCGATCAAAGCCAGTGTCAAACTTTCTTCAGTCTTTGTTTTACTTTCCCAAGCGCCCAGGTGTTTCTCGATAAAGCTCGTTGTGGTGTTACCCGCCTTGAACTGAGGATGGGCAATGACATCTCTGAGAAAATCGATCGTTGTTTTTATCCCCAGGATAACATAATCTCCCAGGGCATTGACCATTCTATGGCAGGCCATTTCTCTGTTTTCTGCCCAGACAATGAGCTTGGCCAGGATCGGATCATAATAGATCGGAACATTGCTGGCGCTGAATATTCCGCAGTCATGGCGGACTCCCGGGCCTTTCGGCTCTTTAAGAAAGAGAACCTTGCCTGAAGAAGGGAGGAAATTATTGAGTGGGTCCTCTGCATAGATCCGACACTCGATAGAATGACCTCTCTGAGTCAGGTCTTCCTGTTTAAAGGGAAGCTTTTCTCCCGAAGCGATCAAGACCTGCTGGTGGACCAGATCCACACCTGTTGTCAGCTCTGTGACGGGATGCTCAACTTGAAGGCGGGCATTAACTTCGAGGAAATAAAAATTCCTATCCTTATCCAGGAGGAACTCGACTGTTCCGGCATTGTTGTATCCGGAAACCTTCATGACTTTCTTTGCTGTTTCTCCCATGAGAAGGCGAAGTTCGGGAGTCAGCGCTTGAGAAGGAGTCTCTTCCACGATTTTCTGATGTCTCCGCTGGATGGAGCACTCTCTCTCAAAAAGGTGCACCACATGACCATGGTTGTCAGCGAGAACCTGAAACTCGACATGCCGCGGCTCTTCGATAAACTTTTCCAGATAAACCGACTCATCTCCGAATGCGGACTTAGCCTCTCTCATCCCAGCCTCGAGGGAGGATTTCAGGTCTTTCGGGCGGGAGACGACTCTCATTCCCTTCCCGCCGCCTCCGGCAGATGCTTTGATCATCACCGGGTAGCCGATCTTTTTCGCTTCTGACTCAAACTCGGAGAAATCCTTTGGGATTCTCTTCATCCCGGGAATAATCGGGATTCCGGCCTTTTCCATTGTCTGTCGTGATCGGACTTTATCCCCGACAAGTTTCAACGCTTTAGAATTGGGTCCGATAAAAATAATTTTTTCTTTTTCACAGAGCCGGTCAAATTCCGCGTTTTCAGCCAGAAACCCGTAGCCCGGGTGGATAGCTTCGGCACCTGCCGCGTGAGCCGTCTGGATGATCCCATCCATACGAAGGTAGCTTTCCACGGCCGGAGCCGGGCCGATGCAGAACGCCTCATCTGCCATCTGCACATGAAGACTCTCCCGGTCCGCTTCTGAATAGACGGCCACAGTCGAAATACCCATCTCCTGACAGGCTTTGATAATCCGGACCGCTATCTCCCCTCTATTGGCAATCAGTATCTTTTTAAACATATCTACTTTCTTTTATTACCCAT
>CAZSGR010000311.1:0-1918 GCA_964606185.1 uncultured Eubacteriales bacterium
CTTGGTTCCCGGGACATAGAGATGTCTTGAATACTCTGTGATTTGTTTTTGATAGGGGAGGTTGACGCATGAGCCCAATTTATTATATTGTTTAGAAAAACATACAGATTCTTTCCATAAAGTGGATAAATTGAAAGAAATGAAGGAAGGGAATATCTGGGCGATCGGTGGAGGCAAAGGGGGTACTGGAAAGACTTTTTTAACCAGCAGTATCGGCATCTTTCTGGCGAAAGCCGGAAAAAAGGTTGTATTGATAGACGTCGATATCGGTGGGGCCAACCTCCATTCGTTGCTGGGCATAAACAGACCGAAAAAATCTCTGACCAATTTTTTTGAAACGGGAATCCCTCTTTCCAGGCTCGCTATGAAAACCGGTGTGGACAATATGTCCCTCATAACTGGAGATGTCCATTCCCTGGCATCTGACAGCATTAAATTCACTCAGAAGCTCAAGCTGTTCAGACACATCGTGAAACTGAATAAACAATATGTCATCATTGATTTGGGAGGAGGGAGCCATAATAACACCATCGATACATTCCTCATGGCTGACAAGAGGATTGCTGTCCTGGAGCCAGAAATCATTGCCATTGAAAACATGTATCATTTTGTGAAGAATGCATTATTCAGGAAAATAAGGATGGCCTTGAGAACCTACGGTTTTAAGGAAATTGTCGAACACATGTGGGAACAGAGGGAAAAACACAATATTAAAAGCTTGAAGGAACTCATTGATAGTCTCAAAGAAAGCTTCTCTTATTTAAGGGATATACTCGATAAAGAATTGTATGATTTTAAGGTTTATCTGGTGTTGAACAAGATACGAAGCAGTCAGGATATCCTTATTGGGTCTTCCATGAAGAGTATTTTCATGAAGTATCTGGGAATAAATGCTCAGTTTGCCGGTTATATTGAGTATGATGATGCTGTATGGAGGTCCATCCGCGAGAGGCGGCCCCTGATGCTGAATTATTCATTATCGCGTGTAGCCAAAGAGATCGGAGTTTTCACTGAGAATCTTCTCTATGAGAGAGAGATGAAGATTTCAAGAAGCTAAATATGTTTGATAAAGAACTCAAGAAGTATTTTGAAATTCTCGAGATTTCTCCTGATTCCACGATACTGGAGATCAGGAATGCCTACAATCGCCTGAAAAAGCTGTATTCGACTGACTCTGTCGTCATATCTCCAATCGCGGATGAGTTTTCAAAAAAGGATAGGAAGGAAATCCTTGAGCAGGTCGAGGAAGCCTTCAAGAAACTCATGGAGATTTTAAAGGAACGGCATAGCTCTTCCCCTTCTCATACAGGATCTGTTGCTTCTGACGATGATCCCACAGAGGAAAAAACAGAGGAAGAATCATACAGCGGTTCCGTCTTAAAGCAGATAAGAGAAAAAATGGGAATACAATTATTCGAAGTATCCCTCGATACCAAGATTCGCATGGAGCTTCTTGAAAGCATCGAAGATGAGGAATTTGATTCACTCCCCCAGGAAGTATATCTTAAAGGTCACTTGACCAATTATGCCAGTTACCTGTTACTCAAACCGGAAAAAGTCACTCAGGATTATATTGCCAGGTACAGGGCCTGGAAAGAGGGGAAAAAAGAGAAACGCTAAACGCCCTTATCCCTGCAGCACTTAAAAATGAATGGTTCTCTTCCATTTTGTGTGGGTAAATGAGCAGATAACATTCAGGGATGTCCTTGCTCCAGTCAGATTTTTCACGCCATTCCCTCGTCAACCTTCTCGGTGTATAAGCGAAGGGCAGTGGGTGAGAAAACCGTTTGAAGGCGGAGCGGGCATGGTTCCTCACCAAAGAGGGGAGGAGAGCGAAGCCTGAAACCGAGCCGCTTTTGACTCGCTGGGGCAAAAGTGGCGTGTTTTCGGAATCCACTGGCCTGAGCTTTCTCAAACA
>CAZSGR010000312.1:0-1883 GCA_964606185.1 uncultured Eubacteriales bacterium
TGGCCGATGAGATCAATGTCGGTTATCATGATTTGCTGGATATTGTGATTTCTCGCGTGAATGGAAAAAAGATTTCCACTCTGGAAGATTTAATTGCGGCAGTTGAAGGGAATAATGGGGCGTACCATGTGTTTATTGATGAAAGAGGGAAGGAGATCGTGCTGGATAAGAAGACGATGGATGCCAGGAATGAGTTGATATTGAAGAGGTATCAGATCCCTTTTGACCGGTCGGAGGATTTGAGGAAGTAGGGAAGGAGAGATGGTTCCGAAGGGATTTCCTATTTTTCTTTTATCAAGCTAATGATTTCTGTCACGGCTTCGATAATGATGTCAGGCTGCATCCAGGGAACCATGTGGCTGCTTTTTTCGGCTACACGCAGGACTGCCCCCTCGATCGATGCCGCCATCTGTTCGTGAGATTGCCGCCAGGCCTCTCGCTCTTCGGATTTTGGAAGAAATCCTTTGCCACAGGTGATGACCCGAACGTGTATATCTTTAGGGACAGATGTATTCCGCATGACCTTGACCTTGGAACCTAAGCCTTCTCCGACTATACGGACTAGAGCCCGTTGGACTTTTGTTAGTTTTTCCGGATGTGTCGTGGGAAATGGAAGCTTTCCCATCATGGGGTGGTTATCGAGATACTCCAGGCCGAGCGCATCGACGAATTCAGTTGTGAACGCATCTACAAACACCATGCCCCGGATGGCATCGGGGTGATCATTGGCGAATAAGCGAATCAACCAGCCGCCGTAGGAATGGCCCACCAGTATGAGATTCTTATCCAGCTCGAGTTGTTTGAGTCCCTGCCAGAGCCAGTCGATTTCTTCGTGCATATCATATGGAGTTTCGGGCAGGTCGCTCTTTCCTAAACCGGCCCGGTCGTAGGAGACTACGGTGGCTCCGGTTTTTTGCGCAAGATCGGGTGCCATTCTATTCCATTCATTCGAGTCATTGCCTCCGCCGCTTTCGAGAAGAATCGTCAGGTTGCCGCCTTTGATGACCTTGAAATTCAGACGGTATTGACCAACCTGGACCAGGGTCTCGATGGGCTCCAGTTCCTGGCCGGATGAAGGAGGTCCGATTGAAAACGCTGTTGTTCCCGATACCCAAAAAAACAGCAATAAAGCTGTTGCCAGGGATATGGAGGTCTTCAGTAGCTGGAGAAGATGGTTTGATTTTTGTTTACACTGCATGATTGTTCATCCTTAATTGAAGTGACATTATGCTGTTGGATGCTCATAGTAACAGATACAGGTATCATCCGCAATATGTGTCCAAGTCCTTATTTTGATCTGCTCCTTGGATCTTAGTCCAATTCCAATGTTAGTATTTTTTCGCGGACTTGGGCTTAATGAGAAAATCCTTGATGTTTGGCGTCAATATAAGCCGCTTCTATGTGGCTAACATGCTTTTTCTATAATCGGAAGCAACGTAATCTGGCCTACGCTCTTAAATTTTTCATCCACAAAAACTCTCTACTCAGATTTTTGTTTCCACTTCACAATACGCACTGGTCGCACATAGAACTCGATGCCGACGCTACTCACGAAGCCGCCGTACTCAAAATTTACAACCCAATTCTGGCCTTTCTTACTCACCTTATCGCTTGTCCATATCCATTTCTGCTTATCTGAAAATACAGGATCAATAAAAAGCTCTCCATTCATCCTCTCGTTCTCAATAAGGGATGCTCCTTCCTCTAGGGTAGGTAGCCGCCAGTCTGAATACTCCGCATACTTATCAATGTTCAAACGCTCTAACCACTTCTTTGCCTTCGTATATGTCATGAATTCTTCTGAACCGGACTGGTGCCACATCAATCCTGTTGCATTGTCTATAACTACCTTGTCGCCACTTATCCTCGACACAAACACTTCA
>CAZSGR010000313.1:0-1841 GCA_964606185.1 uncultured Eubacteriales bacterium
GCAGCAGGGATGATTACAAAACCGGGCCAGATTGTGGGAAGAGGCCTTGCAGCCTTGATATTCCTGGAATAATCGAATCAGCAAATCTTAAAAAAGCCAGAAAAATTCTAAATACCTGCGTCCAGAGGTCTCTCCGGACAGAGCTGGTGGAGGAATTCCTCACAGGAAAGACAAAGGATTCCATGTCTCAAAAGGCGTTCAAAACCCCTGTAAAGCAAGAGAGGGCGGCATTCCGGAAAATCTTTTCGGAAAGTACGGAGAGGCCGGAGATCCTCATCCCTAACTTTGGAAGAATTCTTTACTTCAATGGCCCAGAATCCGTCCTCGCCATAAACGATGAAATCCACTTCCACACCAGAACGCGTCCTCCAGAAGTAAAGCTCGAACCGTTCCTTCCCGTAGGCTATCCATGCTTTGAGATGCTGAGCCACAAGCCCCTCCAATGCACTTCCATCGATTTCCTGTGGTTTGTCGAGCGGGCCCCAGGGCCTTAACGAACGATATACCCCTGCATCAAAAAGATAAAATTTGGGTTGTCGGCTGACTTCACGTTTTGCCCGCTTGGAAAAAACGGGAAGCCTGTAAGCAATCAACAAATCCTCGAGAATAGAAATATACCCTTCTACCGTCTTACGTTCCACTTCGCATTCACGTGCGAGATTGCTGATATTCAGAACGGAAGCATGGGAAAAGCTCACGGCCTCTAAAAAACGGGCAAAGTTTCCAATATTACGGACGAATCCCTCCAATTGAACCTCTTCCTTAAGATAAAGAGCGGTATAGCTTCTCAGGGATTCTTTCGGTGAGGATGAAGCAAAAATAACCGGCAGCAAGCCATTATGTAACGCCTCGTCCAAGCTGAAGCGCTCTCCGAGTTCAGACGCCATGAACGGATGCATCGTTTTCATGACGGCTCTTCCAGCCAAAAGGTCGCTTCCTGTTCTTTTAAGCTTTCTCGAACTCGATCCGCTTAGAACGAACTGGAGCCCGCGTTTCTCTTCTAAAAGCTGATGGACAGCATCGAGCATCTCTGGAACCTTCTGAACCTCATCGATAATGACAGATCTCTGTTTTGACAGTCCGCGAACGACGTCCAGCAGGATTTCCGGTCTTGCTGCGAACCGCCGGAAGGTATCTGGTTCAAGAAGGTTAACGATAAATGGATCCTCAAAGACCATCCCAATCCATGTTGATTTTCCCGTCCCTCTGGGGCCGAAGAGAAAAAAACTTTCATCTGTTTTTTTTAAATATCGGTCTATTAATTCCATTTTGAGTCTCATTTTGGAGTTATTATGCACAAAATTAGTATTATTGTCAAGTCTATGCGCGCAAAGTCTGGTTTCACTAATCACGTTAGCGGACATTGAATCGAACCTGGGGAATTTTGAACAGGCACTGGAGCAGTACCGCGAGACATTGGAGTTGTGCAAAACCCCTTCGTAGACTTTGCGGATCATCTCGAACTGTCCTACGAAGCCGAAAGGCCTCCTCCTCATCATGTCCAGCACGAACTCCTGATGGCTGCTGAGGGGAGCAGGGAATATTTTTAAGAGCTTTCTTGGCTGCTCTTTGCTGATCCCATGGAGAAGTCTATCTTGAACTTATTGGTTTGTAGGTTTTGGTTGAATTGTGCCACTTGTTGAAGCTTTAACCTTGTCGGTTTTGATGTGATAATCTTATTAAAGCTGTCAGAGGATGGAAACTGGGGGAAATCGTTAGAGATTTGATGTAAGCACAAAAACGAAATTCCTTCTATGATGATGTGATGCAAGTACTTTCTTATTAGCCTCCTTTTCTGAGCTTTATAATAGTCATTTTGGTACCAAGGTTCATCACGTTTT
>CAZSGR010000314.1:0-1814 GCA_964606185.1 uncultured Eubacteriales bacterium
AGAATAGAGGGCCACATCCAGAGTGGGAAGCGCAGCCGCCGTGGCACCACTGAACTTTAGTGCCACATGATTCTGACTGGCTCTCTTGCAGAGAGTCTGAAAATCGACAACAAGGGGACTCTTATTGGCCGTGACGACATGCCATCCCCATTCCAACGCATCACGGATATGACTGAGGCCAGGTTCCCCGCTTTGGCTGCCAAAAGGAGTGCATTCGACAAGCACCCCTGGCTCGGAAGATTCGAGCACTGATGTGAGTTTCAGATCTGGCTTCCAATCAGGACTTTTCTGGGAAGAAGTCGAATACTCAAGAATCTCGTCAATCTCCATGGACTGAGAAGAAAAAAATGCGCCTGAGCTTCTGAACACTGAGAGTACACGGATGTCCAAACCATAATGCGTCCGGCACAATTCATTTTTCTCTTTCAAAACTCGAAGAAACGCCTGGCCAACGTTACCGAATCCCATCAGGATGATGTTGATTACTTTTGTGTCCTTATCCATTATTTCAATCTGTACTTAAAAAACATCTAAAATAATATTCTACCTGAATAAATCCTTTAAGAGAAATTGAAACTGGAGTGCAGTCCTATATTCCCTTCAGTGAAAGATAAAAAAAGCCAATAAGGGCACTCTGCCTGATTGAGGAAAACGGAGATGTTCGCCAAAGAAGAAAAAGGGGACAGGCCCCTTTTCCTTCACTTTTTCTTCAAGAAGGAGGACAGTCCCTCTCTTTTTGTAATATAAGGACTGAAAGGGACCTGATGTTAATGCTCAGTAATTAAGTAACACTTTTATTAATGATACAGAGGATAGAAGTGTCGTTGCGAGCGGAGCGTGGGATCTCATAAAAAAGATATCTTCATTCTTGCAATAATATAATTTCTCTCAACGAGATTGCCACGCCTCGCTCGCAACGATATCCAAAAAATGTTACTTAATTACTGAACACGTAAACCTGTCCCCTTTTTCTAAAAGGAACGTTTCTATAATCCCATATTTGCTTTATTTGATCTTCTTGGCTGTGAACACGCCGTTAGGCTGAGTCACTTTGGCTTCTGTGACCTTCCCGGATTCATCCATGATGAATTCAATACTGAAGCCGGAGAGCACCTTGAAATTGAATGTCGTGCCTTTGTAAGGAACCAGTTCATACTCTGGCTGGCCAGGCACAAAGATAAAGAGAGTCTTATCTCCTTTCAGAAAAACAGTCGACTTGGCTTCTCCGATCATATACTCTCCTGTGAATTTCTCGAGAAAGCTTTTCTCCATCATGGCCTTCTCTGGCATCTTGGTGAACACGATCGGCTCAACAGCCTCTTCCAACTGAACGGAAAGACTTCTGATATTGCCCTTGAGATCATTGAAAAAGGAAGCTTTTAAAGAATCATCCCCCATCTCATTATTGACCTCGAACACATCATAGTGGTAGTGTTTAACGGTATAAAGTATAGAATTGTACTCAGCGGTCATCTGGTCGCCTTTTTTCACGATAGAAATCACGCCATATCCCGGATGCTCATAGTCACCAGTATAATCCCCCAGAGGATGAGACGGCTTGGTGTTCAGCTTGCGGTCCTTATCCTTCTCCTTTTTCGCTTTTTCGGCCCTTTTTCTTCCTTCTTCAACTTGTTTCTTGACCCGGCTGTTCCAATCGACTTGATCTAGCCCGAGCAAACGGTCAACCACATTATTAGAAATGATAGGCGGGAGAGCAGAGCCACCTCTATTGGTGAGGATGACCATCCCGATATTATCTCTGGGCAGAAGGACGACTCGGGCCGTGAATCCATCAATGCCTCCACCATGAGCAA
>CAZSGR010000315.1:0-1813 GCA_964606185.1 uncultured Eubacteriales bacterium
TACGATAAAGCCCTTAAAACTTATGGTGAACTCCTGAAGCTCTATCCAGACGATTCTGTCGGTAATAACAACTTAGGGGCCTTATATTTGTTTTTAGAAGAATGGGATAGAGCCATCCCGTTTTTCAGGATGAATATCCAGAATGGAGATGAATCGGTTTTTACCCATGGGAATATTTCATTAAGTTATGCCGCAAAAGGTTTATATGATAAATCCAGAGAAGCGCTCGAGCTCTACTTGAGAGATATTTCAGATAACGTGAATATTCGTTTCGATTTGGCTGACAATTATCTTAATCAGGGAAATTATGATTCGGCACAAGCTGAAGCGGAGAGAGCTTTTATTCTTAATCCGAATCATTATCGAAATTTTTTATTAAGTGGCGATATTTCCCTTTTCAGAGAGGATTTGATCAATGCGGAAAAAGAATACCAGAAATTGCTGGAGACAGAGGAGCCAGTCGCGCATCAACAGGGCATAAGCAGGCTCAGCGCATTATACCTTTTACAGGGGATGTTTGAGAAATCGAAAGTGCAGGCTCAGCTGGGCATTGAACTGGGAGAATTGCTCGGGGAAACGGATTGGAGTTCAGGGTTTCATCTGTACTTGGCTTATTTGCACTTCAAATCAAAGAATTTTGAGAAGGCTTTGAAAGAATGTGAAGCGGGATTAAGCATTTCCTCCGAGACAAGTATTCTGAGCAGACAAAGAGAAGCTATGCATCTTAAAGGGCGGATTTTTCTCGAGATGGATTCTTTGAATGAGGCACAGCGTGCGGCAGATGAGCTTAAAGAGCTTATAGATAGTGGTATGCACAGGAAAGCAGAAAGATTCTACTGGCATTTATTGGGCATGATCGAGCTGAAAGAAAAGAATTTGAATAAAGCCATTCAACACTTTAAACGGGCTGCGGCACTGCTCCCCTCTCAGATGAATCCAGAACATGGACAGGCGTTGTTTTTTGAACCTTTGGCTTTAGCTTATTTTGAGGCCGGGGATTTCGATGGTGCACAGAAAGAGTATGAACGGATCGTTTCCCTGTCAACAGGAAGGCTTCTGTATGGAGACATATTTGCCATGAGCTTGTACATGCTGGGCAAAATTTACGAGGAAAAAGGCATGGAAGACGAAGCCATAGAGCATTATGAGAAGTTTCTCAGCCTCTGGAACGGAGCCGACACGTCTGTCACCGAAAGTGGCGATGCAAGGAAGCGGCTCACCGCCCTCAAATCCCAGAAGGAGAAGAGAAAATGACAAATACAAAAAGAATAGTTGCCTGGGCAATGATCCTTTCCCTAGCCATGCTCTTCGCGTGTAAAAAGAAAGAGGAGATAATGAAGCTGACTCGCATGGAGGAGCTGGGGAAGAAGCTGTTTTTTGACGCCAGCCTGTCCACTCCACCCGGACAGTCCTGTGCATCCTGCCACAGTCCTCTGGTTGGGTGGACAGGCCCTGATTCAGACGTGAATAATAATTTGGCTGTCTATGAGGGAGCGGTCCAGGGCCGGTTCGGGAACCGCAAGCCACCCCCAGCCGCTTATGCGGGAGACAGCCCTGTTTTGCATCGGGATGAGGAAGGGACGTTTGTCGGAGGGATGTTCTGGGACGGCAGAGCCGCGGGATTCGAGTTGGATGACCCGCTGGCCGAACAGGCCATGGGACCGTTCCTCAACCCGCTTGAGATGAACAATTCAGATAAAAAAACAGTCGTCATCAAGGTCCAGGATGCGGATTATGCAGACCTTTTCGAAGAGGTCTGGGGGCCCGGCTCTTTGGATGTGGAAGACATAGATGGAGCGTTTGAACGGATTGC
>CAZSGR010000316.1:0-1796 GCA_964606185.1 uncultured Eubacteriales bacterium
GAGAAGCTGTAATTCAGAGTCGGAACCAAAGCCATACTCTTATCCGAAAGGCTGTAAATCGTCGAGATTCCGACATTCAGCAAATCAGTCGCTGGATGCTGGATGAAGGCATAGACCTGGTCGCGGGTAATGGACTTCTGTTCCATCGCCAGGGAGCGCATCCAGTCATTGAGGCTGTATTGAGTGTAGTCAGTTTTACCCAATGTGTTGCGGTAATACTCGATCATCAGGTAGGTTTGAAAATTGAACGTGTAATCCGTTCCCAAGACAAGCTCATAGAAATCCTCAGAAATCTCCATCCAGTTATACGCGTATTCGGCCCACACTCCCAATCCGAAGATCTCACCCGCAGTGCTCGCACCGAGCAACTCTCGTTTTTCCGGAAGCTCCAGAAAATACGTGGTCTCCGGATCTATCTCTGTGTAATCATGGAAACGCCAGACTTTTTCGATAGCAGTGATTGAAAAATCAAAATGAGAAATTCTTCCTTTGAGCTGAGCCAATTTCGCTGAATTCTGCCAGTTATCCTCAGGAGAAAAGAGTGCAGTGAATGTGGATGTGGACCCCAGGGGAACATCCAATCTTATGGCATTGTGACCGGGCTGTTCATACGTCGGGTCGAAGAGCTCTTTGATGTTAAAGACATCTATCGGATTCCAGACATAACCCGTTCCAAGGGAAATCTGCTGTTTTCCGGCAGTCAGGTCAAAAAGCTTAAAGGAAAGTTTGATGTAAGCGTTATCGAGGAAATGCCTGTTCTCGAAAGGAAGCACATAGAATGCCTCCATCCCCGGAGGCACTTCAGCCAAGATATCGTCTGACAAAAAATCCAGGATGTTCCATTGGGTCTTGCCGTGGTAGGTGAGGTAATCAAAATTGGCGGCAAAAGTAACCTTACTCGATAAACTGGATTTTAAATCCACCCGCAGCTTGTTGGAATAAAGGAACAGGAATTCATCCTGAATTTTCGCGCCGCTCGCTTGAGTCTCAAAATATCCAAAGATGTCCACACCTTCTTGGGCATGGAGTGAAGGCAATGAAACAAAAATGAATAATAAAAAAATGATGCCTTTTTTCATTTTTTCAATTCCCTTTCAGTGAACATTTTATCATCCAGAGCGATGTTGAATTTCACTTCCAGAAGCTCCATTTCAGTCTGAGTGTTATCATTTTTGTTGAGCATCACCATCTTCATTGCGGTCGGGATATTGTCGATGACACGGATATCGCTCTGAGTCAATCTTTTTTCATGATAACTGGGATCATCCTCATCATAGTAATCAATAACTATCGGGACGAAATTCTCCTTGATCACCCACATGATCATTTTCGAGTAGGACATATCACTGTCTGGTTTGCGGGTGAGTTCCAGCTTGTAGCAGTCATACCCTTCCATCTTCTCATCTTTAAGTCGCATGGCTGTGAAATCCTCGATAAAAGCATCTCCGCTACCCATATCTTCATAGGAAAAATCACTCCCTTGCATTTTTTGTTTCTTGGCATGAGTGGCCAGCTTCCGGACCCGCTGCGTCCGCGGAAAAAACATCCAGATATCATCGGCGTTGTTCAGCATCAAAATCGCCTGTCCTTTTACGCGTGCGGGTTCTAGATAGCGCACCAGGTTTTTCTCTCCTTTGTCCTTGCTCCACGACTCAGAAATAAAGGTACGCTTTTGACCTGAAGAAGTTGTTATAGTCATCTTTGATTTCCCATAACTCGTATCGACGTTAAACAGGTCATTGACTTTCTGTATGATCTCTTCGCCCGTCAGTTCCTGACTGAACAATCCAGGAGCC
>CAZSGR010000317.1:0-1717 GCA_964606185.1 uncultured Eubacteriales bacterium
GCATCTCCAAATCCGTGATGACAGGACAGGCTATAAATCAGGCTGAGTGCATCGAAAACCCGCAGGCTTTGCCCCAGCGAGTCAAAGTCTGCTCGGTTTCAGGCTTCGCTCTCCTCTCCTGCGGAGAGGAACCTTGCCCGCTCCGCCTTCAAACGGTTTTCTCAACACCCAGCCTGATCTTTCTTGAGACTCCATCCTAGCTTTGCCCATCACGGAATTGGAGATGCTTTCTGAGATTAATCAAATGCGAGTTAAAAAAAAGGGGATAGGCTGCCTTTATTATAGAAGAGGGACAGCCCCTATCCCTTCTTAACATGAGAATTAAAAAGGACAATCCCCAAAAAAAGTTGCCTGTCCCCCTTTTTTCTTTAAGAAGAATGGCGGGCGTTTTAAGCGGAAATCATTCTCTATTTTGTTGACTGTTCCTTTGCCCATAAGGCAGCTCCCAAAAAACCGGCTTTGTTCCCAAGGGATGCTTTCTCGATTGTACAGCATTTATAGGAAGCCTTATATGATCTTCTTTTTACTTCTTCAAGAGCAGGAGACAGAAGAAGTTTGCCTGCGGACATAACCGCACCGCCCAAGAGAATTTTATCCGGGTTTAATAAATTCATGGCTATGCCAAGCCCGATTCCAAGGAAGTGTCCGGCTTGAGCAAAGGCTTGCCGGGCAGCCATTTCTCCTTTTTTCGCTCTGGCAAAAACCTCTTCTCCAGATATTTTCTCGTCTTTTTTTCTCATCATGTTGTAATTCCTGACTATTTTTGGAGCTGAGACTTCTGTCTCCAGACATCCCTGACCCCCGCAGTTGCACCCTTCCCCTTCTGGATTGACGGTCACATGTCCCAGCTCTCCTGCAAACCCACATTTGCCCCGCCAGAGTTTTCCATCAAGGATGATTCCTGCACCAAGGCCTGTTCCAATTGTAAGAAAGATGAGACTGTGAGCTCCCTGTCCAGCCCCACATTTGTATTCACCGAATGCGGCCATGTTGGCGTCATTGTTGACCCAGAATGGAACTTCTATGAATTCAGAAAGGGCGGGGATGAGGTCGAAATTGTCGAGCTCTGCATAGTTAGGAGATTGAAGGATTCTTTGTTGGTCAAGGCTGAAGATTCCAGGGAAGCCGAAGCCTATCGCTGCCGCCTTTCTCTTTTCTTTTCTCTTCAGGTCATTCCAGAGTTTTTCCAGGAGTTTAAGCAACTCTGTAATGGTGGGTGGAGTGGCTGTCTTCGAGTTAAAAATAATGTTTCCGGTGGAGTCGGTCAACCCATATTTCAGGTGAGTTCCTCCCAAATCAAACCCGGCATAGATAGGCATTTTCAGGTTTTTATCTTTTTAACGGCTAGGCTTAGTGATGGGGAGGACGTTCTTCTCAGTGAGAAATATGATTGAGGAAATGGCCTCAGCGGATTGGAAAGATTGATGAAGGAATTCTCTTTTTCTTCTTTTGGTGTACGAACGAGTTTTTCAATGGAGTGGCTCATTCTTCCTTAGCAGGAGGCTGAGGTTTATCTGGAGGGGATTCTTTTTCCTTTCCGCTTATGGACTTTCGAAAATTCTTTATGCCTTCTCCTAAGGATTTTCCCAATTCCGGAAGCTTTCGGGCACCGAAGATGATGACGATGATCAGAATGATCAGAATGAGTTCTGTCGGTCCGACAGGTCCTAAAAAAAACATTAAAACCTCCTCTGAAGGCTCAAGGTGTTGTTGTCTT
>CAZSGR010000318.1:0-1663 GCA_964606185.1 uncultured Eubacteriales bacterium
TTCAAAGATATCCTGGGACATGAGCGTGTCAAAAAAATCCTGAAGAAAGCTCTGCAAAAAAAGAAGATTCCAAACTCCATGCTGTTCTGTGGACCCGAGGGAGTTGGGAAAGAAGAGATGGCTTTTGTGCTGGCTAAAGCTATAAACTGCGAGCGCAAAAGAGATGATGCCTGTGAAACCTGCGTGTCCTGCAGAGGGATCAATGCGCGTAATTTTCCTGATGTCATGCTGATTCAGCCGGAAGGAAGAGTGATAAAGATTGAACAGATGCGGACTCTTAGGAAAATAGCATACCTGAAGCCCATGGTCGGGAAAAAAAGAGTCTTTATTGTGACAGAGGCCGAGAAGATGACAGAAGAGGCCGCTAATTCTCTTTTAAAAGTGCTGGAAGAACCACCTCTTTTTTCTTATGTTATACTTGTGACACATAATCCTTTTCTCATCATGTCGACGATTAAGTCTCGGTGTCAGATATTGAATTTTCCGCCAGTCTCAAGAGAGAATATCAGGAAAATCCTGATGGAGAAAGGATATGAGGAGGAAAAAGCCAGGGTGATTTCTAGTTTTGTTCATGGAAACCTCAAACAGGCCTTGGGTTTGGATTGGGAAGATATCCAGGAGAAACGAGAACAGGCCTGGATGCTGTTCCTCTCTCTCATCAATAAGGAAAATTTTCCTCTCTTTTTGAGGCGTTATGCCTTTTCGTATAAAGCTCTGGTTAAAGAAGAATGGGAGAAAATATTAGAGATGCTCTCGTCCTTCTCCCGGGATTTGGTGCTGCTCAAAGAGAAGAGCGATGTTAACCTGTTGATGAACCCGGATTATGAGGAGAAAATCAGGAAGACAGAAGAGCTGGTGAGCCTGGATTGGCTGATCAGATGCCTGGAAAGAGTAGATTACGCCATCTATGGCCTGAATAAGAACCTCAATGTTAATCTGCTCGTCAGCTCATTTTTTGCCAATTTTAAGGAATGGGAATATGCCTGAAATCGTATGCGTCCTATCTGAACTTTCTGGAAGGATATCCAGAGCGAAAAAGGGAAAAGAGGAATTGAAGCGTGGAGATTTTTGTATTGTTGAATCAGAATTGGGTGGAGATTTGGCTGTGGTCATAGACGATTCGAGCCAAGTCTGTGCTCATCAAAAAGCGGCCAAGGATGCTGTGAATGTTATACGCCTGGCCACGGAAGAGGACAAGAAAAAATTCAAGTGGTTGAGGAAAAAAGAGAAGAAGGCCTTTGATTTTTGTCTGGATAGGATCAATAGCAGAGATTTGCCGATGAAATTGGTCAGGGTTCGTTACTTTTTCAATGAAAAAAAGGGGATTTTTTATTACACGGCAGACGGTCGTATTGATTTCAGACAGCTGGTTAAAGATTTGGCCAAAGAGTTCAAGATGCGGATTGAGATGCGTCAGGTGGGAGTCCGAGACGAAGCCAAAATGGTTGGAGGTCTGGGAGTCTGTGGGCGCTCCCTCTGCTGTTTCAGTTTCATGAAGAATTTTGAGCCCGTGACAATTCAGAAGGCTAAAAAGCAGCAGATTGTCATCAACCCCAAAAAAATATCGGGTTTGTGCGGACGATTGATGTGCTGCCTGGCGTTTGAGGACGAGAGTCGGGGGCGAATGTACACAGAAGAAGAAAAAGTCGAAGAAGATTGAAAA
>CAZSGR010000319.1:0-1583 GCA_964606185.1 uncultured Eubacteriales bacterium
TCATATGGAAAAAGTGCATTTGTTTTTACGAGATTGCTTCACTCTGTTCGCAATGACATTTTGTATTGTGTCATTGCGAGCAAAGCGCGGCAATCTCAACCTGGATGGTGTCATTGCGAGCGAAGCGTGGCAATCTCAACCTTTCATTAATAAGATGACCACTGAGCATTAAAAGTGTTAACGAAAGAATCATGAAGGCGGGTACTGAATAATTCAGATTACTATTGGTTCAACTCCTTATGCCGTTTTCTTTTTTTCCTGATAGCTGTGTATTTCATAACAATGAATCAATCGCCCTATCCAAATTAGAGAGAGGAACATGATGGACATTCATTTTGGATGGTTCAACAGATTCCATCGCTTTTAATCCGCTTCCTGTGATGACGAGGACAAACGGATTATTTTTCTCGAGTTTGATTTCCTTTGAAAGTTTCAACAGCGCTGCCAAAACAGTCGCTGAAGCCGGCTGGCAGAAGATCCCTTCGAGCTCCGCCAGCATTTTCTGTGATTCCAAGATGTCTTCATCGGAAACATCGATGAGCATTCCGTTGTGATCCCGAATCAGTTTAAGGGCTATGTTGCCTCCTGGAGGATCAGGATTGGATATGGCATGGGCGATTGTCTCGGCTTTTTTTATTCTTTTGACCTGAGGATTTCCAGACGCATAAGCCTGGACGATGGGCGAGCACCCTCGGGCTTGAACTCCGACGATTGTGGGTAAGTCCTGGATGAAACCTTCTTGTTTGAGGTCCATGAATGCTCTGATAAGTCCGGTTAAATGACCTCCTGCGCTCACGGGAACGAAGATAAACCGGGGAACTTGGCGTTTGAGTTGATGGAAAATCTCGTACCCTGTGATCTTATAACCTTCGATACGAAAAGGGTCGACCGAATTCATGAAATAAATTTTGTGTTTCTTCCCAATGATAAAGCTCTTGGTGAACAGCTCTCCGTAATCTCCCTTGACCTGGATAAGTATCGGATTGTGAATGCCTGACATGAGCAGTTTATCAAGAGGTGTATCTTCTTTGAGAAGAACCAGTGTGTTCAAGCCTGCCCTGGCTCCGTAGGCGGCAGTCGAAGAAGCCATGTTTCCCGTGGACACGGTCCCGATTTTTCCTATTCCCATGGCTGCTGCTTTCTGCACGGCCACCGCAGTTCCCCTGTCCTTGAAGCTAAGAGTCGGATTAACCGCTTCATTTTTAACAAAGACCGGAGGGAGATTGAAGTATTTCGTCAGGCGTTCGAGCTTGACAAGAGGAGTATTTCCTTCTCCTAAACTGAGACCCGGGTCAACCCGAGAGAGAGGCAGGAAATCAAAGAACTTTTCCAGAGGAGAACTCTTTTCCAGGAAAATGGTTCTTTTTTTCTGAGGAGTAGGGCAGAGGAGGGGCTCCTGGCATTGGGGACAGAAAGGATAGAAGATATCCAGGGGGAATTTTTTCTGACAGAAGAGGCACTCCAGAGATTCTTTTTCACTCTTCATTTGATCCACTTGGAGGACATCAGTGTATAAAAATTTCAGATACGCTGTAAAGATGAAATCCTGAAGACCTGGTATTATGGGTCAGGGCTCGACATTC
>CAZSGR010000320.1:0-1524 GCA_964606185.1 uncultured Eubacteriales bacterium
TCATCTGGGCTACGAGAATACCCGACGCATACTCGAACAGATTCCAGACAAAGTGGCGCTCTCCTATGTCGCTGAGGACATGGGTGCTCAGGCTGACCTTCTTTTTTCACCGGCCCACATACACGAGTTCCTCATCTCGAGGATGAAGAAAGTCATCGAACTCGTCCACCAGGCTGGAGCGTTCGTTTTTCATCACAACGACGGGAGCATCCGCCGTATCATTCCGGATATGATCGAGGCCGGAATTGATATCCTGAATCCCATTCAATGGCGCTGCGAAAACATGGACCGCGCTCTGCTCAAACAGGATTTTGGAGACAGTGTGGTCTTTCACGGGGGAATGGACAACCAGCAGACTCTCCCCTTCGGTACCGTCGATGACGTCAAGGAAGAAGTACTGGAGAACCTCCGTATTCTGGGAAACGGAGGGGGTTATATTCTTGCTCCCTGTCACAACATTCAAGCCGTCAGCCCCGCGGAAAATATTGTCGCTATCTATGAGACAGGCTATGCGAACGGTTGGACCTAATGGTCGAGGCCATCCCTCAGAGCTTTTTTGTATAGGGTGTCGGCAGATTTTATGAATAATTCAGGTGAACGTGGATTATTCACGAGTCGAGGTTGCTGCTAATGCGAGGCGCCGGGCCATGAAGCTGTGGTTTACCACCGCGAATGGGCCGCAACAAAGCAGGAGCTGTGAGATCGGCTCGCCCGCAGGGGAAAAGATGCCGACATAAGATTATTTGTCATCCTTCAAAGGTGTTTTGAAAAAGGTGTCGGCAGATTTTATGAATAATTCAGGGAAGTTAGGTTTGACCTTAATTAATTTATCTCTTATAATTTTCCAGAAATGAAATGGGTTTACATTGAAGACATCGCCGGCTTCAAAGACCAGGAAGTCGAAATCCGTGGATGGCTCTACAACAAGAGGTCGAGCGGGAAAGCCCGTTTCCTCCTGATCCGGGACGGCACCGGTGTTCTCCAGGGCACAGTCTTCAGCGCTGAAAAGGATCATCCTCTTTTCACAAAGTTTGATGCTCTCACCCAGGAATCCTCGCTCATAGTCCGTGGTCGTGTCAAAGAGGAAAAGAGAGCTCCCGGAGGATTCGAAATCAGCATCGACGATATAGAAGTCCTTCAAGTCGCGAAAGACTATCCCATCACTCCCAAAGAACACAGCACCCCTTTCCTGATGGAACACCGTCACCTCTGGCTTCGATCGCGAAAACAGCACGCCATCCTTCAGATCAGAACCGAACTCATCAAGGCCATTCGTGATTTTTTTGACGGAAGAGGCTTCCGGCTTATGGACACTCCGATTTTAACTCCGAGCGCCTGTGAGGGGACCACCACTCTTTTCGAAACCGAATACTTTGACCAAAAAGCCTACCTGAGCCAGAGCGGCCAGCTCTATAACGAAGCCACAGCCATGGCCTTCGGAAAAGTCTATTGCTTCGGCCCCACTTTCAGAGCGGAAAAATCCAAAACAAGAAAACACTTGATCGAATTCTGGATGGTCGAGCC